>JAUNQV010000133.1 GCA_030535995.1 Bacteroidales bacterium
TACGTAATACTTCTTCCACAAACTCGAATGAAGACAGAATGTCTGCCTTACCCATGCCAACGGCAACTGTGTGTTCAAAATGAGCAGCACACTTTCCATCAACAGTAGAGACGCCCCATCCGTCATTATGCCACTTCAACTTACGAGAGCCCTGAGTGATCATCGGTTCAATAGACAAGCACATTCCCTTCTTAAGGAGCGTACCGCGACCACGACTACCATAATTGGGCACTTGAGGATCCTCATGCATCTCACGACCAATACCATGACCAACAAACTCTCGCACAACACCGTAGCCATGAGACTCACAGTGCTTCTGTACGGCATAGCCTATATCGCCAAGTCGTTTGCCGTGAATAGCATTTTCAATACCTAAATAGAGCGCTTCCTTGGTTACACGAAGAAGTTCTGTCACCTCTTCCGAAACCTCACCTACACAAAAGGTATAAGCAGAATCTCCGCAAAAGCCATTCATATAGGTTCCACAATCAACTGAAACGATATCGCCATCCTTCAGTTCAATGTCATTGGGTATGCCATGAACAACCATATCATTTACCGAGGTGCACAAAGTACCCGGAAAAGCGGGATAACCTTCTTCGAAATGAGGGAAACCTTTGAAAGTTGGTATCGCCCCATTATCGCGGATAAACTCCTCAGCCACCTTATCAAGTTGACGAGTAGTCACGCCAGGTTTGATTATTTTGGCAATCTCCGCCAAAGTTCTCCCTACAAGGAGATTACTTTGGCGAAGTAATTCTATCTCATCCTGTGTCTTAAGAAATATCATTGAAAATAATTCTTAATATGCAGCACCTGAACGACCCTTAATACGACCGGTCGACAACAAGCCATCATAATGTCTCATCAACAAGTGGCTTTCAATCTGCTGCAGTGTATCAAGCACTACACCAACCAAGATAAGAAGTGAAGTACCACCGAAGAACTGTGCAAACTCTGCCTTAACACCAAACATTGATGCAAAAGCGGGAAGAATAGCCACAACAGCCAAGAAAAGAGCACCTGGCCATGTAATACGAGACATAATAACGTCAATATAATCAGCAGTAGCCTTACCGGGTTTCACTCCAGGAATGAAACCGTTGTTACGCTTGATATCCTCTGCCATCTGAGTAGGATTAACGGTAATCGCTGTGTAGAACAGAGTAAACGCGATAATCAAAATAGCAAATACGAGGTTATACAACCAACTGTTCATGTCAATCATCAGACGAATCCACTCGGGAGCACTCTCGAGATTAGCATAGTTGATGAATGTCAAAGGAATGAACATAATTGCCTGAGCGAAGATAATAGGCATTACATTGGCAGCATTTACCTTCAAAGGAATATACTGACGTGCACCACCATACTGCTTACCGCTCACAATCTGCTTCGCATACTGTACGGGAATCTTACGCACTCCCTGTACCAACATAATGGCGCCACAGATGATTGCCATCAATGCAATAAGTTCGATAAGGAACATAATCAAGCCACCTGCACCGGGAGAAGCCATACGAGAAGTAAACTCCTGTACGAAAGCCTCGGGAAGACGAGCTATGATACCTACCAAGATGATAAATGACACACCATTACCCAAACCCTTATCTGTAATACGCTCACCCAACCAAAGGATAAACATACTACCAGCAGCAAGGATGATGGTAGAAGTAATCATAAAACCAAGCCAACTAACAGCAGGGTTGATAGCAGCACCAGCCTGAGCACGCAAGTTGAGCAAGTATGCAGGTCCCTGAACCATAAGAATCGCAATCGTCAAATAGCGAGTAATTTGGTTCATCTTTCTACGGCCACTCTCACCTTCACGCTGCATCTTCTGGAAATAAGGGATAACCATACCCAAAAGCTGCACAACAATAGATGCAGAGATATAAGGCATTACACCCAATGCAAACACAGAAGCATTAGAGAATGCACCACCGGAGAACATATCAAGGAGAGAAAGAAGGCCTGTACCAGTCTGCTCGCGCAATTGAACCAACAAGTTAGGGTCAATACCCGGTAACACAATCTGAGTACCGAAGCGATAGATTGCAACGAAACCAACGGTTACAAGAATCTTCGTACGAAGGTCTTCGATCTTCCACATATTCGCAACTGCCTTGCGCTTCCACCAACCGAATGCAAGCACAATGGCAACTGCGATTAATACTACTAACAAAGAGTTCATGTAGGTTAGAGTTTTACAGCACTACCACCCTGAGCCTCAATAGCGGCAACAGCACTCTTAGAGAATGCATGAGCCTCTACCTCAAGCTTAGCAGTGATTTCGCCATTACCAAGAATCTTAACCAAATGCTTTGACGATACGAAGCCGGCAGCGATTAAGTCGGCGACAGTAACCTTTGTCAACTGCTTCTCATCTGCCAATGCCTGGACAACGCCAATATTGATGGCCTTGTACTCAACACGATTGATGTTCTTGAAACCGAACTTAGGAACTCGACGCTGCAAAGGCATCTGACCACCCTCGAAGCCAATTTTCTTAGAATAACCAGAACGTGACTTTGCACCCTTGTGACCACGAGTAGAAGTTCCACCCAAGCCAGAACCGGGACCACGGCCAATTCTCTTTCTTGTCTTTGTTGAGCCTTCAGCAGGTTTTAAACTATTTAATTTCATAACTGTAATCTTTAATATTAATTAAATTACTCAACAACTGCAACCAAGTGCTTAACCTTGTTGATCATACCTAAAATAGAGGGAGTAGCTTCATGCTCAACTACCTTGTTCATCTTGCGCAGACCGAGAGCATCAAGAGTTCTCTTCTGATCCTTCGGAGCACCGATTCTACTTTTAACTTGCTTTACTTTAATAGTTGCCATTTCTGTTTTCTCCTTATCCTTTAAATACACGTTCCATACTGATACCTCTGTTCTGAGCAACAGTTCTTGCGTCTCTCAACTCCTCCAAAGCCTTAATGGTGGCCTTTACGAGGTTGTGAGGGTTAGAAGATCCCTTAGACTTAGCCAAAACGTCAGTGATACCAACACTCTCAAGAACGGCACGCATAGCACCACCAGCAACAACTCCAGTACCGGTAGAAGCGGGCTTTAAAAATACTTGAGCACCACCAAAACGGACCTCAACCTCATGGGGAATAGTACCCTTCAATATGGGGACACGCACAAGGTTCTTCTTTGCAGCTTCTACACCCTTGGCAATAGCAGCAGTTACTTCACCGGCTTTACCCAAGCCCCAACCGATAACGCCATTCTCATTACCTACTACAACAATTGCAGCGAATGTGAAAGTGCGTCCACCTTTTGTTACCTTGGTAACACGGTTAATAGCAACGAGTCTATCTTTCAACTCGATATCGTTAGTTATCTTAACTCTATTTACTGCCATGATGATTAAAATTTAAGTCCACCTTTACGTGCGGCCTCAGCCACTTCTTTTACTCTCCCGTGATAAAGGTATCCGTTACGGTCAAATACAACAGTTGTGATACCTGCCTCTTGTGCCTTCTGAGCAATAAGCTCACCTACCTTAGCAGCCTGCTCTTTCTTAGGCATCTTTTCCATGCCGAGAGAAGAAGCAGCAGCCAATGTACGGCCATTCAAGTCCTCGATAATCTGAACGTAAACCTGCTTGTTGCTGCGGAATACAGTCATACGAGGACGCTCCAAAGTACCTGAAATCTTATTACGTACTCTATATTTAATCTTGATTCGTCTTTCTTGTTTTGTAATCATAATCGTACTTCTTTTAAAGAGTTAATTACTTAGCGCCAGCTGACTTACCCGACTTTCTACGGATAACCTCACCAACAAACTTAACACCCTTGCCCTTATACGGTTCAGGCTTGCGGAAAGAGCGAATCTTAGCGCATACTGCACCAAGCAGTTGCTTATCACAAGATTCCAATGTAATCAGCGGGTTCTTATTTCTCTCAGTCTTGGTCTCAACCTTGATTTCAGGAGGCAATACCATGAAGATGGGGTGTGTGAAACCCAAAGCGAGCTCCATAACATTACCAGTGTTAGATACACGATAACCTACACCTACGAGTTCAAGCTCCTTCTTGTAACCTTCAGAAACACCAACAATCATGTTGTTGATCAAAGCGCGATACAAACCGTGGTAAGCACGTTCCTGCTTCTCATCGCTGCCACGTGAAACAACAACTTCATTATCGTTGATAGTAACAGTAATCAGGGGATTTACATATTGAGACAACTCACCCTTAGGTCCC
Source organism: Bacteroidales bacterium (assembly GCA_030535995.1). Taxonomy (GTDB): domain Bacteria; phylum Bacteroidota; class Bacteroidia; order Bacteroidales; family Bacteroidaceae; genus HGM04593. The sequence continues at coordinate 4,223 of JAUNQV010000133.1, forward strand.
TTAACGGTAACCACATCATCCTTCAGTGTTACTGTAACACCTGCGGGAATAGTAATAGGCAATTTACCAATTCTAGACATAGCAAATCCTCCTCATTAATATACGTAACAAAGAACCTCACCACCAATCTTGAGATCAGCAGCCTCCTTGTCAGTCATTACACCTTTGGATGTAGATAAGATAGCAATACCCAATCCGTTAATTACTCTCGGCATATCTTTATAACCGGTGTACTTACGCAAACCGGGTGAAGATACTCTAATCAATTTCTTGATTGCGCTAGTCTTATTAGCGGCATCGTACTTCAAGGCAATCTTGATAGTACCCTGAGGACCATCTTCTACAAACATGTAGTTCAAGATATAACCCTTGTCGAAGAGGATCTTAGTGATCTCCTTCTTCAAATTTGAGGCAGGAACCTCTACAACTCTGTGCTTTGCACTAATTGCGTTTCTCAACCTCGTCAGATAATCTGCAATAGGATCTGTCATAGTTTTTTTAATTAAATTAATCAGGTCTCTCCTGACAATATTTATTAAACAATCTC
>JAUNQV010000134.1 GCA_030535995.1 Bacteroidales bacterium
TTTCTCTTTTACCAAATCTTCAGGCGCTCGTTCTCGGGTACGAACATCGGGCTCTCTTCTGTGATGCCGAATGCTGTGTACCAGTCGTCGATATGAGGCAATGTGCCGTTTACTCTCCAGCGTGAGAGTGAGTGCACGTCGCTCTTGGTGAGGTTACGTATCTCCTCGTCGCGTACGTGGCCGGCCCAAACGCCTGAATATGAGAGATAGAAACGCTGTTCGGGAGTAAAGCCGTTCACAACTGGCAACGGGTTCTCCTTTGTCGCGTTCTTGAATGCCTGCATTGAAATCATAAGGCCACCATGGTCGGCTATGTTCTCGCCCAATGTGAGCTTGCCGTTGGCATTGAGTCCGGGGAGAACCTCAATCTTGTCGAAGAAGTCGACAATAACCTGTGTGCGCTCGTTGAATTTGGCTGCATCTTCGTCGGTCCACCAGTTGGCGAAGTTTCCGTCTTTGTCGAACTGACGGCCTTGGTCGTCGAAACCGTGTGTCATCTCATGGCCTATAACAACGCCTATGGCACCGTAGTTGAATGCGTCATCTTCCTCCATGTCGAAGAAGGGGTACTGCAGAATACCTGCCGGGAAACATATCTCGTTTGTGGTGGGGTTATAGTATGCGTTTACAGTCTGTGGTGTCATGTGCCACTCGTCGCGGTCAACAGGCTTGCCCCATTTCTCGTTGATGTGCTTGTTCCAGCCGAACTCCGACATTCTACGGCAGTTTTCGGCATAGCTCAATGTGGGGTCAACGACAAGGCCGCTGTAATCTTCCCATTTGTCGGGGTAGCCAATCTTTACTGTAAAGGTGTTCAGTTTCTCGTGTGCGGCCTTCTTTGTCTCTGCGCTCATCCACTCCTGTGCGTCAATGCGCTCGCCGAGTGCGACCTGAAGGTTCTTTACGAGCTGTGTCATGCGCTCTTTAGCTGCGGGGGGGAAGTGCTTTGCAACGTAGAGCTCGCCGATGATGTCGCCCAGTGCTCCGTCAACGGTCGACACGGCACGTTTCCAGCGTGGCTGCTGTACCTTCTTGCCGCTCAACACTGTACCGTAGAAGGCAAATGTTTCGGCCTCGATGTCGTCGGTGAGTTCGTTTGATGTCGAACGTATTATTCTCCACTCAAGATAGGCCTTGAGGTCGTCCATCGGGGTCTCTTTGATTATGGCTGCAACCTCCTTTATGGCTTCGGGGTGAGCAAGGTTTATCTGCTCTATACCGTTGATGCCAAGAATGTTGTAGTATGTATCCCAATCGATGCCGGGAACGGTCTGCTTCAGTTCATTGTAGCTCATCTTGTGATAGCTGTTGAGCGGGTTACGGCGTTCAATACGGCTGAGGTGCTTTGCTGCGATGCGTGTCTCTATGGCCATGACAGCATTCATCTTCTTCTCTGCCTCGTCTGCAGTGAAGCCGTGCAGTTTGAACATGTTGGTTACATACTCCCGGAACTTGGCGCGTATGTTTGCCGAAATTTCATCGGTGTCGCTGTAGTACTCTTTCTCGGGGAGTGATGTACCGCCCTGGTAGAGCCCGAGCTGGTTGCTGTTGCTGTCCATGATGTCTGTACCGATGCCTGTACCGAAGAAGCCGCCGATGCCTACACGGTAATTCCTTGCAAGCAGGGGAACTATTTCACTCTTCTCTTTGAGCGATGCAATCTCATCCATATATTTTTTTACGGGCGCTGTTCCTTCTGCATTACGGCGTGTACTGTCCATAACCATATTGTAGAGGTCTCCCACTTTCTGTGAGTTGCTGCCCGGCTCGCTCTGCTTTGCGGCTTGCTCAAGTACAAGGTCTTTCAGCTGCTCCTTGTTCTTCTCGCGCAAGGCGTCGAACTGTCCGTAGCGTGAGTACTCGTCGGTCATGGGGTTTGCGTTCTGCCAACCGCCGGTTGCGTATTGGAAGAAGTCAGTACCTGGGGCATGAGTGGTGTCCAGGTTTGCAAAAAGTTTAGAATCCATACTCTCTTTTGTTGTGCAGGCTCCAAGTCCTATGGCCAGAGCTGTGCAGATGATTAATTTTTTCATAAATTGTTATTGGTTAATATTTTCAAGTTCCATCATGTGGCTTTCCCACTCTTCGACGGCGGTGTCGAGCTGTCGTTTGAGTGAGGCGTATTTTGTGAAATTCTCTTCTGTGCTGCCTTCCGGGGTGCTCATCACGGCTTCGAGTGCAGCAATAGCACTCTCCAGTTCGTTTACGCTCTTCTCATCCTCCTCAATGGCCTTTTCGAGCTTGCGGCGCTGTTTCTGCAGTTGCTTTTCTGCCTCGTAGCTCAAGCGGCTTTCGCTGGCCTGTTTAGGGGCTTCGGTTGTTGGTGTCGGGCTTTTTGACAGTGTGAGAGCCTCGTTTATATTGTTTGCATTCTTCTTTGCAAGGTATTCGTATATGCCTCCGAGGTGTTCGAGTACTTTGCCATCGCCGAACTCATATACCTTGGTAACGAGGCCGTCGAGGAACTCGCGGTCGTGGCTCACTACAATAACAGTACCGTCGAAGTCGCGTATCGCCTCTTTAAGAATATCCTTTGACTGCATGTCGAGGTGGTTGGTGGGCTCGTCGAGTATAAGAAGGTTCATCTGCCGGAGTAGAAGACGTATCATGGCAAGGCGGCTCCTTTCGCCTCCTGAAAGAACTTTTACCGGTTTGTCCGAGGCTTCGCCACCGAACATGAATGCTCCCAGAATATCGCGTATGCGCAAGCGTATATCGCCTGTGGCAATGTTGTCGATTGTCTGGAAAACGGTAAGGTTCTCGTCTAGTGTCTGTGCTTCGTGCTGTGCAAAATATGCTGTCTGTACGTTATGTCCGATGGTTATCGTTCCACTGTATTGGAGTTCGCCCAGTATGCAGCGTACCAGCGTTGTCTTTCCTTCGCCGTTTCGCCCTACGAATGCAACCTTCTCGCCACGGTTTATGGTAAAGTTCACTCCGCTGAATACCGTGTGGTTACCGAAACTTTTTCCCACTCCGTCGCAAATGATAGGGTAGTTGCCACTGCGTGTGGCAGGTGCGAATTTAAGGCGAAGACGGCTTGTGTCTTCCTCGTCAATCTCGATGGGCACCATCTTTTCAAGCTGTTTTATGCGGCTTTGTACCTGAACGGCCTTGGTGGGTTTGTAGCGGAACCTTTCGATGAACTCCTTTATATCGGCAATCTCTTTCTGCTGGTTCTCATAGGCTCGTATCTGTTGCTCACGGCGCTCCTTGCGCGACTGCATGAACTTGTCGTAGGAGAGTTTGTAGTCGTATATTATGCCACAGGATATTTCTATGGTGCGGTTGGTCACTGCATTCAGGAATGCACGGTCGTGGCTCACAAGCAGCACTGCGTTGCTGCTGCGGGCAAGGAACTGCTCAAGCCATTGTATACTTTCAATATCAAGGTGGTTGGTAGGCTCGTCGAGTAGCAGAATGTCGGGGTGTTGCAGCAGGAGCTTTGCGAGTTCTATTCGCATGCGCCATCCGCCGCTGAACTCGCTTGTGGAGCGGTTGAAGTCGGTGCGCGAGAAACCCAGTCCTTGCAGTGTGCGTTCAATCTCTGCCTCATAATGGCTGCCGCCCATAATGGTGTATTGTTCATTGAGATGGGTGTAGTCTTCTATGAGCCGGTGATACTCCTCGCTGTCGTAGTCGGTGCGCTCGGCAAGCGAGTTGTTCATGCGCTCCAGCTTTGCCTCCATTTCGTGTATGTGCGCGAAGGCCAGCTCGGCCTCTTCGTAGACTGTGCGCCCATCGTTGTGCTGCATTACCTGTGGCAGGTAGCCTACAGTAAAATCCTTTGGTCTTGAGGTTGTGCCGGTAGTGGGCGATTGTAACCCTGCAATTATTTTAAGCAGTGTGCTCTTGCCGGCTCCGTTTTTGCCGACAAGGGCTATCCTGTCTTTTCTGTTTACAATGAAACTGACGTCGTGGAACAGGTTTGTGCCACCGAAATCTACGCTTATGTTGTCAATTGAAAGCAATGTAGTCTTTATTATATATATAATGTATAAAATCTTTATCGGCCTGCAAAGTTACTCTTTTGATGTGAAAAATACAAATAATGGACGTTGGGCGCAGTAAAGTGAATTTTTTCTCTATTTAGTGTAAAAAAAATGTCCGAATTATTTGTGCAATACAAATAATGTTTATATATTTGCAATGGTTTCAAAAATGAAATTAAGAAACGGATAATAAAATGGTATCAAAAGCAGAACTTAAACAAGAATTGATAGATGCGGGTATACGTCCGTCTGTGCAGCGTCTGGCTATTTTTGAGTATGTAAAAAAGAGTTGTCAGCATCCTACGGCAGAGGTTGTGTATGATGCGCTCCGCGATGAGCTCGGTTCGCTCTCGCTGACAACAGTATACAATACTCTGAAACTTTTTGTTGATGCGGGTCTCATTTCAATGCTCACTATTGATGATACCTTCCGTTGTTTCGACGGAAACCGCTGTTGCCATGCACACTTCCGTTGCAATAGTTGCGGGAAAATTGTAGACCTGCAGATGAAGAAAGATTTTCTTTCTCTTGTTGACGGTCTCGAAGGCTATGAGGTTACCGATGCCCAGCTTTACCTGAAGGGTTTGTGCCCCGAATGTTTGAAAAACAGATAAGAAATACAATAATTATTAACGGCTAAAAATTTTAATACTATGAAAAAGTTCATTTGTTCAGTATGT
>JAUNQV010000135.1 GCA_030535995.1 Bacteroidales bacterium
TCTGGTAAACCTTCTTCACCTCAAAGTATTGTGGTTTCGGAGTGTGGTCGGGGAACATGATACCGTTCATACAGAATGTGTGGTCATTGGGACGGTCACCGAAGTCACCACCGTAACCCATATATTTTTCTCCGGTCTTGGGGTCAACATTCCAGAAAGCCTGGTCGGTCCAATCCCAAATTGCAGCACCTACAAAGAAGTTTGTGCTTTCGATAGCCTCCCAATAATCGACGAGGTTACCTACTGCGTTACCCATAGAGTGGGCATACTCCGAAATGTGGAAAGGATATACTATGCTCATCTTTCCCTTAACGGCCTCACGTGTCCAACCGATAGAGGGATATTGGTTAGAACCCATATCCACAATATTGTTGTTGCGCTCATACTGTACAGGGCGCGAAGCATCGAACTCATGGAGTGCCTTGTATGCCTCAACGAAGTTCACACCGGGGCCGGCCTCGTTACCGAGTGACCAGATGCAGACAGAAGGCGAGTTGATGGTTGCATGAGCCATCTCCATCACACGTGCGACATGCGCATCGCGGAACTCGGGAACATGTGACAGTGAAGCATCGCCATAGTAATACTGGTGACTCTCAATGTTGGCCTCATCTTCAAGATAAATACCATATTTGTCGCACAAGTAGTACCAGTATGGTGCATCGGGATAGTGAGAATTGCGCACGTGGTTGATATTACCCTGCAACATAAGCATAACCTCTTTCTCCATCTGCTCACGTGTAACAGCATGTCCTCTTTCAAGGTTGCTCTCATGGCGGTTCACACCTTTCATCTTGATAGGTTTGCCGTTGAGATAGTAGTAGCGGCCAGCCAAGCCGAACTCATCGTCCTCGGCCTTTGTATCGCGGATTTCTACCTCGCGGAATCCCATATATGTAGAAGCAGTCTCTACTACACGGCCTTTCTTGTCGAGAAGGCTTACAAGCAGTGTATAACGGTTAGGCTCCTCTGCACTCCACTTGGCGGGGTTGGCAACAGGAAGAGCCAGTTTCACTGTTTTTGTATCGCCCGAAAGCACAACACCTACCTCGCCGGCAACTGTAGCACCTTCAACAATCTCATTATCATCGCTGTAAAGGGCATTCTTGTAAAGTTGCACCTTAACGCTGTATTTCTTTGCCTTCTTTGCTGTGAGGCATCCTTGTACTGGTCGTCAAGTTCGGTACGTACACGGATATCGCGAAGCTCTACAGGGTTGGTAGATGTGAGCGAAACTGTACGGAAGATACCCGGCAGACGGAACATATCCTGTGACTCAAGGAACGAAGCATCGCTGTTTCGGTACACCTCTACTGCAACAAGGTTCTCACCCTCTACAAGGTATTTTGTGATATTGAATGCGGCAAGGTTGCGTGAGTTCTTCGAAAAGCCCACATACTTGCCGTTTATCCACAAGTAGAAGAATGAATCGACACCATCGAAGTTGATGTAGACCTCGCGGCCATCCCAGTTCTCGGGAATTGTAAATGTACGGCGGTAAGAACCCACCTCATTGCGGTACTTGTATGTTGTGTGTATAGGATTGGGCTCGCGCATTACACCACCCTTCCAGTCACCTACAGCTACCTGATGCTTGAAGATTACCGGCTGGTTCACATAGATTGGTGTACCGTACTTCTGCGAGCCATCGGGCTGCAAGCCATACACGTTCCAGTTCATGGGAACCTGCACCTCATCCCAAGATGATGCATCGTAATCGGTCTTGAAGAAATCGACAGGACGCTCCCAGGGTACTGCCACCCAATTGAAACTCCATGTTCCGTCGAGAGACTTGTAATACTCACTGTTTTCGGGAAGCACCTTGCGTGCATTCTCCACGTTTTTAAAGGTAAAGAACCTGGCCTTTGGCTGTTCTTTATTCAAAGAGAGTTCCGATGGTGACTCCCACTCTACAAGCCCCGCTTCCTGGCCTTTGACATAGCTGTACCCACGTGGAGCATCTACATCGCCATAAGCAAAACCCGAGAGATTTTGTCCAAGGCCTGTTGTCGACAAGAACATTGCCGCCAAGACAGCCGAAACAAATCTTTTTTTCATAAAACGGTTATTTAAGTTAATAATTACAATATTTTCTTTTCCAAAAGCATGCCTGGCTTAACTGCATACTATAAATTTTCGTAAAGATAATTAATTTTTTGATATTTATAAAACAAAACAGGAAATAGATAACATGGTGTTACCAGATAAGGCAGCCCGGATATCTGCGAAGGGCAATATCCCGAATTAGCAACACAACCAATTCGCTACTTTCGCTTTTTATAGTTAATCCAATATTTATCAATCATTTGCTGATAAACTTCATCATCACCTAAAACAATTTTCCTACACTCTTTTATAATATACGACTTAAGCTCTGATGGGAACCCCTCGACTTTCTCCCAATGCTCTATGCGCCCAATCCATTGACCATTGAATTCTGTTGGCGAGACAAGATTAAGATTACCTTTTCTTCCACATTCGGTATATTCACCATTACGATAGATATAAGTACCATAATCATAAGGTATTATTTTATAAGCACCGCTTTTAAGCCTCTGTACTTGAGCACAACAGTACTCACCATCTGACCCATATATCTTTATAGATGAAAAATCATTGGAAAAGAACTTGTCACGTACCTGATATTTAGTATATATCCACACACCTACAAGCTCTTTATCACAAACATCCTGTGAAAATGCTGCAAACTGACAGCCCAAACACAAGAATGATAAAACGAAAAGTTTAAATCTTGTTTTCATATTATTATGCTTTACGATTAACTGGACTTACAATGTAGCAATGAATGCATCCCAATCTCTGGAACTGCCTTTTTGGCCAAAGACTTTGCTATATAGGCGGCTACGCGTACTGCTTATACTGCTAACCTCCTTGCATAACACCTTGGCTATAAGCGTTGGAGGTATATTTAATTTCAGCAATAGACAAACCTGGTATTCATGAGTCGAAAGGTTGTGGAGATTGTACAACCTACTTATAAAATTGGGATATACCGGTTTAATATTCTGTTCAATAGCACTCCATTCATCGTGACGCATTAGTTCACCGCTCTCTATACGGGCACGTAATCCACGATAATATTCCGAAGAGAAGAACTCCTGTTCAACCATTCTCATAGCCTGGACAACAGGTTGTGGCATAAGAGCATTCTGCTCATTTATAAGTTGTAATTCGCGACGAATAGCCCGATTTCTTTTTATCACCCTATATATATACATCAAAAGCAACAAGGCCAGCAAGGCCAAAACGACAGTTACATAGAACATGCTGCGATTAACACGTTTCAAACGCTTCTCACTTGTGGAAAAGACAAAACTACGGACATCATCTTCACACGAATCGATATTGTTTTTTACTATACTCTTTATCTCATCCATTCTGCTGGCACTCATATCATTGACCTTTACCCATAATTCCTGTTCAAGATTATTAAAAACAGTATATGTAGTGTCGCCCGAAAGTTGAAAATGCAACATAAAACGCCCATTTTCAACCAGCAGAGTATCGGCCGCATCCTTTATAAATGTATAACGCTCCATTTCAAGTGGCACAATCATCGTTTCGGAACTTACCGAGAGCAGCTCCACGTGATAAAAGGAACTGTCGCTGTCATATATTTTACAGCGGGTATATCCCCGGCTGTTGGGATAGGATACCGTATAACCGGTAGGATATATCACACTCTTCAACATCCACGCGCCAGTCATAGCGGTATCTACCGATTCGGCTTTATCATTGCATGAAAGAGAGAGGCAAGAAACTGAAAATAGCAGGAACAAGGTTCTGAAATTCATTTCATATTACGTTTAAAGGTCATAGTCTTTGCATCATTCGGAAAAGACTGCATACAGCACATGCAGCAATCAAAATCCATTGCAAAAATAGTATTTTGTAATATGAAAGCTATTCAAATATGGTTTGCAACATGTTTGCAAAATATACGCAAATTATAATTAAAAGGGAAAATGAAAAAAATGGGACAATTGACTGCCATATAAAAAAATAAAAGCCACGGAAGTGGCTTTTACATTTGCATCAAGACTGTAACAGATTAGTTCTTGGCAGCCTCAATAGAAGCCTTGCGGAAAGCCTTCATAGCCTTCTCAAGCTCTAAAGAAATCTTACGTGCACGTGTACCGGCAGCCTTGTTACCCTTTTCAGCCTGAGCTGTAGCCTCTGTTGCAAATGCAGCGTAATTCTCCTGAATTTTCTCGATAAGTTCTTTCATAATATTCCAATTATTAAGGTTAACGATGCACAAAGATAACAAAAAACACAATATTAAGGCATAAAATGCACTTTTTTTTGAAATATTTTGGCAAAAACCCGAATTTAATCAATAAAAATCACAAAGAAGCCACACAAAAGTGCGGTTATAATTGAAAATCAACGGTTACAGACATATTACAACTCGCAAAACAGAGCATGTACCCAAATATACCAAACAACAACACTACAGCAAGATAGCATGACAAGATAAACATTGCTGAAATAAAAAAATAAATATAAAATTAAAATAAAATGGAATAAACTTATGTGTTTATTCCTTTTTTATGCATCATTATTTGATTTTTTTCTATAATTACCTGTAATTAACTTTGGTATATAAATTAACATTTTATATACTGCAATTCTGATTTTT
>JAUNQV010000045.1 GCA_030535995.1 Bacteroidales bacterium
CACTGTTTCCAAAAACCAACCGGGTTTAAGCTGTGAAATTCAACGGTGCCGGTTTTCTTTTTTTAATTACCATTGCTATACAACTTTTCAAATATCCGTCACCGATAAAGGCTCGGGTAAGTGAGCGCAACAAAAATATTTTGCATTGCAATCATAAAAAACACACCTTTTTGCTACTGAACCCTAAAAATAGCTCTTTTTATCCAACCTCCCTACCAAAGAGGGTGACCCATTTTACTTTTGGGCCACCCTCATCCAATAGCGCCTCTTGATAATGTTTAACCGTTCAACTTTTTGGGGTAATATTAAACCTGAGGCATTTTTCATATTCCTTTGCTTATCCGCAGTTCCCGGTTTTCCTCGGGTGGTCGATGTTGTAGTGCAGTCCGCGGCTCTCCTTGCGCTCCATTGCCCAGCGCATGATAAGGTAACCCACATTTATGACATTGCGCAGTTCACACAGTTCGCGGCTCACGACGCTCTTCTTGAACAGCTCTTCGGTCTCTTCGTAGAGAAGGTCGAGGCGGTTCCATGCGCGCTTGAGGCGCAGGTCGGTACGTACAATGCCCACGTATGTACTCATAATCTGCTGCACCTCCTTGGCATCCTGCGAAATGAGTACCATCTCTTCGTTCATCTTTGTACCTTCGTCGTTCCACTCGGGAATTTCCTCCTTGTAGCTGTACTCTGCAAAGTGTGCAAGTGAGTGCTTGGCTGCCGCATCGGCATATACCACGGCTTCTATGAGCGAGTTGCTTGCCAAGCGGTTGCCGCCGTGGAGGCCTGTGCATGAGCACTCGCCCACGGCGTAGAGCCTGTGTATGCTCGACGCTGCATTGAGGTCTACCTTTATACCGCCGCAGAGGTAGTGTGCTGCCGGGGCAACGTGAATATAGTCTTTGGTTATGTCAATACCCAGCGAGAGGCATTTTTCGTAAATGTTGGGGAAGTGGCGTTTTGTCTCCTCGGGGTCTTTGTGGGTGACATCGAGGTATACATGGTCGTCGCCGCGCAGTTTCATCTCATTGTCGATGGCACGTGCCACAATGTCGCGCGGTGCAAGTGAGAGGCGAGGGTCGTACTTGTGCATGAACTCTTTGCCGTCCTTTGTGCGCAGTATGCCGCCATAGCCGCGCATGGCCTCTGTAATGAGGAACGAAGGCCTGTCGCCGGGGTTGTAGAGCGCGGTGGGGTGAAACTGCACGAACTCCATATCCTGTACCGTTCCCTTTGCGCGGTATACCATTGCAATGCCGTCGCCTGTTGCCACAAGAGGGTTGGTGGTGGTTTTGTAAACCGCGCCGCAACCGCCTGTTGCCATTAGCGTTACCTTGCTCAAGAAGGTGTGTACCTCGTTGGTGGCAATGTCGAGAACGTATGCTCCGTAGCACTCGATGTCGGGTGTCTGGCGGGTAACCTCTATGCCCAAGTGGTGCTGTGTGAGTATCTCAATGGCAAAATGGTTGTCGAAAATGGTTATATTGGGGTGCTTGCGCACGGCCTTTATGAGTGACTCCTGAATTTCGGCACCGGTGTTGTCGGCGTGGTGAAGTATGCGGAACTCGGAGTGGCCGCCTTCGCGGTGAAGGTCAAATTCTCCCTTTTCGTTCTTGTCAAAGTCTACTCCCCAATTGATTAGGGCCTGAATTTGTGACGGTGCTTCGCGTACAACTTTCTCCACTGCTGCACGGTCGCTTATCCAGTCGCCGGCAATCATGGTGTCCTCTATGTGTTTGTCGAAGTTGTCGACCAGCAGGTTCGTTACCGATGCTACGCCTCCTTGTGCAAAATAGGTATTTGCATCTTCCAAGGTTGTTTTGCAAATGAGTGCAACCTTGCCTTTGTCCGCTACTTTGAGAGCAAAACTCATTCCGGCTATGCCGGAACCAATAACCAGAAAATCGAATTTCTTGACCATGTGAATTGTATGTTTTTATGGGCGAGGTTGGGTCTTTAAAGGTTATTCGGCTCAATGCGGTCGCCCTTTCATGTGGCGGTAAAATTACAAAAAAATATAATATAATGGTTTCTTGGGGCAATTTTTCGTAAACAATGTGTATTTTTACAAAAAATAACCGTGGCTGCAGGCCGTCAAATAATGTCCGCTATGAAAAAAATGTTTTTGTATATAATTCTATCTGTCTCTTTTCAGCTTCTCCATGCACAGCAAGCAGTAGAGGGTTCCTTGTCAACGCTGCTCAACGACGATATGTTCGTTTCGAGCGATGTCTCAATGGTTGTGTATGACCTTGATTGCGATACTCTGCTGTTTGAGCACAGAAGTCATAAACTTGTGCGTCCGGCATCGGTACAGAAGGTGTTGACCTCGGTTGTTGCTCTGGAAAAGTTGGGTAGCGGATATACTTTCGATACACGCCTGTTCCGGCAGTGCAGCGACGAGGCCCTGAACTACTATGTAAAGGGTGTCATGGATCCTCTGTTCAATGAACAGGATATGGTGGAACTTGCTGCAAACATTCCATGCGGCACTGTCATAGATACCCTATTTGCCGATTGTTCATTCTCCGATTCTCTCTACTGGGGAGCTGGGTGGTCGTGGGACGACAGCCCTTATGGTTACCAGCCCTATCTCTCACCGCTAATGCTGTGCGGCGGAGCCGTTGAGGTTGTGGTTACGCCATCGTCAAAGGGCGAGGCTCCGTGCTATACATGCAACCCGAAATCATCGTTCTACACTATAGTCAATGAGGCTGAATGCGGTAACAGTGAGCTCGGTAAGCTCACCATCATGCGTGATTGGCTTGAGGACAGTAATGTCATACGAATAAAAGGGAATTGTGTGAAAAGGGTAAAGGAGAGAATGAATATGTATAAATCGGCCGATTTTTTCATGGCAGTTCTCATGGAAAAACTCGATTCTCTCGGTGTAATGGTTAATAATGTGGCCTTCGGCCCCTCACAAGGCGAGGTTGTGGCAAAGCACTCGACACCGCTGACAGCTGTTGTAAGCGAGGCCCTCATGGAGAGTGACAACCTGTGCGCCGAAGCTCTCCTGTACCATTTGTGTGCACCAGGCTCCTCGGCTCCTGCCACCATGAAAGGCGGTTGCAAAGTGGTGGAGAACTTTATAAAAGGCAAGTTGGGCGTTACATGCAGTTTTTCGGTAGCCGACGGTTCGGGCCTTTCGTTATACAACTACACAACTGCCGATATTCTTGCACGTGCGTTGCGGTATATATATGGCAACAAGAGAATATTCTCCAAATTCTATGGCAGTTTGCCGTTGTCGGGCGTGTCGGGCACATTGAAAAACCGTACAAAAGGAACTGTGGCCTACAAAAAGGTAAGGGCAAAGACCGGTACTGTAAAAGGTGTGTGTACACTTGCCGGTTATGCGCGTGCATCGAATGGTCACATGATTGCTTTTGTAATGCTTAACACCGGCATGCAAAGTGCACGCCCTGTCCGCGAGTGGCAGGACAAGGCGTGCGAAATAATTTGCCGTTGATGTAAGGACTTGCTACTTTACACTCCAAGTTCTGTTGCCGCACTCTTTTTCAGTACATGCTTCTCAATGATGCAGAATGCTATAAGAGCAATGCTCACAACATAGTATATTATGTTGTATACTTCGCTGAATATAGCATAATCTTCATTGTACATATAGTCGTTGTTGGCCAGAATAATCATCGATATTATTGAACGTATAAAATTAATACCTAATGCCGAAACGACCGTAATGCGGAACATATTGCTCACTTTTGTACCTAATACCAGCAATATATATGAGGTCAAGGTCAGCAATATGTAAACTATGTTATATATTTCATAGAATATGGTGTATGTTTCAAAATCGTATGTAAAGAACGAGGAAATGGGGTAGAAGTGGTTAATGACAGCTATAAGTGATATGGTAGCCATGATTATTGCTCCTGATAGCTGCAGGGCCCCTCTTCTTCCTGTCGTAAATACTATAAGGTATATAAAAAATGCTATTGCGGAGAATTGTGAATAATGTGAAGCAAACGGTAACTGTGAATCTATGAACTCAACATGTGGCAAGTATGTGGAGTACACGAAAAGCAGTGTGACTGTCAGTCCTAAAATCGTGTCGGTCAGTACCAGTGTGGTCAATGCTCTGCCGTGCTTGGTCTTCTCTTTTATTGCCATGGCTGTTATATCTTTACTGTCGGGTGCCGGGGCATTGTTCTTCAGGTTACACCATGCGATAATTGCTATTATAAATATTGTCAGCTGCATTATGCATTCAATGAAATAACCGGCTACAGGTATTGCTCCCAACAGTGAACCTACAAGCCCCAGAATTGCGCATACCATCAGCTTGCTCGCTCCGCTTCTTCCTTTCTCGGGAATAATCGGTGAATGGCTCAATCGGCTGTAACCGATAATAATGAGTATGTAGGAGACAAGCAACATCACATGCTTTATTATTGTGCCGACAAGGAACAGGTATCCGACAAGCATGCCTATTATGAGCAGAATATATGAGTTCCTTATCATGCGCACTGCACCGGCATCGTTCTCATCTTTTTGGCATTTTATGAAACGGTTGATTGCTATAAGGAAGAGAACAAGCCCTGCTATGCCTGCCATGTTTAACATGTAGCCCAGGAACTCCCAGTAGTTTATGAGTTCAGTGCCGTATGAATAATCATAAAAGTAGTTTACGCGGTCAAACGATGAAACGATATCTCCTATTCCCGCGAACAATGAAGAGAGGAAACCGGCAATGCTGTATAGCAGAAATGCCAGAAGAATGTTTCTTGTTGTCTTTTTCCAGATGATGTTTTCCATAGCTATTGTTCTTTTAAGGTGTAAAATTCTTTTATATTCCTCATGAGTTGCCGGTAGCCGCAACGCTCAACGGCGCTCTCTGCAAAGAGTCTGTCATACTCCACGGCTGTTAGTCCGCTCCATCTTTCTTTTGTCATTTGAAGTAGTTCGGGGCGTGGTTGCAAATCTTCTATCTCTGTCGGTGTAGAGAAACGGTTGTGTGGGCAGGCTGCTTGGCAACAATCGCATCCATAGAAGCAGTTTTTCATCTTTTCACCGCTGTTTTCCGGCAACTCCTCGCCACGGAATTCAATGGTAAGGTACGAAAGGCATTTTCGTGCATCGAACCCCTCTTTGCATAATGCGCCGGTGGGGCAGTTGTCTATGCACTGTGTGCAGTTTCCGCAATGATTGGCTGTGAAAGGGGTGTCGTACTCAAGCTCTCTATCAATGAGCAGTTCGCCAATGAAGAATTGTGAACCTTTTCCGGGGATTATCAGTTGCCGGTTGCGCCCTATCCAGCCAAGGCCGGCCTGTACTGCCCAGTAGCGCTCAAGTACCGGTGCAGAGTCGCAGAAGGCCCTGCCCTTTATATCTGTTTTTTCGTTTATCTTTTTTAAAAGCGTGTATAGCCTCTCTTTGACAACCTTGTGGTAGTCTTTCCCTTGTGCGTAGTTGCTTATGCCCTCAACAGCTCTTTGCGGGGCATAGTTCAATGCCACTAAAACAATGCTCTTGCACCCTTCAACGAGCGCTGTGGGGTCAAATCTCTTGTCGCAGTTGCGTTCGAGATATTGCATTGTGCCGTTGTTGCCGTTTTTCACCCAATAGGTGTAGCGCTTCACCTCATCGGGTGCTACGGCTTCGGCTCTTGTTATACCGCAAACAGCAAATCCGAGACCATGAGCCTCGGATTTTATAAATTGTGAGAGTGCGGCTTTGTCCATTATTCAAATATCTTGAAGCTGTAACCCTGCTCCAGCAGCCAATCTATAGCGCGTGGCAATGCGTAACGCAGGTTGCTTTCGCTCCGCATGGAGTCGTGAAAGGTTATTATGGAACCGTTCCGCGTGTAGCGTTTTACATTGGCAAGTACATCTTCACCATAGAGCCTGAAACTGTAGTCGCGTGTAACAAGGTCCCACATTACAAACTGGTAGCGTTTGCTCAACTCGTTGTATTGCTGACGGCGCAGTATGCCGTGTGGAGGCCTGAACAGGTTGCTGTGTATGAAGGCATCGGCCTGGTCAACATTCTCTATGTACTCTTTTGTGCTTGTGAAGAGCCCTTTAAGGTGGTTGAAAGTGTGGTTCCCGACTCTGTGTCCACTCTCAATGACCTGCATATACTCTTGAGGAAACTTGTGTACGTTGTCGCCTACCATAAAGAACGTGGCCTTTATGCCGTACCGGGCGAGGAGGTCTACAACCCAAGGGGTAATGACAGGTATCGGCCCGTCGTCAAAGGTCAAATAAATGGCCTTTTCATCGGGGTTCATGCGCCACAGGGCCTTTGGGTAAAGGTTGCGTACAAATTGAGGTACCTGTTCTATAAACATCTTTTAGTAGCCCATTACGTATGGGGCGTAAGTTTCAAAGTTTGTACTGTATATGCGCTGTATCTCCTTAATGGCTTCGGCATCGGCGTTGTTGACCGATCTTGCATTGCGGTAGATGCTGTTCATCAGTTGCAGTGAAGCAAGTATCTCTTCGTGCTCTCTCTCTCCGATGGCGGCAAGGCGTGAGGGGGTAAACTTCTTTAGCTTGCGGTTCTCATAGTTCATCAGGTACTTGTATGTGGCAACAATCTTCCTGTCGATGGCCGGTATGCTTCCCAAGTTACTCAAGTGGCTGTAGAGGTTCTCTACCAACTGTACTTTCTTGTTCGAAATTGTGTTGTTTGCGGCAAGGTCGAGTTTTGTGTCGGTGAGCACATCACACTCTTTCTCAATGTTGTCGGCAAGTACTGTTGCAAGTTCTGCTACAGAGAATCGGGTTTTCTCTGTGTCGCCAAGCAGGTTCAGAGCCTGTCCCAGAAGTGAAAGGCGTGAATATATCATCTGTTCGCTTCTGTTCCTGTTGCCGAACGTGTTGTACCACTTCAGGTATTCATACTGGTTGTTTGCAATGGATGATGCAATTTCGATATATCTCTGCATGTAGAGAGCTTTCTTTGCCTGCTCCTCTGCTCTGTTGTACAGGGTATGGTAGGCATCGGCAAGAGCAATGCTGTTGTCGCGCAGAGCATCGTAGGGTATTACGCTGTTCGGCAGCTCCTCGTAGCACTTCTCAAGAAGGTCGGCAATCTTCTCATCGGGCTGTTTCTCGTCTATCATCTTGTAAACAAGCTGTGCAACGAGGTTGCGATGGGTGTATATCATGCGTCTTACTGTCTCATCGGCATAATAATCCTTGTTCGCCTTTACTCCTCCCCATTTGAAACGGTTCATTATGTTGTTGTAGAAACGGTCGAAGTCTACCGGGTGCTCATATTCGTCGGCATATCCCAGTTCCTTCCAGTTGAACGGGGTAATGCGGTATGCCAATCCTTCGTGTACAAAGAAGTTCTTCAGTATTGCGGGGTAATTGGCATCGCCTACTGTCATTGACATGTAAATGGGGCGTTCCCAGTTTGCATTGGCAATCATGTCGAAGATTATCAGCTCGTAGCGGTGTAGCGATGGACGTCCCTTTATATCTATGGTCATGTACTCGGGCATGCTGTCCTTGTACTCCTGCGGAATAATCATTCCCGAGCGCTTTACTGCTGCGGAGTCGATGGGAATGTAAAGTACGTTGCTTGGAATAACTGTCTTTCCTATTGTTCTGGCATAGTCGGCAACGTAACGGCCATACTCAATGTATTCGCCGGCCTCTGCGAGTGCCTGCTCATACTCATCGCGTGAGACAAACGAGAGATATTGGCTTCTGTTGCGTTCGAGCTTCATGAACTCGCTCTCGCCTTTCTGCATAATCTTCTTGCCGTTCTCGGTGAGTTTGGTCTTTACATAATCTATTATCTCCTCAACAACCATGCGGCTTTCGCTCTTTACCTTCTCACTTGCTCCGGCAATCCAATATTTTGTGATATTGTTCATCTCGAAGGGGTTCTCGCCTATAAGCTTTGCCTTTTCGGGGTTGTTTGCGAGGAACTCTTTTATGTACTCTGTGGCCTCCGGTCTCAATATCTCTACACTATAGTTTGCATTTCCGGCATAATCGATACGCTTCCATGTTATTGGCAGCGCAGGTGAGTCGTAGGCTGGGCGGCGCATCTGGTCGATATACCAATCGGTCTGCAGGTACGAAAGGTTGCATACACGCGCATCGGTACGCTCTCCCTCAACCTCTTGGTTGTACCATAGCGGGAATGTGTCGTTGTCGCCACAGGTGAATATGATGGGGGCGCAGTCGTCGGGCATTGTGTTCAGGTAGTTCTGCCCGAAGTCGCGACATGCGTAACGGCCGCTACGGTCGTGGTCGTCCCAGGTCTGCGACACCATCTGCAGGGGAACAAGTAGGCATGCTGCTCCTACAATACTGCTTATAACAGCGTTGCTCTTCTTTGTCCATCTCTTTATATATTCAACAATTCCGGCTACACCAAGTCCAATCCAAATTGCAAAGGCATAGAATGAGCCGGCGTATGCATAGTCACGCTCGCGTGGCTGTCCCGGTGTCTGGTTCAGGTATAGAACAATTGCAAGTCCGGTCATGAAGAAGAGCATGAATACTATCCAGAACTGCTGTTTACCCTCTTTGCCACGTTTCAATTGCCACAGGATACCAATAATACCGAGTATCAAAGGCAAGGCAAAATATACGTTGCGTCCTTTGTTCTCTTTGAGTTCGGCGGGAGTAGTCTCCTGGTCGCCGGCAAGCATATTGTCGATGAAGTCGATGCCTGTAATCCAGTTGCCGTGTTCTACTTCACCGTTTCCTTGTATATCGTTCTGTCGGCCTACAAAATTCCATAGGAAATATCTCCAGTACATGTGGTTTACCTGGTAACGTATGAAGAAGCGCAGGTTATCCCATTGCGTGGGCATCTTTATGTACTCGTTCGCCGATATTTCGGGGTAGTTCTCTGCTTTGACAAGGTTTGTCACCGGCTCCCCTATCCACTGTTCGTATGCCTGTGCATGGTCCTCGCTGTACATACGTGGGAAGAACATGTTCTGAATGTATTTGTAGTCTTTGTTGTAGCCGAGGATTTCATATCTGTCGGGCTCGCTCGGGTCTTTCTTCTCTACACGGTTGTAGATGGGGCTTGTCTCGGTGTAGCTGTATCTGTTGTTGGCCCTGTCAACCTCCAGTTCCGATTGGAACCCCTGTCCGTAGAGCAGCGGGCGTGTGCCGTACTGTTCGCGGTTGAGGTATGTTCCGAGGGTGAAAATGTCCTCGGGTGAATTCTGGTCCATTGGAGTGTTGGCCGAAGAGCGTATGACAATGAGGGCATAAGAGGAGTAGCCTACCATAATGAGCAGCATGCATAGGAATGCTGTGTTGAAACTTCTCATGCTTATGATGAACTCCTGTCCTTTCCTGTATGTGCCGGCATGGAAAATGGCCGCAAGGACAATTATGCCAATAATTATGCTCAATGTGACATTATGCCCATAGAAAGGTATGCCGAGCAATGCTACTGCAACGGTGAACATCAGCGCAACGCTTTTCCGGCTCTTGTTCTTCTCGGTAAGGTATATGCCGTATACAAGCGCTGCCACAAGCAGTATCATATAAACATATACTCCGGTGTTGAATGACATGCCGAGCACGTTCACAAACAGCAGTTCGAACCATCCTCCAACTTTCACTACGCCCGGAACAATTCCGTAGAGGACAATGGCAACAATAACCATGGCTATGACGAGTGCCAATATCGAGCCTTTGAAGTTTGCATTGGGGAATTTCTTGTAGTAAACGACAAGCACAATGGCAGGAATACAAAGCAGGTTGAGCAGGTGAACGCCGATAGAGAGGCCTACAAGGTATGCTATGAGAACCAGCCAGCGGTCGCTGTGGGGTGAGTCGGCATTATCCTCCCACTTCAGTATGAGCCAGAAGACGACTGCTGTAAAGAGTGAAGAGTAACCGTATACCTCGCCTTCAACGGCACTGAACCAATAGGTGTCGCTCCAGGTGTAGGCAAGTGCTCCCACCAGGCCCGATGCGAGAATGGTTATCATCTGCGCCTTTGTCATCTCTGTGGCATTGCCTATGATTAGCTTGCGTGTCAGGTGGGTAATGCTCCAGAAAAGGAAAAGTATACCCAGCGCGCTCAATATCGCTGACATTATATTCACCATGAATGCTACCTTTTCCGGCCCAGCAAAAAGCGAGAAGAAATTTGCCGTGAGCATGAAGAATGGTGCACCGGGAGGGTGTCCTACTTCCAATTTGTTTCCTGACAGGATAAACTCGGGGCAATCCCAGAAACTCGCCGTAGGCTCAACTGTAATGCAGTAGGTGAATGCTGCAATAAGGAAGGTAAGCCATCCGAGAGTGTTGTTCAAAAGCTTGAATTGTTTCATTATTCTATTTGATGTTTTTGCTTTTTTACTTGCGGCTGTGTTGCAGACAGCCCAAAATCGTGCAAATTTACCTAATAGATGGCAGATGAACAAAATATTATTGCCAAAAATCCCATTTATACCATTTAAAGTTCTTTAAAAAACTTTGTATGGCGCAAGTGTGTTCCTATAATGGGTCAATGTCGTAGTACATGGAGATGGCGCGGAAACGCGGAATTTCGCTGTATGCATGCAGTATATTCTGAAGCGTCTCGTTTACCTTGTATTGCGAAAGGCTGCTGTCGACTTTAAGTACAATCTTGCGTATATACAGCTGTTTGACCCTTGCTACAGGCGGTGTGTCGGGGCCGAGTATGCGGTTGTCGAAAATCTCGCGCATGTGTCGCCCGACAAGGTTCGAGAACTCGTCGAGAATGTGCTCGTCGCGGTGCTTCATGTATATATAAACAAGCCGATAAAATGGTGGATAATGAAACAGCATACGCTCCGAGAGCTGCTGGTTATAGAAGGCCGTGTAGTCGTTCTTCACAATTTGCGGTATAACAGCCGCATCACCCATTTTTGTCTGCAGGAACACTTTGCCTTTGCCGTTCTTGCGCCCGGCACGCCCGGCAACCTGTGCCATAAGTTGGAATGCACGTTCTGTGGCGCGGAAGTCGGGGTAGTTCAGCAGGGTGTCGGCATTGATTATTCCTACAACTGCCACATTGTCGAAATCGAGCCCTTTCGATACCATCTGCGTTCCAATGAGTATATCTGTTTTCCCTTGCTGGAAGTTGTCGATAATCTTCTCGTATGCACCGCGCGAGCGTGTCGTGTCGAGGTCCATGCGCAATATACGTGCATCGGGGAAGAGGTTCTGCAGGTCATCTTCAATCTTCTCCGTTCCGTAGCCGAGGTTAATGAAATTCCTCTCTTCGCAGTTGGGGCAATGTTTTGGGGCTGGGATTGTGTAACCGCAATAGTGGCAGGTGAGCTTGTCGGCCGTCTTGTGCAGTGTGAGGCTGACATCGCAGTGCTTGCAGCGTGGAACCCAACCGCAGGTCTTGCACTCAAGCAGCGGAGCATAGCCTCGTCTGTTCTGGAACAGTATTATCTGCTTTCCCTCTTTGAGCGCGGTATCCATTGCTTCTATGAGGGGGTCGGAGAATGGCCCGACAGTCAGTTTCTTGCGTGTATACTCCTGCATGTCAATTACTTCAACCTGCGGAAGCTGCACCTCGCGGTGGCGGGTTGTTATTGTTACAAGAGCATACTTGCCGGTTGTGGCATTGTAGTAACTCTCTATAGAGGGGGTTGCTGTGCCCAAAAGAGTCTTTGCTCCATAGAACGATGCCAGCACTATTGCAGCATTGCGGGCATTGTACCGTGGCGCAGGTTCCTGTTGTTTGTAGCTGTTTTCATGCTCTTCGTCTACAATAACCAGCCCAAGTTCCTTGAAAGGCAGGAATATCGAAGAGCGTACTCCCAGAATTATATCGTATGCTTCCTCGCCGAGCTGTTTTTTCCATATTTCAACCCTCTCGGCATCGGAAAATTTGGAGTGGTACACTCCTATGCGGTTACCGAATACACGGCGCAGCCTGTCGGTAATCTGCTTTGTGAGCGCAATTTCGGGTAGCAGGTAGAGAACCTGCTTGCCTTTTTGCAGGGCCTCTGTTATGAGGTGAATGTAGATTTCTGTCTTTCCGGCGGATGTGACACCATGCAGCAGTGTAACACTCTTCCGGTCGAAATTCTCTTTTATCTCTTCAAAAGCTTTTTGCTGTGCTGTGTTCAGCCTATTCTGTGGTGTAACGGGAGTCTGTTCCTTTGAGAGTCGGCCAATCTCAACTTCGTAACATTCAAGAATGCCTTTATCCTGCAACTGCCTGCATATTGTTGCATTTACCTCGGCTGTCTCAAGCAGCTTGTGTTTTGAAATTTCCTTGGGTGTTCCTGCAAATGGCGATGCCATTTGCAGGTATGTGGCGAGCAGACGTTTTTGTCTTGGAGCTCTGCCAAGTGCCTGAAGCAGCAGGTTTACTCCCTTTTCATCGAAACATTTTGCTGTCAGTCGCACCCGTTGCTCGGTACGTGGCTTGAACTCGCCTTTGAGTCCTTGTGGAATTGCTGCCTTGTATATATCGCCCAATGTGCACATGTAGTATTGCGCAATCCAGTTCCACAACTTCATTTGCATTGTTGTGACAATGGGAGCTTCGTCGAGAACTTCATGCACGGCTTTTATCTCATATCCATCGGGTCTTCTGTCGTGCAACTCCGTAACAAGTGCTGTGTAGCTCTTGTTTTTGCCGAACGGTACTTTTACACGGCATCCGGCAGTGATGCAGTTCTCCAATTCTGCGGGAACACTGTAGGTGAAGGTTCCCGGAAGCGGCAATGGCAATATGACTTCGGCAAACATTTGCATAACAGTTGCGAAGGTATTAAAAAGTTCATTAAACTTGTCTGTTTTTGCCGAAAAGTATAATTTTGTATCAGCAGTGCTCCTCTTTTTTTAGGTGTGCTTAATAGATGTATTGATATGAAAAAGTATATATTGTTCCTTTTTGCAGTTTCTGCACTTCTCTCTTGTGGCGGTGGAGTATCCGATGCGAGAATTGAAGCATACTCTGCTGCAATAGCCAATGTTGGGAAAGCAACCTCGTCTACAGAACTGGTAGATATCGCTTATCGTCTTAACAACAGCCTCGATAGCCTTGAGGGGGTTCTTGTATCTCTTGACGAGTTGCACAGAATGGCTGTCGATGGCGATGAAGATAGCCGTGAGTTGCTCGACTCTATAAATGCAGCAAGAATACGATATGTAGATGCCCTCTCGCGCAGGGAGATGCTGTTCTATGTCGAAAGAGCAGGCAAAAGAAGATGAGTTCTCTTTTTTATGCTTGCGAAACCTTTTTAAAATCGTACCCTGCCGGTGCCTGGAATACTTTCAGTCTGAATTTATGAACCAGGGCTAAAATGTATTCAAATACTTCGGCTTGGAAATGTTCGTAATGTACCCATGCTGTGCCGTCGAAGAAGAAATAGAGTTCAAGAGGAACGCCTTGTGGTGTAGGTTGCAACTGGCGCACCATTATAATCATCTCTTTGTTTACCTTCGGGTGGTTTTGCAGCCACTCTTCGAGCCACTCACGGAAGAGAGTTAGGTTTACCTCCTGTTCTGGGTTTTCTCTGACAAGTAATCCCTCTTCTGATAACTGTTTAATAAGTTCCTTGTCGCAGAATTTGACACTGTTCATGTCTATGAAGAGCGATCTTTTTATGCGTCGTCCTCCGCTGTCGAACATTCCACGCCAGTTCTGGAATGAGTCGCTCACAAGGTTGTATGGTGGAATTGTAGTTATTGTCTTGTCCCAATTCTGTACCTTAATTGTTGTGAGTGTCACATCAATAACAACGCCGTCGGCACCATATTTGGGCATTTCTATCCAGTCGCCGGGGCGTAGCATGTCGTTGGCCGAAAGCTGTACTCCGGCAACGAGCCCCATTATGCTGTCCTTGAATACCAGCATGAGCACTGCAGCCGATGCTCCCAAGCCGGCAAGCAGTTTTGTGGGGTCTTTGTCCAGGAGAATACTCACAATTATAATTGCTCCAATGCATATTGCGACAATCTTGAGCATCTGGAACACTCCCTGCAAGGTGTGGTCTTTTGTCCTCTCGGCCTGATGTGATATTTTATAAAGTGACGAGAGTACCGAGCATGTCAGCTTTACACCTGCTCCTGTTATATATACCCAGCACACTCTTGTGAAGAATGTGTAGATTATAGTGCCGCTGTTCATGACGAATGGTATAATCAGAGCAATTACTATCGCCGGAACCAGGTTGCATACATCCTTGAGTGTCCTGTCGCTGAGCAGAATATCGTCCCAGTTGCTGCGTGTCTTCTTCGTGAACAGCCTTACAAGAGGGATTATTACCTTGCGGCAAAGCAGGCTGCTGAAATAGAACAACAGAAGAATTCCCAGAGTAATGACAATCCATCCAACCAGTTCGATGTTGCTTGTTCCTATACCTAATTTTTCGAAAAGCAGGTTCTCTTTCATCGCTTTATTCTTTAAATAAGCACCGATAGAGAGCTTTTTGTGTTTCTCCCCATCGGTGCATTGAATTTATAAATATCTGTTTTTTTAGAACATGTATGCAACAGAGATTTGCCAAGTGTTTGTCTTTGACTTGCGAGTAAAGTAGTCAATAGCTCCCTCTACACCGTTCTCATAGTCACTTGTTTTGCCAAGGGCAATGTTGTAGTTTGCGTGAACCTGTACATGGTCGAGGATAATGATACCGGCGCCAAGGTTAAGGCTCAAGTTACTCTCTTTTACCTTGTAGTCGCCATAGTCTAGAGAGAACTGCTTGTCACCGATGTTCCAGCTCCACTGGGGGCCGGCAGCAATGAACGGCTCAAGGAACTTGTTTACAACGGGGAGTGAAAGCTCGTAGCGGAGGAACAAGGGTACATCAATGGTCTGTCTGGTTACATCCTTGCCCATAATCTCTGATTCGTAGCGTGAATAGAGGATATTCGCCTCAACGCCCAAACCTACGATTGGCAAAACAACTTTTGCTGTGGGGCCTACGAACCAGCCGGTTCCGTTCTTTACATCGTCTATTTTAGAGGGTTTCTCCGATAGGTTAACACCGGCCTTTATACCCCAATCCAATTGAGCTGCTGCAGGAGCGACTGCAAAAAGGCAGAGTGCCACAAGAATTGCAAATGATTTTTTCATGTCATTCATTTTTTTTGGTTAAACTTAAAAACAGGTTAACCGTGTGCATTGTTGTACTGTGTTTTCAGTTACCCCTTTGGCAGTTCGGTTATTGCTGTTTCTTTTCTGTCGCAAAAAAACGACAATTTAAGTAAAAAAACAAAAAAATATGAAAAAATGTTTATCGGCGTGTGCGGCGTACCGAGACACGTGCGGCCTTGCTTGTGCTTCCTTGGCTCTTCTTCTCCTTTTTCTTGCGGCTTACCTTCTCTTCTCCCTCTTTCTTTCCGGCCTTTCTCTTCTTTACTTTCTTCTCGCCGTCGGCATTGCCTTCGATGCTGTCCTTTGCTGCGGCATTGGCTGCATCAATGGAGTCCTGACGAATCTCTGCTACTGTCTTTGTGCTCCAGAGGTTTGCATGGAAGTCGT
>JAUNQV010000006.1 GCA_030535995.1 Bacteroidales bacterium
AGCCTAAAAATAGCTCTTTTTATCCAACCTCCCTACTAAAGAGGGTGACCCATTTTACTTTTGGCTCACCCTCTTTTTATTTTTTAACCAAAAAATAGTACTCTTGCAGAAACAGGAAAATACATTTTTATATATCTTCGCATCGTTTTAAAAGAATTTGACTATGAAAAAAATCAGAGCAGCCATAGTAGGGTATGGCAATATCGGAAAATATACTTTGCAGGCACTCCTGGCAGCACCCGATTTTGAGGTTGCAGGAGTTGTGCGCCGTTCGGGTGCCGAAAATCTTCCTGCAGAACTTCAGGGGTATAATGTAGTAAAGGATATACGTGAACTTGGCGATGTGGATGTTGCAATACTTTCTACCCCCACACGCAGTGTTGAAAAGTATGCGAAGGACATTCTTGCACTTGGAATAAACACCGTCGACAGTTTCGATATCCACTCGAAAATACTCGAACTGCGCCGTTCGCTCGGTGAGAGTGCCGAGGCCGGCAATGCTGTGTCCATAATTTCGGCCGGCTGGGACCCGGGAAGCGACTCTGTAGTTCGTACACTGCTTGAGGCAATAGCCCCCAAAGGTATTACCTACACCAACTTCGGTCCGGGAATGAGCATGGGGCACACTGTGGCTGTAAAGGCTATCGAGGGTGTCAAGGCGGCTCTTTCAATGACAATACCTGTGGGTACCGGCATACATCGCCGCATGGTATATATTGAACTTGAAGAGGGCTACGACTTTGCGCAGGTGGCTGCGGCAATAAAGGCCGACCCCTATTTTGTGAACGATGAGACTCATGTTACTCTCGTGCCTTCGGTGGATAATCTTCTCGATATGGGCCATGGTGTAAACCTCACCCGCAAAGGTGTCTCCGGTGTTACACAGAACCAACTTTTCGAGTTCAATATGAGAATAAACAATCCGGCTCTAACAGCGCAGGTGCTTGTGTGTTGCGCACGCGCTACCATGCGTCAGCGCCCCGGTTGTTATACAATGATTGAAATTCCGCTTATCGACTTGCTTTACGGTGATAGAGAGCAACATATTGCACATCTTGTCTAAACAAGGATTTATATCCCGTAGCGCTTTGTCAAAAAAAGAGAAATAAAAGGGCATGCATGCCCTTTTATTTCTCTTTTTTTGTTATTTTCGCAACCTTAATTTTAAGATAGATTTATGAGTGTTGAAAAGAGGGCCTCTTTTGGAGGTAAATTAAGTGTTGTATTGGTGGCTGCCGGCAGTGCCATAGGCCTTGGTGCCTTGTGGCGTTTCCCGTACATTGCCGGCAAGCATGGCGGTGCTGCGTTTCTCCTTGTTTTTCTTTTGAGTGTGTTGGTTGTAGGCATTCCGGCGATGCTTGCCGAATTTGCAGTGGGGCGAAAGACACGCAAGAACGCAGTGGGTGCCTTCCGGCAGTTGTCGAGGCGTTGGAGCTGGCTGGGTTACAGCGGAGTGCTCGGTGCATTGCTCATCTCGGGCTACTATTATCTTATTGCCGGATGGTCGCTTGAGTACTTCGTGAGTTCACTCACGGGTGGAATGTTCGATTCTCAACTCTCTTTTAAGGAACAGTTCGATGTGTTCCAGGCATCATGGCGGCCTCTTTTCTATGCTGTGCTGTTTATAGTTATGACACATTTCATAGTGTCGCGCGGGGTAGAAAAGGGAATAGAGAAGGCCTCGAAGATAATGATGCCGGCCTTGCTGGTAATACTGTTGGTTATGGCTGTGCGTGTAGCGTTCATGCCGGGAGCTATAGAAGGGTACAGGTTCTTCCTCTCATGCGATTTCGGTGAGGCGTTCAAGGCTGAAACAATAATGATGGCCATTGGCCAGGCTTTCTTTTCACTGTCGGTGGGAATGGGTTGTATGGTAACATACGCCTCCTATTTTAAAAAGGACAACAATATCATTTCAACATCGTTCAATGTTTCCATATTGACCCTGCTTGTGTCTGTGCTTGCCGGTCTTGTAATTTTTCCGGCAGTCTTCAGTGCCGGCCTGCAACCGACAGAGGGCCCGGCTCTTGTCTTTGTCACATTGCCGGAGATATTCAAGGGAATGCCTTTGGCTGCTGCTTGGTCGGCAATATTCTTCCTGCTGGTTATTCTGGCATCTCTTACATCTACAATATCGTTCCATGAGGTGCTTACAGCCTATGTTGCCGAAGAGTTCAGCCTCACGCGCAAGAGGGCGGCAACGGTTACAACAGTGGTGTCGATACTTTTGAGTACTGTCACTTTTTTCGGTGTTTTCGGTATCGATTTCTTCAATATATTCGATTATATCACAGCAAACATCCTTATGCCGCTTGGAGCAATGTTTACCTGTGTGTTTGCAGTGTGGTTCATGAAGAAGAATTTCATTAAGGATGAGTTGACGAACTACGGCTCTTTGAAGAGTGTCTTTGCGCCGGTAATCGTGTTTATGCTACGCTACATCACTCCGGTGTTGATATTCTATATCTTTATTAAGAACATAATATAAAAGTATCGGGGAGAGCTGCAGCTCTCCCCGATACTTTTATATGTTTCTCAATCACTGTAATAGATTCTTTTTATTCTGTCTGATACAGATGTCAGTATTTCATAAGGTATGGTATCCAACCATCCGGCAATGGTGTTGACCGGTAGCGAGGGGCCGAAAATCTCTACGATATCCCCCTCTTTGCAATCGATACCGGTTACATCAATCATACATACATCCATACATATATTACCTATATATGGAGCTCTTTTGCCATTGACTATGCAATAGCCCATCCTGTTCCCGAGCTTGCGGTTAAGCCCGTCGGCATAACCTATCGGCAGGGCTGCAATGCGTGAGGGGCGCTCAAGAATGCTTCTGCGGCTGTAGCCGACAGACTCTCCGGCCGGTATATTGTCGTGTATCTGCAGTATAATGGTCTTCAAGGTGGAAATGGGGCGCAGGGCACTCTCTTCTTCAATGGGGGAAATGCCATAAAGGCCTATGCCAAGACGAACCATGTCGTTTTGTGCCTGTGTGAACCGCTCTGCTCCGGCGCTGTTGCATATATGGCGCAACAGTTTGTGGGGGAATGCCTCCTGCAACGAGGCTGCAGCTTTGTCGAAAATTTCTATCTGTCTTTTGGAAAACTCATCGAACAGCGGGCTGTCGCTACCCACGAAGTGTGTGAATACCGAGCGTGGAGTGAGGGCATTCTGCCGTTTTAGAGCCTCGATAAGCGCCGGAACCTCGTCGGGTTGGAACCCGAGGCGATGCATGCCGGTGTCTATCTTTATATGTATCGGATAATCTGTTATTCCCTCATGACAGGCTGCCTGAATGAGAGATTTGAGCATGCCGAAACTGTAGACTTCCGGCTCCAGTTTGTTGTCGAAGAGTGTGTGGTATGAACTCGGTTCGGGGTTCATCACTATTATACCTGTTGCAATTCCTTCCCTTCGCAGTTCGGCTCCCTCATCGGCAACGGCAACGGCAAGGTAATCGACATTGCAGTCCTGCAGTGTGCGCCCTACTTCAAGTGCTCCGGCTCCGTAGGCCGAGGCTTTGACCATGCACACGGTCTTTGTGTCGGGGTGCAGCTTGCTGCGGTAATAGTTGAGGTTGTCGCGCAGTGCGCTCAGGTTTACTTCGAGAATTGTCTGGTGTACTTTTTCCTCCAAAGCCTCTGAAATGTCCTCGAAATGGAATGTTCGGGAGCCTTTGACAAGAATGCACTCATTGTGTATGTTACGTATTGTACTTGAAGCAAGGAACTCTTCGGTGGTGTTGAAAAAATCACATTCGATATTTGAACTGCGGAACCTGTCGGCTTGTGAGTATATATCCTTGCCTATACCTATAAACCTCTCTATCTTTCTCTCTTCGAGGCTCTGCAATACTTTGCGGTAGAGCGATTGCGCGCTTTCACCGGTCTGCTTTATATCGGCAAGTATGACACTCCTCTTCAGGTGTGGCATGGCACAGCTGCGTCGTTCCATAAAATCAAGGGCAATATCGAGTGAGGCTGTGTCGGAATTGTAGCTGTCGTTTATGACAGTGCAACCACGTTTGCCCTTCTTTACCTCAAGGCGCATAGCTACAGGCTCAAGTTGTTCCATGCGCCGGGCAATCGTTTCGGCAGGAATCATCAGGTATAGCGCCGCGGCAAGGCAGTTGATGGAGTCTTCGACCGAAGCATCGTCGAGGAATGGTATGCGGTAGCTGTTCTCCATTGTCAGGTAATTGTAGCGAATGGTGCTCCACTGCTCGTCTTTTGTTACCGATTTTATATACAACGGCCGCTCGGGGTCTTTGCGTGACCAGGCAATCTCTCGCGAGGGCAGGAGTGAGCGCGTTACGCATTGTGCAATGAGCGGGTCGTCGGCATTGTATATTACAATTTCAGCTTTGCGGAACAGTTGAAGTTTTTCAAGGCACTTCTCCTGCATTGTGCTGAAATTCTCCTGGTGTGCGCCGCTTATGTTGGTGACAATGCCAATTGTCGGCTTTATTATCCGTTGCAGGTTCTCCATCTCTTGTGGTTGTGAAATTCCTGCCTCGAAAATACCCAATGAACTTTCGTTGCAAAGCTTGGTTACAGAAAGCGGAACACCTACCTGTGAGTTGTAGCTCCGTGGTGAGCGGGTAACGGTGTAGTTGCCGTCGGTCAGTTGATAAAGCCACTCCTTTACAATTGTCTTGCCGTCGCTGCCGGTGATTCCGATAACAGGTATGTTGAACTGCGAACGGTGGTATGCTGCAAGAGCCTGTAATGCGTCGAGGCTATCTTCTACAACCGCAAAATTCGCTTCGGAGAGTGTTGGGAACCTCTCAAAGCTGTTTACAACGAAGTTCCTGACTCCTTTGTTGTAAAGTTCCTCCACGTAGTTGTGTCCGTCGCCATGCTTGGTCTTTATCGCGAAGAATATTGTTCCTTCGGGGAAACTGAACGAGCGGCTGTCGGTGAGCAACCGGGTAATTATGCTGTCGGGCGATACAGTGACGCTCTTGGCTCTTAATATTCTGGTTATCTGTTCAAAACTGTATTGCATTGTCTAATCTCGTTGTCAAAGTCAAGGTAAGGGTGCCGCCTGTTCAGGGCTGTTATCTTTTCTATGGTATTATGTAAAAAATTTTTATAGGCATCGGCCTCTGGGGAAAATGGCCTGTGCGCAAGGCTTCTGTTTATATCTTCAATCTCCTCATTTAGCTTTCTGGTCTTTTCGCTGAAACAGCAACTCTCCCAGCACTCCCAGATATAATCTATTGCTATAGGTGAGGGGTGTATCATATCTTCGGCGTAGAAACGGTAGTCTCGTAGCTCATCGAGCATAATTTCGTATGCAGGGAAGTAGAAGGCGTTTCCATTGAGTCTCTTTACTATTTCGTCAATTGCCAGCAACAGTGTAGCTTTGCTCTTCTGGTTGTCATGAGCCCCGTCGCGCAGGTGGCGTATGGGGCTGACTGTAAATATTATTTTAACCTTTGGATTTGCGGCATGTATGTTGCTTATAGCATTGATTGTGGAATCGGCAATTTCGTCAACGGTAGCAAGCCTGCGTGTAAACATGTTCCCCGGCAATTTGTGGCAGTTTCCGGCAATATTGCCGTCGCTGTTCCGGGTGTAAACGTATGCGGTGCCGAATGTCAATATCAGTGTGTCACACTCCATAATTCTCTTGTGTGCACTCTCCAATCTGCTGTTGATGCATGAGAGCAACTCCTCTTTTGTGTCGCGTGAAAAGCAACCGTGATGCATTATGCTGTGCCACTTGCCGTTGTGCCCGAAAATCAGTGGTGATAAGGCTGTGTAGGTCTCGCCTGCAACCACTGTCTCAAGCATTTTGCTTATGGACAACGGGTTGTATAGTATGCCAAAGGGGTTTATCTCTATGTCGAATTTTCTCTCGGCCATCTTTTTCCCGATATTTTCGGCAAAGCATGAACCGGCAAGCAATAATTTGCTTTTATGCGAGATGTCGACAAAGTCTTTGGGCAATTCTGTCGGTGTGGTAAACTGCATCGGTTGTTATTATTTATCTTGCTATGATAATCTCTTTTTCGTAACTTTACTGCAAAAATAATCAACTTTAGCAATAATTGTACTATATTTGCAAATAAAGAATAGTTTTGTGATGTTGCAGAAGTGTGGTTTTGCACTTTTGCCTTAATGGACATTCATGTTTGTTTGACTATGGAGAAAGAGACAAAATATCCTTTGCTTGAGACTATCGACTCTCCGGCCGATTTAAGGAAACTGTCCGAAAAACAGTTGCCGCAGGTATGTAAGGAGTTGAGGAACTTCATTATAGATTCATTGGCCAATAACCCCGGCCATTTCGCATCGAGCCTCGGTTCTGTAGAATTGACTGTGGCTCTTCATTATGTGTTCGCAACACCCGAGGACAAAATTGTATGGGATGTAGGCCATCAGGCTTATGGCCACAAGATACTCACCGGCCGTCGCGACCGTTTCCACACGAACCGTAAGTTCGGGGGTATAAAACCCTTCCCCTCTCCCGACGAGAGTGAGTACGACTCTTTTGTTGCCGGCCATGCCTCGAATTCAATCTCGGCGGCGCTGGGTCTTGCCGTGTCGGCTGCCCTTGAAAAACGCAACGAGCATGTGATTGCCGTTATCGGTGACGGCTCAATGAGCGGTGGCCTCGCATACGAAGGTCTGAATAACCTCTCCAATATGCCTAACAACCTTCTTGTAATACTTAACGACAACAATATGTCTATTGACAAGAGCGTGGGCGGAATGAGTCAGCTGCTCATCTCCATGCACTCGTCAAAGGCTTATAATAAAGTACGTTACGGAATAGCAAAAGGGTTAAAGAAGGTGGGCATTCTCAACGAGCGTCGTGCAAATGCCCTCATACGTTTCAACAACGGCCTAAAGGCAATGCTGTTCCGTCAGCAGAACTTCTTCGAGGGTATGTGTGCTCGTTATTTCGGCCCCATAAACGGCCATGATGTCTTGGAACTTGTGCGCATGCTCAGGAGTATCAAGGACATGACCGGCCCGAGAATGCTCCATATACACACAACAAAGGGCAAGGGCTGGGAGCCGGCAGAAAAGAATGCAACATTGTGGCATCAGCCGGGAATTTTTGATATAGAAACCGGTGAGCGTATAGTTACCGAAGGCGGCTCTCCGCGTTTCCAGGATGTGTTCGGAGAAACATTGGTTGAGCTTGCCAAGGCCAATGAGCATGTGGTGGGAATAACACCGGCCATGCCTACCGGTTGTTCAATGAACAAACTTGCCGAGGTGTTCCCGGACCGCTTTTTCGATGTAGGTATTGCCGAGGGGCATGCAGTGACCTTCTCTGCCGGTCTGGCAAAGGGTGGCTCCCTGCCATTCTGTAATGTCTATTCATCGTTCATGCAACGCGGTTACGATAATCTCATACATGATGTTGCTTTGCAGCGTCTCGATTTTGTCCTCTGTCTCGACCGCGCAGGTATTGTCGGTGAGGATGGCCCGACACACCACGGAGCATACGACCTTGCTTATCTGCGTCCGATACCTAATCTCACTATATCATCGCCATACGATGAGTGTGAGCTCCGCCGTCTCATGTACACTGCAGCGCAACCGGGAGCCGGTGCTTTTGTAATACGTTATCCGCGTGGCAAG
Organism: Bacteroidales bacterium; assembly: GCA_030535995.1. Lineage (GTDB taxonomy): Bacteria > Bacteroidota > Bacteroidia > Bacteroidales > Bacteroidaceae > HGM04593. Next base: position 7,614 of record JAUNQV010000006.1, read on the forward strand.
GGTTCTCTTGTCGACTGGCGTTGTCCGCTTGAGGCAGTAGAGGTAGGTAAAGGCCGTTGCATAAAGAAAGGAACAGATGTGGCTTTCCTTACAATCGGTCCAATAGGAAAAGTAATGGAGGCTGCAGTTGCCGAGGCCGAGAAACAGGGCGTGAGCGTAGCTCATTACGATATGCGCTTCCTAAAGCCGATAGATACCGCAATACTGCGTGAAGTTGGCGAGAATTTCAAATATGTGGTTACTCTCGAAGATGGCACGGTAAAGGGTGGCCTTGGAAGCGCAGTGCTTGAGTATATGGCAGCATCCGGTTACACTCCAAAAGTGGAGATAATGGGTATCCCAGACGAATTCATAGAACATGGAGCTCCATCGGAGCTTTACCGTGTATGCAGAATGGATAAAGAGGATGTAGTTCGCGCAATACTGAAATTCAAGGATTTATGAAAATAATCATAGCCGGAGCAGGTGCCGTCGGTACACATCTTGCAAAAATGCTTTCGGTAGAGAACGAGAATGTAATACTGCTCGATGAAAGCGAAGAGAAACTCGGAAAAATGGAGTCGCTCTTCGACCTGCAGGCCATTGTGGGCGACCCGACCAAAATATCGGCACTCCAGAGCGCCGGTGTAAACGGCGCCGAGCTTTTTGTCGCTGTAACACCCGATGAGAGCCGCAATATAACATCTTGTATCCTGGCGCATTATCTTGGTGCAAAAAAAACCATTGCCCGCATCGATAATTACGAATATCTCCTGCCAAAGAACAAAGCCTATTTTGCCTCTCTTGGAGTCGACTCACTAATCTATCCCGAGCAGCTCGCTGCCGAAGAGATAGCAACCAGCCTAAAGTACAGTTGGGCTCGTCAGATGCTTGAGTTCGGTGATGGGGCACTGGTTATGATTGGTGTAAAGATGAGGGCCAACGCTTCAATAATAAACATACCTTTCAAGGAGCTCTCCAGGGAAATTCCTTATCATATAGTAGCAATACAGCGTGGCGATGAAACGATAATACCCCGCGGAAACGATGTGATACTCGTCGATGACCTTGTCTGCTTCATGACAACCCATGACCAAATTCCCTATATCAGAAAAATATGCGGAAAAGAGGAGTTTACCGAGGTACGCAGTATCATAATCATGGGAGGTAGCCGCATTGCTGTGCGTACAACCAAACTTATTCCCGAAAATATTGATATAAAGATAATCGAGAGCGACCTCAAGCGTTGTCACAAGCTTCTGGAGCTTGTCGACGACCGAGTAATGATAATCAACGGCGATGCCCGCGACCCGGAACTGTTGCGCAGCGAAGGTATCGAACGCACCGATGCATTCATAGCTCTCAGCGATAACTCCGAGACAAATATACTGGCCTGTCTTGCAGCAAAACGCGGCGGAGTTTACCGTACCGTCTCCGAGGTCGAGAATATCGATTATATCTCAATGGCCGAAAGCATGGATATAGGCTCTGTAATCAACAAGAAGAAACTTGCGGCCAGTACAATCTTCCAGATGATGCTCAATACAGATGTCTTGAGTGTCAAGTGCTTGACCTTTATCCAGGCAGTGGTGGCAGAGTTTCCTGTAAACGAGGGAAGCCTTATTACCACAAAGCCAGTGAAAAGCCTCGGGCTACCCGATGGAGCCAATATCGGTGGCCTCATACGCAACGGCGAGGGAATGCATGTCACCGGTAATACCATGATACAGGCCGGTGACCATGTAATTGTCTTCTGCCGCGAAAATGTCCTAAAGAAGTTGGAAAAATATTTCAGGTAATGTTTCATCCCAAAATCATATTCCGCATCATTGGAATGTTGCTCTTCATTGAGGCAATATTCCTTGCCGGCAGCGTTGCTGTCGCATGGTATTACAAGGAGCCGTTCATTAACGAACTGCTTGTGCCGATTGCGGTTATGATTGGAGTCGGCTCGTTGCTCACTATGATGTGCCGTGGAACCGAAAGGAACATATCGAGAAAAGACGGGTATGTAGTAGTTACTCTCTGTTGGGTGGTATTTTCGCTCTTTGGCTCATTGCCTTATATGTTGAGTGGCTATATCTCCAATTTTACCGATGCGTTCTATGAAACGATGTCGGGCTTTTCGACAACCGGTGCTACAATCTTGTCAAACATTGAGGAACTTCCGAAATCCCTGCTGTTCTGGAGAATGATGACACACTGGGTGGGCGGTTTAGGTATAGTGTTCTTTACCGTGGCAGTGTTCCCTATCTTCGGCTTGAGCGATATAAACCTGTTTGCCGCAGAATCAGGCCCTATGCGTACAAAACTCCATCCGCGCATTTCTGTTACTGCACGTTGGATATTGACCATATATGTGGGGCTGACAATAATGGGTGCCGTGGCAATGTATTTTGCCGGAATGGGCAAGTTCGATGCACTGTGCCATTCAATGTCGACTATTGCAACAGGAGGTTTCTCAACCAAGCAGGACAGCATTGCCGCTTTCAACTCTCCGGCGGTGGATTATGTGACAACACTATTCATGTTCTTGGGTGGTACAAACCTGTCGCTTCTCTACCTGTTCATATTCAAGGGACGCCCCAAGGAACTGCTGCGCGATACGGAGTTCCGTACCTATTCGGCGATTGTCGTGGTGTTTACAGCCATTATAGCAGTGGGGCTTTATTTTTCAACGCCTATGGGGGTAGAACCCTCATTTAGAGCCTCGCTGTTCCAGGTTGTCTCCTTGCAGACAACAACAGGTTTTGCAACATCCAATTATGTAGCATGGTTGCCGTTGCTGTGGCTCATGCTCTGTGCGCTCATGTTCTTCGGGGCATGTTCGGGCTCGACATCGGGCGCCATGAAATGTGTGCGAATATCAATCCTCTTCAAGGTGATGATAAACGAGTTCAAGCGTATTGTGCATCCGAATGCGGTGATACCTGTACGTATGACAGGCAAAATTATCCCTACAACAGTGCAGTCGGCTATATTGGCATATACCGTAATATATATATTCGTGCTTATAATAGGTCTTGTGGTGAATATGGGCTTCGGGCTCGATTTTCTCAATGCATTCGGCCTCTCGGTATCTTCTGTGGGTAATGTGGGCCCGGGTTTGGGCAATTATGGCCCGATGGATACTTTTGCCCTGTTGCCTGCACCGGTAAAATGGTTCAGCGCGTTCCAGATGCTGGTAGGCCGTCTTGAATTCTTCGCAGTGTTGCTGCTGTTTACCCCGGTATTCTGGAAAAGAAGGTGAGCCCTGAATTATAATCCTTGTTCTGTCTCGTCTGTTTTTTTGTTGCCGAGGGAGTGTAGCAGAGATTCAATATCTGCTTTTAGCTTTCGGTAGGGCGTGGTTTGCTTGTAATCGGTGTTCTTGTTGAGCATAAGAGCTACATCGCATTGGCTGTGCCGGTACGATGCGAGTTCGTTGTTGTATTGTTGCCGGTGATAGGCCAGCCGTTGTATCTCCTCTTCACGCTTATTGCGCAGTATGCGGCATACGGGGGCAAGAATACGAAGAACTACATTTTTCATCAGGTGGTGCCCCTGTATATAAAAATAGGTCTCTTGCGGAAGAACCCCAAGTGAGGTTAGCTCTTTTTCAACTTCTTTCTGCTTGTCTATAAGTTCGGGGAACCTCTTTTCGAGCAGTTTTATATTGTGGGTTACTCTGTTGCTCAACTGTTGCAGGGAGTATGCCGGCTTTCCTACGGTGAATGAGGTGAGGCGTACAATCTCGCAGAACTTGAGCATGCTCATTGTCTTTGTGTCGTGCATGCGGTAGAGAAGTATGTTCCATGCAAAAAGCGGAAAACATATTTCTGAATAAAGTTTCATGAACTGCCCGAGGTCAATCAGGCTCTTGTCGTTCAGTGTGCTTTGTACGCATATCTGTTTAAGGCTGTCGGCATTGCATTTGAGGTTTTCGATTGCGTAGGCGTATGTGTGCAGTATGTAGGGGTTGCTTATAAGTTGCCGCGAGGTTGAAGTAGCTCCCTGCAACAGGTAGTCGTAGTCGCTGTCGACACAGGCAATCATGTTTTTGCCGTATGCTTTGCCCAGCATGTTCATCATTGCCTGTTTCTTCCCTTTGGTGAGGCTGGAACGTGCCGGTAACATTACTTCAAAATGGAACTTGTCACTCTCGAACTCATCGAACACGGAGCGCCAGAAGGAGATGTCATCGTAGCTCTCTACGTATGCCACGATGCGGTGTGCTGCATTCTTCGGGCGGAGCGAGTTTGCGGCCTCAATGAATTTTGAGTTGAGATATTCGGTAAGTCTTTTCATATCTCAATGTGTTTTTCCGTTTATCTGGTAATATCTTCAATCTCTGTTACGGCATCCATCCATCCGTCCATGATTATTGCCGGTGAGTGTGTGCAGAGTATTATCTGTGCGTTGGGGTTCAGTGTGCGTATAAGCGTTATAAGCCTCTGTTGCCATTCAATGTGCAACGAAATTTCGGGCTCGTCCATGAGAATTACTCCCGGACGGTTCTCCTGCACGAGTGCTGTGAGCAGAATAACAAGCATCTGCTTCTCGCCCGAAGAGAGCAGGTAGGGCGGTATTGTCTCGCCATACTGGTGGAACAGAATTTCATTGCTGTCGCGCGCAATGGTCTTTGCCGTAGGTGCAAATAGTTCGTCGACAAGGTCTTGGAACTGTTTCTTGGGCTTTGTGAGCTCTGCGGCAAGTCTCTGGTCGTCGTTGTTGCCCGAGGTGAGCAGGGCTATGATGCGGTTGCCTATGTTTACCTGATAATTGAGATAGCGGCGTTGCAGGTTGTACAGCTGCCAATCGAGTTCTGTCCTTATATCGGCTCCGGATACTTTCTCAAGCATCTCGCTGCTGAGGATAGGGCGGTCGATGCTGCTTATAATATCGAAATTTATACACTCTGCATCGGCCGGGTAGAAGTTTATGTGTACTCCATCTTCGGGGTTGCTGGTAAGGCGCTGGCTGCGCATGAGGTTCAGGTGGCGGGCCGAGCGGTTGATGATTGTGCTCTTTCCTACACCGTTGCTTCCGCTGAGAATGTTTACATCGGGGCGAAGTTCCCAAAGAATGTGCTTGCGGTTGCTCCACAAGGAGTCTATCTCAATGCTTTTTATATATTGTGCCATCTTCTCCATAACCTGCATTTTTTAAGAAACTGTTTGAGTGTGTTGCACTATCGCAAGCAAATTTATACAATGGCTTCATATTTTCAAACAGCCAACAGGTGAATAAATTTAAAAATAGTGAAAAAAGTTGCTAAACACTATTTTGTTCTTATCTTCGCAATGTAATGCGATGATGAGTAACGGGCGGGTGTTAACCATAAAAATAAAGGTTATGTTGCATATATATTGTTTGAATAATGGTGTGACAAAGGATTTTCCTAAAGGAGTCTCTTTGTCCGAGGTTTATGAGGGAATGGGGCTTGAAATGCCGTATGGTGCAATAGCGGCCCGTGTCAATAACGAAACAGAGGGGCTTGCACTCCGGCTGTACCGGCACAAAGATGTCGAATTCATTGATATAACCTCCGACGATGGCATGCGCATGTATGTACGTTCGCTCACATTCATCTTCATGAAGGCAATGAACGAGATGTTCCCCGGTGAGGCTGTACGCTTTGAGAATGCAATATCCCGTGGCTACTATTGCCGCGCATCGCAGCCTGTGAGTGAAGAGCAGGTTATGCAGCTGCGCGATAGAATGAGGCAGATAATTGACAGTGATATCCCTTTCAAGCGTGTGGAGTGTCACACGCAAGATGCTATAGATGTTTTCAGAGAGGTAGGGCGCATGGACAAGGTGCGTCTGCTTGAGACATATAACCGCCTTTATACAAGCTATTATGAACTTGATGGCTATGTCGACAGTTATTACAACGGTCTTGTTCCGAGTACGGGGTATATAAAACTTTTTGAGATAGAGAAATTTGCCGATGGTGTCCTTTTGCGCGTTCCCAGCAAGGAACGCCCGACGGAACTCGAAGACAAAGTGCCGCAGGAGAAACTTCAGGAACTCTTCGAGGAGCGTCTGCAGTGGCATCAGAAGATGGGCGTAGAGACTATCGGTGACTTCAATATGGGGGTAATCTCGGGGCATGGAATAGACCTTGTGAATGTGTCGGAGGTGCTTCAGGAGCGCAGGCTGTCGAAGATAGCCGATAAAATACAGGAGCGCGGTGCCCGCGTGGTGCTTATAGCCGGGCCCTCCTCTTCGGGTAAAACGACCTTCAGCAAGCGGTTGAGCGTGCAACTGCTTGCCTGTGGTCTTAAACCGTACGCAATCTCGCTCGACGATTTCTTTGTGAACAGGACAGAGACTCCGCGCAAGCCCGATGGCGATTACGACTTCGAGTCGATATATTCAATAGACCTGCCATATTTCAATGAGACTCTCTCTGCGATACTCTCGGGCGATGAGGTGGAGCTTCCCTATTATAATTTTGTAAAGGGCGAGCGCGAATATAAAGGCAACCGTCTGAAACTTGAGCCGCAGATGGTTCTGGTCATAGAGGGTACGCATGCACTTAATCCCATACTCACCGAGCAGGTTGCCGACAAGGATAAGTTCCGCATATATGTGTCGGCTCTCACATCCATAAAACTCGACTATCACAACTATATATCGACATCCGATAACCGATTGTTGCGCCGCATGCTGCGCGATTCCAAATACCGCGGCTATCCGGCGGTAGAGACGATACAGCGCTGGGGCAGTGTGCGTCAGGGCGAGGAGGAGTGGATATTCCCCTATCAGGAGAATGCCGATGTCATGTTCAACTCCTCCCTCTTCTATGAACTTGCAGCGCTGAAGCCTCATGTAGAGCCGTTGTTGCGCGCAGTTCCGCAAAATATAAAAGAGTATTCCGAGGCACGCAGGCTTTTGCGCTTTCTGGAATATATTGTACCTTTGCCCGACGATGAGCTGCCGCCAACCTCGGTAGTGCGCGAATTCCTTGGAGGAAGCAGTTTCAAGTATTAGAAACCCATTTATGGCAAAAAGCAATTATACACAGACGCAGACACAACAGCAGGCTCTCACGCAAACACTTTCACCACAGCAGTTGTTGGCGGTGCAGCTCCTGGAACTCACTACAATAGAATTAGAGGACAGGGTGCGCAGTGAGGTTATGGATAATCCTGTGCTTGAGGTTGCCACAGACTCTGCTATGCCCGAAGAGGCGGAACCTCCTATGGAAGATATTGCAACAGCCGATGAAGATGACTACAGCGGTGAAGGTGACATTCCCGTTGCTGTTGCACCTGCATACCGTTATCAGGATATCCCGGTTGGCGATACCGTCTCTTTCGGCGATACGCTCATGGAACAGCTCGGCCAGCTTTCGCTCTCTCCCCGGGAAAAAGCTATAGGGGAGTATATCATAGGTTCGCTCGACGAAGATGGCCTTCTGCGTAAGAATCTCTCCGAAATAGAGGATGAACTGTTGATATATAATAATATAGATACCGACGAGGAACAGATATACGATGTGTTGAGGAAAATCCAATCCTTTGAGCCGGCCGGTATTGCAGCCCGTGACCTTCGGGAGTGTCTGCTCCTGCAATTGCATCGTGCCGGCAGTGGCAAGGATAGCTTGCCGGTACTTATAATTTCCGATTATTACGATGATTTTGTAGCCAAACGATGGGAACAGCTTGCTGCCAGGCTGGCTGTCCCGGTTGAGGAGTTCCAGAGTGCAATATCGGAAATAGTGCGTCTAAATCCACGCCCGGGCGCATCTTTGTCGGAAAGCATCGGTTTCAGCCGACAGCAGATAGTCCCCGATTTTCTGCTCGATGTGCAGGAAGAGACGGTGCAGGTGTCGCTGAACAATGCCCATCTGCCGTCGTTGAAGGTCAGTGACGAGTATGTGCAGTTGCTTGAACAGCAACAGGCCGAGAGTGGGGAGCAGGGTGCAGCAGCGCTCTTCCTGAAACAGAAAATAGATACAGCCAAGGGCTTCATCAGTGCAGTTTCGCAACGCGAACAGACTATGCTTGCAACCATGCGCGCCATTGTGGCAAAGCAGAAGAGCTATTTCCTGAACGGTGGCGATGATGCGCTGCTCAAGCCCATGATACTCGAAGATATATCAAGAGCTACAGGCTACGATATATCTACAATATCCCGTGTGAGCAGCAGTAAATACCTGCAGGCTCCATGGGGTGTAGTGCCGTTGAAACATTTCTTCAGTGACGGAGTGGTGAAGGACGACGGTTCGGAGCAGTCGGTATATGAGTTGTTCGGGGTAATCAAAGAACTTGTTGACAATGAGGACAAGAGTGCTCCTCTGACCGACCAGGCTTTGCAGGAGCTGCTTGTGGAACGTGGCTATAATGTGGCACGCCGCACAGTGGCAAAATATCGTGAGCAATTGAATATTCCCGTAGCAAGGATGCGCAAGTGTACATTTCCCTCATAAAGGTTGCCTTTTTTAGAAAATATCTTTATTTTTGCAGTAATCACAACTTTGTTGTGTGGTTAAACCACTCCAAAAAGAAAAACTATGTCAAAACAGCAGGTAACAATAGATGAGGTAAAGGAAGATTTGAGATATTTACGTCTCCTGGCACGTGATTTTCCTACAGTGTCAAGCGTTACTACCGAGATAATCAATCTTGAGGCAATCCTTCAACTTCCCAAGCCTACAGAGCATTTTCTTGCCGACCTTCACGGCGAGGACGAGGCTTTCCAGCATATTCTCCGTAACGCCTCGGGAAATATAAAGCGCAAGGTGGTGGAGCTCTTCGGCAACAGCATTACCCCCGAGGAGAAGAAAGACCTCTGCACGCTCATCTATTATCCCGAGCAGAAGCTGAAACTGATGCGTCAGTCGGGTGCGCCGCTCGATGAAAGCTATGCGGTATTGCTTAACCGTCTTATAACGGTATGCCGCGATGTCTCCTCGAAATATACCCGTTCAAAGGTTCGTAAAAGCCTGCCCGAGGAGTATGCATACATCATAGAGGAGCTTCTGCATGAGTCAAATGACTACCAGAACAAGCAGGCTTATTTCAATGTTATTATACAAACCATTATAGGTACAGGGCGCGCCGAGCATTTCATTACAGCGCTATGCTATCTCATACAGCGCCTGGTAATCGACCGCCTTCATATCCTTGGCGATATATTTGACCGTGGCCCGGGTGCACACCGCATAATGGATGCCTTGTGCAACTACCATCATCTCGATATAACATGGGGTAACCACGATGTTCTGTGGATGGGCGCAGCGGCAGGCAATACCTGCTGTATAGCAAGCGTGTTGCGTCTTTCGTTGCGCGATGCAAATACAAAGACCCTGGAAGACGGCTATGCGATTAATATGGTACCCTTGGCAACATTTGCCATGGAGCAGTATTCCGGTGACCCGTGTGAAATATACCAGCCGCGAGTTGATGAAGAGCGTACGAACTTCACCGAGAAGGATGTGCGCCTTATTGCGCAGATGCACAAGGCAATATCTGTAATCGAGTTCAAACTCTCGGGGCAGATAGCAATGGCCCATCCCGAATGGAACATGCAGGACCGTTGCCTTATGGAGTTTATCGACAAGGAGCGTGGGGTAATAGAGATTGACGGCAAGGAGTATGAGATGAAAGACAAATTATGGCCTACTCTCGACCCTGCCAACCCTTATGCACTTACTCCCGAGGAGAATGATGTGATAGAGCGTCTGCGTCACTCATTCATGAGGAGCGAGCGTCTGCAGAGTCACGTGAACTGCCTGCTCATGCGTGGCGGCATGTTTGCAATATATAATTCAAACCTAATGTTCCATGCAGCAGTGCCCATAAACGAAGATGGCTCAATGCGCGAGGTCGTGTTCGATGGTGTGCCCGTAAAAGGCAAGGAACTGCTGAAAAAGGTTGAGCGCATGGCACGTACGGCTTTCGATAACGATGTGGACAAGGCTACCCGTGAAAAGTATGCCGATTTCTTCTGGTATCTATGGTGCGGCCCGGAATCTCCGCTTTTCGGAAAAGCGAAGATGGCCACATTCGAGCGCTATCTGCTCGACGACAAAGAGGTACAGAAAGAGCCAAAAGGGTGGTATTACATACTGCGTGACGATGCTGCCGTGTGCGATGGCATCCTTGATGAATTCGGTGTAAAGGGTAGCCACAGGCACATTATCAACGGTCACGTTCCTGTTCGTGTGGGAAAGGGTGAGACACCAATCAAGGCTGATGGCCGTCTCATGGTCATTGACGGCGGTTTCTCTCGTGTGTACCACAACCGTACAGGTATTGCAGGCTATACTCTTGTATACCACAGCCGTGGTTTTGAACTTGTGCAGCATGCGCCGTTCACCTCTACCGAGGAGGCAATAATCAACGGTACAGATATCCACAGCACCACCAAGATTGTGGAGATGATGGGTGAGCGCGAAAAGGTTCGTGATACCGACATAGGTCGTGGAATTATGGTAAAGATAGCCGATCTTGAGCGTCTGCTTGTAGCATACCGCAAAGGTATAATCAAAGAGCGCCCATAAGAGCTTGAATTTGTTTTAATATAGATGAAAATGGCAAACAAGAATATGAAAGCTATAGTAAGTGTTATAATGGGAAGTACATCAGATCTTCCCGTGATGAAAAAAGCAACGGATTTCCTTAACGAAATGCAGGTACCTTTCGAGGTGAATGCCCTCTCGGCACACCGTACTCCCGAGGCTGTCGAGGAGTTTGCAAAAGGTGCAAAGGAGCGTGGAGTAAAAATAATAATAGCTGCGGCCGGAATGGCAGCACACCTTCCGGGAGTTATTGCAGCAAGTACAACATTGCCGGTAATCGGTGTTCCCATCAATAGTACTCTCGATGGCGTTGATGCACTTCTTGCAATTGTGCAGATGCCTCCGGGTATTCCTGTGGCAACAGTGGGCGTGAATGCTTCGTTGAATGCGGCAATTCTTGCAGTCGAGATGCTCTCTCTCTCAAATGATGAGTTGGCGGTACGCCTTTCGGCATACAAGGAGAACCTGAAGAAAAAAATAGAAAAAGCCAACGAGGAACTAAAAGAACTGCAATATGAATACAAAACAAACTGATGTAGATCTTTTCAACTACTCCCGTCGCAATACGGTAGAGGTGAATGTGGGTGGTGTTCTTATAGGCTGCAACAATCCTGTACGTGTTCAGTCCATGACCAACACCGGGACGATGGACACCGACGGTAGCGTGGAGCAGGTGCTCCGCATTGTGGCAAAGGGCGGAGAACTGGTGCGCCTGACAACCCAAGGAAACCGTGAGGCTGTGAATATGGGCAATATCAAGCAACAGCTTGTCGCGCGTGGTTGTAATGTGCCTCTTGTTGCCGATGTGCATTTCAATGCCGCTGTTGCCGACACTGCTGCGCATTATGCCGACAAGGTACGTGTCAATCCCGGAAACTATGTCGATGCGGCCCGTACATTCAAGCATATCGATTATACCGATGAGGAGTATGCCGCAGAACTTGTGCGCTTGCGCGAGCGTTTCGTCGCTTTCCTTAATATATGCAAGGCCGAAGGCAAAGCTGTGCGCGTGGGTGTGAACCACGGCTCTTTGAGCGACCGCATCATGAGCCGTTACGGCGATACACCTTCGGGTGTGGTAGAGTCGTGCATGGAGTTCCTGCGCATTTGCCGCGATGAGAAATTCGACAACGTGGTTGTTTCGATAAAGACAAGCAACACCACGATGATGGTTACCACCGTGCGCCGTCTTGTACGTGTGATGGCCGAGGAGGGCATCTCCTATCCTCTTCATCTTGGTGTTACCGAGGCCGGTGATGCCGAGGATGGCCGCATAAAGAGTGCTGTGGGTATAGGTGCGTTGCTTGCCGATGGCATCGGCGATACTCTCCGTGTATCGCTTGCCGAGGCTCCCGAGAATGAGATACCTGTAGCAAAGGAGCTTGCAGAGTATGTGGCACAGCGTTCGCAGCAACCTGCAATTGAAGCGGCTGTTGCCCCCGGTTTCAATTACGAGGAGCCTGTACGCCGCAAGACACGTGCTTTTGGTATAATAGGTGGAGACAACGTGCCTGTGGTAGTAGGAGGCGAGGTCGAGAACCCTGACATTGCATCCGATATTGCTGCCGCCCTTGTGCCTCTTGTGGCTCTGGATAATGCCAGTGATACAAGGTTTATTGCCGTTACATACAGTGAACTCACACCTGATAACATAGCAAGAATAAAATCGCTTAAAGATATTGTACTTGTTGCATCATCGGAGCATATTAATCCGGTTGGCGAACTGCGCGCGTTGGTACATCGTCTGGCGATTGAAGGAATCGATGCTCCGGTAATAATCCGTCGTTCATATAACGAGGCTTCTATCGAGGCGTTGCGCATTAAGGCCTCTGCCGACCTTGGTGTGTTGCTAATCGATGGGCTTGTCGATGGTCTATGGATAGAGAACCCGGGTGTCAGTGATGCCGACCTTAATGCATTGGCATTCGGCATATTGCAGGCTACACGCCAGCGCATAAGCAAGACCGAATATATTGCTTGCCCCGGTTGTGGCCGCACAATGTATGACTTGCAGGGTACGCTTGCACGTATCAAGGCTGCTACAGCCCATCTCAAAGGTCTTAAAATAGGTGTTATGGGTTGTATTGTGAACGGCCCCGGTGAAATGGCCGATGCTGATTACGGTTATGTGGGTGCCGCCCGCGGAAAGGTATCGCTATACCGCAGGAAAGAGTGCGTAGAGAAGAACATTCCCGAAGACGAGGCAATCGAAAGACTTTTGCAACTTATTGAGAGGGACAAGGAATAACAGTTAGAGGCGACCACGGTCGCCTCTAACTGTTATTCCTTGCTTATCTAAAATCTTTCAGCATCTCCTGCAGCTGTCGGCGAGTGAAGAATATACGGCTTTTCACGGTTCCGAGCGGCAAGTGCAGCCGGTCGGCTATCTCGCGGTACTTGAACCCCGAGATGTGCATGAGGAACGGTATGCGGTAATCTCTCGGCAAGCTGTGCACGACACGGTAAATCTCTTTTCCGTCGTAGCCGTTGTCTGTAATGTAATCGCTAAAATCCTGCTTCTGGTTAAGATGATAAAGATTGTCGGTGTGGTCTATGAATGTCTGGTCACGCACCTCCTTGCGGTAGTTGTTTATAAAGATGTTGCGCATGATTGTGTATACCCACCCTTTGAAGTTCGTGTCGGGTGTGTACTTGTCCATGTTACCGAGTGCTTTAAGCGAGGTTTCCTGCAATAAGTCGTTCGCCTCTTCCTTGTCTGCTGTAAGTTTGTAGGCGAAGCGCTGAAGCTCCGACTGCACTTCGAGCAGCTCTCTCCTGAATTTTGCAGCGTCCACAATTTAAGTATTATAAAATTAAAGCGCGGCTGCACTTGCAACCGCGCATAAATATATAACACCTCATGGGTATGTTTTGTTAGTTCAATATTGTGTTAAAGAAGGTTAAATATTTGCTATGCGCATTATGTCGGCAAAAACACCTGCTGCTGTAACACTTGCGCCTGCACCGTATCCCTGTATGAGCATTGGATACTCCTTGTAGCGTTCGGTGGTCAAGAGTATAATGTTGTTGCTTCCTTCGAGGTGGTAGAAGGGGTGTCTTTCGTTTACCTTGCACAGCGATACGCTGCCTTTGCCGTTCTCGTATTTCGCGATGAACCGCCAGTGCTTGCGTTCTGCAACCATCTGTTTGCGCTCGCTCTCGAACTTCTCGTCGAGTTCGGGCAGTTTCTGCCAGAACTCCTCCAGTGTTCCGTCGAAAAGTTCCTGCGGAATGAAAAGGTTCGTCTCGACCTCCTTCTGCTCAAGGGAATATCCCGCTTCACGTGCAAGAATTACAAGTTTGCGTATTACATCCTTTCCGCTAAGGTCTATGCGTGGGTCGGGCTCGCTGTAGCCTTTCTCCTGTGCAAGCCGCACAGCCTCGCTCATCGGTATGTCGCTTCCGAGTACGTTGAATATGAAGTTCAGTGTGCCGCTCAATACGGCCTCTATCTTCAGTATCTTGTCGCCGCTGTTTATAAGGTCGTTTATGGTGTTTATTATGGGAAGCCCGGCACCTACGTTTGTCTCGAAAAGGTATTTTATGTTGCGGCTACGTGCAATCTGTTTTAGGTTCTGGTATGTGGCGTAGTCGCTCGATGCTGCTATCTTGTTGGCAGCCACCACGTTTATATTGTGTGAGAGGAGTGCCGGGTAAATGGCTGCGACATCGGCATTTGCAGTACAGTCTACAAATACCGAGTTGAAGATATTCATTTTTATTATCTCATCGCGTAATTCTGCCGTGTTGCACTCCTTGCTCTCTTTCAGTGCTGCGCGGTAATTGGTGAGGTCAAGGCCGTCGCGGTTGAAGATGGCATGACGGCTGTTTGCAATACCTACTATGTTCAGTTGCAGTGAGTGCTCCTTTTTCAGTTTCTCGCGCTGCGAGGCAATCTGCTCTATCAGGCTGCTTCCTACGGTGCCTATTCCACACAGGAAGAGGTTGAGAACCTTGTACTCCGACAAGAAGAATGAGTCGTGTATTACATTGAGTGTCTTGCGCAGAAGTGCTGCGTCAATTACGAACGAAATATTTGTCTCCTGCCCGCCTTGGGCACATGCAATCACGTTGATACCGTTACGGCCCAGTGTCTGGAACAGTTTGCCTATAATGCCGGCATTGTGGCGCATGTTCTCGCCCACAATAGCTACTGTGGAGAGGTTGCCTGTGGCATGTACACTCTCCATAAGGCCCATTGAAATCTCCTTCTCGAACTCCTTGTTGAGAACTTCACAAGCCTTCTCTGCATCTACGTGGCGCAAACCTATCGAGGTACTGTTCTCCGAAGAGGCCTGGGCTACAAGGAATACGCTTATCCCGGCATTGGCAAGCACACGGAAAATCCTCTGGTTAACTCCTACGACACCCACCATGCCTAGGCCTTGTACAGTCAATAGGCTGGTGTCGTTTATGCTTGATATACCTTTGATTAGCCTTCCCTCATCTTCGCTTTGTGCATTTATTATAGTGCCTTCCCCTTGTGGGTTGAAGGTGTTCTTTATAAGAATAGGTATATTGGCCTTGAATACAGGGTATATGGTAGGAGGGTAAACGACCTTTGCGCCGAAATTGCACAGCTCGGTAGCCTCCACGTAACTTAAATGCTTTATAGTGTATGCATTGTTTATCACACGCGGGTCGGCAGTCATGAACCCGTCGACATCTGTCCATATCTCAAGACAGTCGGCATTGAGTGTAGCGGCAATTATTGCAGCCGTGTAGTCGCTGCCGCCTCTGCCGAGGTTCGTTATCTCATCGCTCTCCTTGTCTTGTGCAATGAAGCCGGGAACAACGATAATGTTGCTTGTGTTGCCGTCGAAAAAGCGGTGTATAAGTCTTTCGGTCTCTTCGCTTGCGAGAATATACTTGCCATGTTTTGTCTCGGTTTTAATGAACTGTCGGGCATTGAACCGTACAGCACCATTGATGAGTGCTGTCACAATGCGGCTCGAAAT
Source organism: Bacteroidales bacterium (assembly GCA_030535995.1). Taxonomy (GTDB): domain Bacteria; phylum Bacteroidota; class Bacteroidia; order Bacteroidales; family Bacteroidaceae; genus HGM04593. Next base: position 23,064 of record JAUNQV010000006.1, read on the forward strand.
CCTCTCGCCGTAGCTCACTATTGTAGCCTCCGATTTAGGTGTGATATTGTTTATGAGCGCGAGTCCCTGATAAATGTTCCCGAGCTCGTTGAGAAGCATGTCAACCTCTACCAAAAGCTCTGCACGCTTGCTCTCGTCGGGGATAACAGCATCAACAAGTTCATGATGGCGTGTGATAATCTCCTGAAATTCCTCATTGAAGGCCAAATTGCCGTCTACAGCCAGGTTGGCAGTCTTTAAAAGTTTGTCGGTAACACCTCCAAGCGCCGACACGACAACTATCAGCCGTTCGTTTTTTGCAGCAGTTTCTACAATATCTTTCAGGTTAAGTATGCTGTTTACGGAACCGACCGATGTTCCGCCGAATTTCATCACTTTCATCTTTGTGCTTTTAGGTGCAGTTTCTGGTTAATCTGCATCACGAGGCGCAAATTTACTGTTTTTGCACTAAAACAGCAACATTTTGATATTCTCTTTGGACTCTTTAACTATAATTCTTGTGCACGGCTTTTGGGGCAGCTCGTATGAAAAAAGTTGACAGAACGTATTGGCGAGAAGCGAATATTTACTATTTTTGTGCAATATCACAGACAGGCAGCACACTGAATGCTTTTCTGTGGTATTTGTTGTTTAATATATTCACGGTTTCAATTCTAGAAATGAATAGTAATAAAGGACACTCTTTCAAGGCGTGGTTGCTGGCGACACGCCCATGGTCGTTTCCGGCATCTTCTATGCCGGTGTTGGTGACATTGGCTTTTCTTGCATGGAAAGGCTTTGAGGTCAATTGGCTTTATGGCGTGTGGGCGATAGTTAATATAATTGTATTCCATGCGGCAGGCAATACCTGGAGCGATTACTTCGATTACAAACGTGGGGTAGACCGTGAGGATACCATTGGTGGAATGTCTATCGTGAGCGGTGAGTTCAAGGCCGGTGAAATAAAGAAATTTGCATGGGTGCTCCTGTTTATTGCAGTGCTCATGGGAATTGGGCTCATGCTGTGCACCGGTTTGTATACTCTCTACTTCGGGTTGGCCGGTTGTTTGCTCATTGTCGCCTATCCTTGGCTTAAATATCATGCTCTTGGCGATGTTGATATATTTCTCACCTATTCGGTATTGCCTATTCTCGGTACATCTTTTGTGGCTACCGGGGAAATATATCTTTCGGCCCTGTGGCTCTCTGTGCCCATAGGCTTTATAACAGTCGGAATCTTGCACTCCAATAATGCGCGGGATATCGAGCATGACCGCCGTGCGGGAATATATACATTTGCAATGCTTATCGGCAGGCGCGCCTCGGCTTTGCTATACTGTTTCGAGGTGCTCTTCCCTTTCATTTGGGTTGCTGTTGTCGCTTTCTTTGGAAAGTTGCCATTGTGGTCGTTGCTGGTTCTTGTGGCAATGGTTCCGGCCGTAAAGAACTCCATTAAAGCCATGCGTTTCCCCTCTGCAGGTGCAAAGGCTCTGTATGGCGTGGATGAGGCTACTGCACAGTTACAGCTGATGTTCAGCCTGTTGTTGACAATTTCACTGTTTATACCGCTATTCTTGTAATGAAACGTCTTCTCTTTACAATAATATTGGCTACTGTGCTGTGGACTGTAATGTTCAGTCCATGGACGGCCCATTATGTAAATTTCTGGTGGATGATGACCGCTTCGGCCTGCGTGTTATCGCTTTGTGCTACAATTTTTGCACCCGGGTGGTGGAAACGTGTCAGGCTCACCCCATCGAATATATTCTGGGGTGTGGTAATTGCTGTGGCTCTGTGGGGAGTCTTTTGGGTGGGTGACAAACTGTCGCAACTGATGTTTGACTTTGCGCGTCCGCAGGTCGATACCATCTATGGGATGAAAGAGGGCGAGTCGCCTTGGCTGCTCACTGTGCTTATGCTCTTTCTCATCGGCCCGGCCGAGGAAATCTTCTGGCGCGGTTACGTGCAGCACAATCTTTCGCTCCGCTGGAACCCCAATCTCGGTTTTGTTGTTACAACGCTTGTCTATGCGCTGGTGCATGCCGGCTCAATGAACTTCATGCTCACAATGGCTGCCATGGTGGCCGGTGCCGCATGGGGTCTTCTGTACCGTCTGTTCCCCGAGCGCTTCGCGGCAATAATAATATCGCATGCTTTGTGGGATGTGGCGGTGTTTATTTGGTTCCCGATAATGTAAACTGGAAACTGTGAACTGAAAACTGAAACATTTATGGCAAAAGATAAAACGGTCTTTTTGTGTAATGCATGTGGCTACGAGTCGCCCAAATGGCAGGGCAAGTGTCCCTCCTGTGGGGCATGGAACAGCTTTGTCGAGAGGGTTGTAAGAAACACCGCGTCAGTGCGGGGTTCATTTCCCGAAAACGGAAAGCCGCAGTTGCACCCCATGCTCATAGATGATGTTTCGGTCGATGAGCTGCCTCGTATAGATATGAAAGACGGCGAGCTGAACCGTGTACTTGGCGGTGGTCTTGTGCCCGGTTCGCTTGTGTTGCTTGGCGGAGAGCCTGGAATAGGTAAGTCCACGCTTGTGCTTCAGACTATATTGGGTATGCCCGAGCGTAAAGTGCTATATGTTTCGGGCGAGGAGAGCGTACAGCAGATAAAATTGCGCGCCGACCGCATTGCCCATGAACGTGGAAACTGCCATATTGTCTGCGAAACATCGCTTGAAACGATATTCACACATATAAAGAACGTAGAGCCCGAACTGTTGGTCATTGACTCTATACAGACAATGAGCAGTGAGGCTGTAGACTCGTCGCCGGGCAGCATGTCGCAGGTACGCGAGTGCACGGCAATGCTACTGAAATTTGCCAAGGAGAACAATACTCCGGTAATACTCATAGGCCACATTACCAAGGATGGCGCCATTGCAGGCCCAAAGATACTGGAGCATATTGTCGATGTGGTAATACAGTTCGAGGGTGACCAGCACTATCTCTACAGGGTGCTCCGTTCCATAAAGAACCGCTTCGGCAGCACTGCCGAACTTGGTATATATGAGATGCGCCGCGAGGGGTTGAGGCAGGTTACAAACCCGTCGGAACTGCTCTTGAGCGACCGCCATAAAGGAATGAGCGGTGTTGCGATAGCATCGGCAATCGAGGGTGTCAGCCCTTTCCTCATCGAGGCACAGGCTTTGGTGAGCACTGCCGCATACGGTACGCCGCAGCGCTCGGCAACAGGCTTCGATATACGCCGCATGAACATGCTGCTTGCAGTGCTTGAAAAACGTGTCGGCTTTAAACTTGCCCAAAAGGATGTCTATCTTAACATAGCCGGTGGCTTGCGTGTAAACGACCCGGCAATAGACCTTTCTGTAATAAGCGCTATCCTTTCAAGTAATATGGATGTTGAAATTGAGCCCACAGTGTGTATGGCCGGCGAGGTCGGTCTTTCGGGTGAGATACGCCCGGTGAACCGCATAGAGCAGCGCATTGCCGAGGCAGCAAAGCTCGGTTTCAAGCAAATTATAGTACCGGCAAGCAATATAAAGCGTCTCGATACTTCGCGCTTCGGCATTGAGGTGTTGCCTGTGAATAAGGTTGAAGAGGCCTTCAGGTTGGTGTTTGGATAATATTGGAACGGAAAGGTGAAACCGCTTGCGGTTGAACCTTTCACCTTTCAGTTTTCACTTTGAATTATGATACACGAATTTCAGATAAGAGTGCAGCCGCATCATGCGGCTAACGAGCAGTCGCTGGCGCAATATATAGCCCGCGAAAAAGGGTTCGATGTGCGTACAATAAATGCGGTACGTGTGTTACGCCGCAGTATCGATGCGCGCCAGCGTACAATATATATAAACTTGTCGGTAAGGGTTTTTGTCAATGAAATGCCGGCTGGAGACGAATATATAGCCCGCGAATATCCCAATGTCGATGGCAAGCCGCCTGTTGTTGTGGTAGGTGCAGGGCCGGCAGGCCTTTTTGCTGCACTTAAACTAATCGAGAACAATCTTCGTCCCATTGTAGTGGAGCGTGGAAAAGATGTCCGTACACGCAAGGTCGACCTTGCGAATATCTCCCGTACGCAAAACGTAGACCCGGAGTCGAACTACTGTTTCGGCGAGGGTGGCGCAGGCGCATATTCCGACGGCAAGCTCTATACGCGCAGCAAGAAGCGTGGAAGCATTGAAGGGGTGCTGAATATCTTCTGCCAACATGGCGCAAGCCCATCGATACTGGCCGATGCGCATCCGCATATAGGAACCGATAAACTGCCCCGTGTAATTGAGAATATCCGTTCCACCATACTGCGGTGTGGCGGTGAAGTACGCTTCGAAACACGGATGGAGGAACTTATTGTAAAGGATGGCTGTATACATGGCATACGTACCAACAAGGGTGAAATTGCCGCATCGGCTGTTATTCTTGCCACGGGCCATTCGGCAAAAGATGTCTATCGGTGGCTCAACAGCAATAACGTAATGCTTGAGGCAAAGGGCTTTGCTGTAGGTGTGCGCCTGGAACATCCGTCGAAACTGATAGACCGGATACAGTACCATTCACCGGCCGGGCGCGGAAAGTATCTTCCTGCAGCGGAATACACTTTTACCACACAGGTCGAGGGGCGTGGCGTGTACAGTTTCTGCATGTGTCCGGGTGGAGTGGTAATCCCCTCTGCATCGGCTCCGCAGGAACTTCTTGTAAATGGAATGTCGCCGTCGCACCGTGGCGGTGCCTGGAGCAATTCCGGTATGGTAGTGCAGGTAAATCCCGAAGATGTGCTCCTGCCCGAGATGAATATCGACTGCGACGGCATTGAACCGGTTCCCGACGATTCTCCTTTGAGGGTGATGAATTTCCAGGAGCGTCTTGAAAAGCTCTGTTGGGTAATGGGTAACCGCAAACAGACTGCTCCTGCGCAGCGAATGGCCGATTTTGTACGTGGCAAGCTCAGTTACGACCTCCCACGCAGTTCTTATGCTCCCGGCCTTCTCTCTTCGCCAATGCATTTCTGGCTGCCGAAGTTTGTTTCGTCGCGCCTTAAGCGTGGCTTTGAGCAGTTTGGGCGCATGTCTCACGGTTTTCTCACAAATGAGGCAACAATGATAGGTGTGGAAACAAGAACCTCCTCTCCGGTGCGCATACTGCGCGATAACGAGACTTTGCAACATGTAACGGTTGCCGGGCTTTTCCCGTGTGGCGAGGGTGCCGGTTATGCAGGCGGAATAGTCTCGGCCGCAGTCGATGGAGAGAGGTGTGCTATCTCTGCAAAAGAGTATATTGAAAGGCTGGCGTAAAGTGCCGGTCGTCAGTCATGCAGTTCAATGACCTCAAGGTCCTTTATCTGCTTGCCGTCAATTGTGAGTCTTACAAGTGTTCGTGCCTGTTGCCAACCCTGTTTCCCGGCAGCTCCTGGGTTTACATGCAGGCAATCGATGAGTTTGTCGTAAACGACTTTCAGTATATGTGAGTGCCCGGCCACAAAAAGGTCGGGCCTTTCGTTGTATATTGCGGTACGTACCGTCGGAGAGTATTTGCCCGGGTAGCCGCCAATGTGTGTCATCATTACATTGCACTCTTCTATCTTGAAACGCAAAATGTCGCTGAACCGCATTCTCAGTTCCTTCCCGTCGATATTCCCGCATACGGCACGTACAGGGCAAATATTTTCAAGCCGCTCTATTATCAATGGGCTCCCGATATCGCCGGCATGCCAAATCTCGTCGCAACCGGCAAAGTGCTTGGCGTATTTCTCGTCCCACCAGCTGTGCGTGTCGGAGAGTATACCAATCCGCTTCATTCTTTTATTCTGCTCTGTATGAAAGAGTGAAGGAACTCTACTGTGCCGTCAATGCCCAGCAGCGAAGAGTTTATGCAGAGGTCGTAGCTGCGCGCCTCGCCCCATCGGGTGCTTGCATAGTAATCGTGGTAATTACGCCGTTTCTTCTCCTCCTTTTCTATATATTCAGCAGCCTTTTCCTGCTCAAGTCCTTTAATGGCCATTATCCGTCCAATGCGCTCGGCTTTATCGGCAGTAACGAATATGCTTGTAATACAGGGGTGGTCGCGCAGTATATACTCGGCACAGCGTCCTACGATTATGCAGTTCTCCTCATCGGCAAGGTTGCGTATGGCCTCGCTCTGTATCTGAAAGAGCTTGTCGTTCTGTATGTAGCTGCCTCCGGGCATGTAGTCGGCCATTGAGCCGTGTATGCTGAATAGCCCACCCAGGAAATGGCTCGATTCGCGTTCATCGGCATTGGCAAAAATCTCAGGGTCGATACCGCTCTCGCGTGCAGCGACATCGAGCAGGGTCTTGTCGTAGTATTTTATATTCAGTTTGCCGGCAAGTTTCTCGGCAATCTCTTTACCTCCGCTGCCAATCTGGCGGCCTATGGAAATTACGAACTTTTTCATATTGTCAGTTTTTGTTTTTCTTCTTCTCTGCGCCATTGACGGAACTGTATGGCAAGCATTATAACGGTAAGTATTGCTGCTATTATATCAGAAATAGGCATGCTGTACCATACGCCCTTTTCTCCAATGAACATAGGCAGTACAATCAACAGTGGTATGAGCAACAGTACCTGTCGGGTGAGCGACAGGAATATTGACTTGTTTACCAAGCCTATGCTCTGGAAAAAGTTGGTTGTAACAAGCTGGAAGCCAATGAACGGCATGAACAGGCACATTACGCGCATAGCCCAGGACGATTGTTCTATAAGCACGGGCGATGATGTGAATATACGGGCTACAATTTCAGGCATAAATTCGCATATCGCGAAACCCAATGTGGTTACCAATGTAGCCCAGAATATTGTAAGTTTCAATGCTCCGCGTACACGGTCGGGGCGTTTTGCGCCATAGTTGTAGCCTACGATAGGTTGCATGCCTTGTGTCAGTCCAAGCACAATCATTACAAATATGAACTGCATGCGGTTGGCTATTCCGTATGCGGCAATGGATGTGTCACCATCGGCACCATAGCTGCGTAATCCTTTGTTTATTATTATCACAACCATGCATGCAGCTGCATTTATGAAGAACGGTGAAAGCCCTATACCTATTATTCCCTTGACAATATCTCTCTTGAGCTTGTATATCCCACGTTGCAGGTGCAGCAGTTCCTCGGGGTTGCTCAAAAGCTTTATCTGCCATGCAAGGGTAAAACATTGTGCAAGAATGGTTGCAAGGGCAGCTCCGCGTATACCCCACCCAAAGACATAAATGAAGAGTGGTGCCAGAATTACATTCACAATAACAGTGAGTATGGTCGCGTGCATGGCCTGTTTGGGGTGTCCCGATGCCCTCAAGGCGGCATTTATTCCGAAGTAGAGGTGTGTCACGACATTACCGAGCAGAATTACAATCATAAAATCACGTGCAAAGGGCAGTGTGGCTTCGCTTGCTCCGAAGAAGAACAATATATCGTTCAGGAAAAACAGGGAAACTGCTGCAAAAAGCACTCCGACGATGATGTTTAGAGTGACGAGGTTTCCGAGTATGTTTTTCGCCGAGTCGTAGTCGCGTTGGCCAAGCCTCACGGAGAGCTGTGTCGCACCGCCGACACCAACCATGGCTCCGAATGCTGCCGAGAGGTTCATGAACGGGAATGTGGTGGCAAGTCCCGAGATGGCCTCGGCCCCCACATTGGGTATGTGTCCTATGAAGGCGCTGTCAATCATGTTGTAAAGCGATGCGGCTGTCTGTGCAATGATTGCCGGAACCGCATATTGCATCAACAGCTTTCCAACCTTCTCTGTACCAAGTTCGTTAGGTACTTTCTTACCGCTTATCTTGTTCATAAAATATACTATATAAATTTAAAGAACTTTTTATAGTCGTAAAAAAGATGTACTTTTGTACATGCTGTGTATCTTTGGATTTTCAAAGGTACAAAAAAATAACAAATAGAGTTTGCCGATGGATAAAAGTGATAAAACAGTTCTTGTTGGAATGAGTGGCGGAATTGACAGTACAGCTGTGTGCCACATGCTGCTATCGCAAGGTTATAAGGTGCAGGGGCTCACTTTTGTTACATGCGACGCAGGTCTTGGGGCTGTAGCATCGGCCTCGGCGCTGGCCGGGCGCTTGGGTATACCGCATCATGTTGCCGATGTCCGTGACAGTTTCCGTAAGACGGTGATAGAGCCTTTTATCGATGATTATATGGCAGGCCGCACCCCGAATCCATGTGTGAACTGCAACAGGCTTGTGAAGTTCGCGCTTCTTGAGGAGTGGGCCGACAGGCTCGGGTGCAGATATATTGCGACGGGCCATTATGTTAAGGTTGTGGAGCGTTCTTTTGCAACAGAAAGCGGAGTCGGAAAAAGATACTATATACTCACAGGCGATGATGACCGCAAAGACCAGAGCTATTTCCTGTGGCGGCTCACCCAGCAGCAACTCTCAAGGGTTCTCTTTCCGCTCGGAGGTTGGGAAAAACCTGCTGTAATCGACTATCTTAAGGAACATAATCTGCAGTTCGTTGCCGATGGCGGTGAGAGCATGGAGGTCTGTTTCATTCCGGGAGATTACCGCGATTTTCTTCGCGGCAATGTACCAGAGATAGAAAAACGCTTTTCCGGGGGCATGTTCGTCGACAGCGATGGGCGTTCGCTCGGTACCCACAAAGGCTATCCTTTTTACACCGTAGGTCAGCGTAAAGGGCTTGGGGTAGCTCTCGGTTACCCTGCGTATGTGGTAAAGATAAATGCAGAAAAAAACACCGTGATGCTTGGTCGCGAGGAACAGCTTCTCGCAAAGTATATGCTTGTTGAAGAACCTTGTTGGGTAGGTGGTGTTCCCGAAAATCTATCGGTGCGTGTACGTTACCGCAGCCATCCGGTACAGTGCGATGCTCCCCGCGCTGTAGGCGACGGGCGTTGGATTGTGAGGCTGCATAGCGAGGTCTCGGCGATAACTCCGGGCCAGTCGGCAGTATTCTACGAAGGGAATATGGTGGTTGGCGGAGCTTTCATTGCGCAGCAACGCGGTATTAACCAGTGGATAAATAACGATGAATAATAGTGAACCATTGACCCTCTTTTCCCTTAACAGCCTTGTGCGCAGGGCCGTTGAGCAGTCGTTGCCCGAGCGCTATTGGGTTGTGGGCGAAATAAGCGAGCTGCGCGAGACGGCGGCCGGGCATTGCTATATGGAACTTGTGCAGCGCGATGAGGTTACGGGAGAGCTCATAGCCAAGGCGCGGGGAACAGTATGGCAAAGGATATACTCCCTTCTTTTGCCATATTTCTACGAGGAGACTGGGAGCCGGCTTGTTCCGGGAATGAATGTCCTTTTGCAGGTGAAGCCCTCTTTTCATGAACAATATGGCTACAATCTTGAAGTGTGCGATATTGAACCCTCATATACAGTCGGCGAAACAGCCCGCCGCCGCAGGCTTGTGATAAACCGTCTGGAGAAAGAGGGTGTCATAAACCTGAACAAGGAGCTGGAAATGCCCCTTTTGCCACAGCGCATAGCTGTGATATCTTCGTCACATGCGGCAGGCTATGGCGATTTCTGTGACCAGCTTGCGCGTAACAAGTATGGTTTCGACTTCTGTACACACCTGTTTCCTGCCCCAATGCAGGGCAATGGAGTAGAGCAGGGCATAATATCGGCTCTCGATAGCATTGCAGAGAGCATTGAACTGTGGGATGCCGTTGTTATAATACGCGGTGGCGGTGCCACCAGCGAGCTCTCATGTTTCGATACATACGACCTTGCCAATAACTGTGCGCAGTTCCCGTTGCCTATAATAACCGGCATTGGACATCAGCGCGATGAGAGTGTGCTTGATATTGTGGCGCACACAAGTGTAAAAACCCCGACAGCAGCCGCGGAGTTCCTTATTCATCTTATGTTGGAACAGCTTGAAAAGGTCAATGCCTCTATGCAGGGCATTGTGGCGGCTGCACGAAACAGAATCGACTCGGCAGGCAGGCGCTTGCAATCGGCTGTCGAGCGTCTGCCGGTTGTTGTGGCGCTTTTCATGCAGGAACAGCATCACAGGCTTAACCTTTTGCAAAAAAGCATCGAGGCTTCGAAGCCCGAACATATACTCGCCATGGGCTATAGCATAACACGCAAAGGCGGAAAGGTCGTGAGTTCATTGGACGGGCTCTCTCCCGGTGACGAGGTTGTTACGCAAGTATCCGGTGGTGAATTCAAGAGTGTTGTAAAATAAAGAACAGATAATGATTATGGAAAATATGACATATAAACAGGCTGTTGAAAGGCTCGAAGAGATAATGGAAAAGGTACAGAACGGCAAAATGGAACTCGACGAATTATCGGAAGCTCTTAACGAGGCATCGGCACTTGCCGGGTTCTGCCGTGGTAAACTCTTTAAGGTCGATGATGAGATAAAGGCTATTATTGAACGCTCGAATAGCCTTTAAGAAGAGAGATATGTAAATTTTAAAATCTTCATAAACGGGTTTCATTCGTTTTAAAATGCTATCTTTGCAAACTAAAACTCGAATATGGATAGAATAGATTGGTCAAATATAGGGTTCGGCTACATAAAAACCGATTATAATGTACGTTGTACATACACCAACGGGCAGTGGGGCAATATTGAGGTCTGCACCGAAGAGAGTATTAACATCCACATGGCGGCAACCTGTCTGCATTACGGGCAGGATGCTTTTGAGGGGCTGAAGGCTTTTCGTGGCAAGGACGGCAAGATACGTATTTTCCGTCTTGAGGCAAATGCGGAGCGTCTTCAGAGCAGCTGCGATGGCATAATGATGCCGCGCTTGAGCACGGAACTCTTCCGTGAGATGATTGTTAAGGTTGTCAGGCTTAACGAACACTTTGTACCCCCATACGAGAGTGGCGCATCGCTGTATATCCGTCCGTTGCTCATAGGAACAAGCCCGCAGGTGGGTGTGAGCCCCTCGACCGAATATTTGTTTGTGGTGTTTGTAACCCCGGTAGGCCCCTACTACAAAGCGGGTTTCGCAACGAATAATTGCGTGATATACCGCAATATCGACCGTGCGGCACCGCTCGGCACAGGCCGTTACAAGGTGGGTGGAAACTATGCTTCGGGAATGAAAGCCAGCCATGCCGCCCATTTGCAGGGATATGCTTGCGAAATATATCTCGATGCAAAGGAGAAAAAGTATATCGATGAGTGTGGAGCCGCCAACTTCATAGGCATAAAAGGGAACAGGTATATTACTCCGTTGTCATCTTCTATTCTGCCGTCGATAACAAATAACAGTCTCATGCAGATAGCCCGTGATATGGGGCTTGTGGTTGAGCAGCGCCCTGTTCCCGAGAGCGAAATTTCTGAATTCGATGAGGCCGGTGCATGTGGTACTGCTGCTGTAATTTCACCAATCGGGCGCATAGATGATGCAGAGAGTGGCAAGTCGTATACAATATCGAAGGATGGTAAGCCCGGGCCGGTGCTTACAGCTCTGTATAACAAGTTGCGCGCGATACAGTATGGCGATGCCGAAGATAAATATGGTTGGGTTACACAATTGTAAAAAACAATTTCAGGTATGGGAAAAGGAAAACTGAAGAAATTTGCCGACATGGCATCATATCCCAATGTTGTCGAGCACCCCTATTCGGTTATCGACAATGTTGAGTTCCCTTTGCAGGGTAACTGGAAACGCGACTTTTTCAAGAACAGCAACCCTATTGTACTTGAGCTCGGCTGTGGAAGGGGAGAGTATACCGTAGCTCTTGCGCGCCGTTTCCCTGAGAAAAATTTCATAGGGGTCGATATAAAGGGCGCACGTATGTGGAGCGGTGCCACCGAGGCCCGGGAGGCCGGTCTTGAAAATGTAGCTTTTCTGCGTACCAACATTGAGATAATCGACCGTCTGTTTGCCGCGGGCGAGGTGAGCGAGATATGGCTTACATTCCCCGACCCGCAAATGAAGAAGTATACAAAGCGTTTGACCTCTTCTCTGTTCCTTGCACGTTATAGGAATATTCTGGCGCAGGATGCTGTTGTACACCTGAAGACCGATAGCAATTTCATGTTCACCTATACCAAATATATAACAGAGGTGAATGCCTTGCCGGTGGTGGAGTGCATTGAGGATGTTCATGGTCAAGAGTCGGTGAGTGATGTACTGCAGATACGTACCTACTACGAGTCGCAGTGGATTTCGCGTGGTATAACAATAAAGTACATTGCGTTCAACCTGCCTGCAAAGGAGAAGTATGAGGAACCTGATGTGGAGATAGAACTCGATGAATACCGCAGCTACGGGCGCAGTAAACGCAGTTGTCTGGAAACAAGTAAATAGTGTAATTATGTTCAAGCATATTGTGATGTGGCGCTTCATTGATGGTGCCAATGGAAAAAGCAAGAGAGAACATGCCCTGTGGGCAAAGGAGAGCCTTGAGGCTCTTGTAGGTGTTGTGCCCGAAATACTTTCGTTGGAGGTCGGGGTAAATGTGTGTATGGCCGGTACTGCGTACGATGCAGTGCTTGTGTCGGCGTTCGAAAGCGCCGAGGCAATGGAACGCTATAAGGTGCATCCGGCACATGTGGCTGTAGCAGAGGGCTTTAAAGGAATAACAGAGGGCCGTGCCGAGGCGGACTATGAGAACTGAAAACTAATGGCATTATATCCAAAACTCATACTCGATGCACTTGAAAAGGTGCGCTATCCGGGCAATGGCAAGAACCTTGTCGAGGCCGAAATGGTAGATGACAATATACGTATCGATGGCAATAAAGTAAGCTTCTCGCTTATCTTCGATAAACCGACCGACCCGTTCATCCGTTCTGTAGTGAAGTCGGCCGAGTCGGCTATCTTGGCCTATGTAGGCCCCGAAGTGGAAATTGTTGGTAATATAAGCGTTGTCAGCCGTCAGGCTGCACGTCCCGAGGTCGGGAAATTCCTACCGCAGGTAAAGAATGTGATAGCAATATCTTCGGGTAAGGGTGGTGTTGGGAAATCCACAGTATCGGCCAATCTTGCCATAGCACTTGCCCGTTTGGGCTATAAAGTGGGCTTGCTCGATGCCGATATCTTCGGCCCGTCAATCCCCAAGATGTTCAGCGTGGAGGATGAACGCCCTTATAGCGAGAATATCGACGGGCGCGACCTCATACTCCCCATAGAAAAATATGGTGTGAAAATCCTATCCATAGGTTTCTTTGTCGACCCGGAGCAGGCTATCCTTTGGCGCGGCGGCATGGCGAGTAATGCTCTCAAGCAGCTTATAGCCGATGCGGCCTGGGGTGAACTCGATTATTTCCTCATAGACCTTCCTCCCGGCACCAGCGACATTCACCTGACAATAGTGCAGTGCCTTGCACTCACAGGCGCGGTAGTGGTGACAACCCCGCAGGAGGTGTCGCTTGCAGCTGCAATAAAGGGTGTGAACATGTTTGTCAATGAAAAGGTGGGCGTTCCCATTCTTGGTGTAATCGAGAATATGGCATGGTTCACTCCTGCAGAGCTCCCGAACAATAAGTATTATATCTTCGGCAAGGATGGCGGCAAGCGCATGGCCGAGGCTTTCGGAATTCCCCTTATCGGGCAAATTCCGCTTGTGCAGAGTATATGCGAGAGCGGTGACGAGGGTGTGCCCATAGCCATGAAGGCCGGCAGCCCCGACGGCCAGGCATTTATTCAGGTAGCGGCAGCGTTGGTCGAAAAAACAGAGAAGAGGAACGCCGAACTCCCGAAGACAAAAATTGTAGATACCCATAAATGATAAATGCCCCGGCCGGGGCATTTATCATTTATGTATGCGATATCTTATAGTAGAAAAAGAACGCGGCAAAAATGAATATTGCTCCTATTGCCCCGTATACCCGGCGTGCCCTCTTCCGCCCCAGTTTCTGCACTATGAACTGTGAATTCTGGGCTGTGAAAAACCAATCCCAGTTGAACAGTGCAGCCAGCAGGGCTGTTGCACCGGCCAAGAGAAATATTATCTGGACAATATTGTGTACTATCATATATCTTTGCCGTTTACTCTCCTTGCGGAGTCCAGCCTTGTGCCTTTAGTTCTATCTCGTTCCCGTCGCGTGTAATTAGTGCCTGCCCCATGCAGCTGTCTACAATGTGTCCAATAATACGTACATCTTTCATTGCCGCAACCTTCTCATGGTCGGCAATGGGCACGGTAAAGAGCAACTCAAAATCCTCGCCACCGTTCAGGGCACAGGTAATTACATTCATGTTAAGCTCCTCGGCCATAATTGCGGTCTGGTAATCTATGGGAATACGCTCCTCATATATGCGGCAACCGACATTGCTATGCTTGCAAATATGCATGAGCTCCGATGAAAGCCCGTCGCTTATATCAATCATTGCTGTAGGTCTTATGTTCTCCTCGCGGAGCTTTTCGATAACCTCTTTACGGGCTTCGGGCTTCAACTGGCGCTCAAGAATGTACTCCTTTCCTTGGAAGTCGGGCTGAACCTCCTTGTCGGCTGCGGCAATCTTCTCTCTTTCGAGCAGTTGCAAGCCCATGTAGGCCGCTCCCAGGTTGCCTGTTACACAAATCAGGTCGGTCTCCTTGGCTCCGCTGCGCTTTACCGCTGTTCCTTTAGGGGCAACACCTATGGCCGTGATGCTTATCGCAAGCCCGGTGAGCGAGGAACTTGTGTCGCCTCCGATAAGGTCTACGCCATATTGTTGGCATGCAAGCTTAATTCCTGAATATAGCTCTTCAACATCTTCTATACAGAATTTGCGGCTCAAAGCAAGGGATACTGTAATCTGTTTCGGGGTGCCGTTCATTGCGTATATGTCCGAAATGTTCGAAACCACGGCTTTGTAGCCCAAATGCTTCAGCGGAAAGTATGTGAGGTCGAAGTGTATGCCTTCCATAAGCATATCGGTGCTTATAAGCACCTCTTCATCGCTCCCGAACTGCAGTATTGCAGCATCGTCGCCTGCACCTTCTATAGTTTCTCTGTTTATAGGGGTAATCCCCCGGGTAATGCGGTCGATAAGGCCGAACTCCCCGAGGGATGAAATTTCTGTACGTTTGGTCGTGTTCATTGTCCTTTATGCTCTGTTTATTATTTCGCGGAAAATGGTTGTCATCTTTGGCTGTGCCTCA
>JAUNQV010000136.1 GCA_030535995.1 Bacteroidales bacterium
TAGTATATATCTTCAGGTTCGAGTGGATTAGAGATGATTGAAGTTGGTACAATCTCAAGATAATCCTGGTCGAACTGGTTTTTGCCGTCGGAGTTTTCGGTCACATCTTTAAAACGCAACCAGTAGCTTCTGTCGTTGCTCAAACTGAATGTTCCTATAATTTTGCGTATAGCCTGTGGGCTTTCACGCATGGTTACGTTGGTTTCAAGGCCAATGCTTGCAGGTCCTTTCATATATCCCTTATTACGCATAGCCTTATCTTTCTCTTTGATTTCATCTTCGGCTAATGGTTCTTTTGTCTCTATATTGAAATCAGGGAACCAGCCGATAGTGATGTTACCCGGGTCATCCGGGTTTTCCATTTGATTATATTTCCATCGTAAATCTACCGGAATACCGCATATCTTGCCATCGAAGTAGAACTGGCACACTCCGCGGTAGAAACCTCTCGGGTAACCGAAGCGTATTTCGTATGTTCCTTTAGGAACGCTGGGAATACGGTACTGGAAATCGTACAATCCCTCTACAATCCACTCGTCGCCCTGGTAATTGGCCCATGAACCTTTGTATGTTGCATGTGGGCGATAGTAGTAGGTCTCGGTGTTCTCGTTGTTTTCGATATAGTATTTGCAGTAGCCTTTTGGAATGTATGTAACTACCTGGTTACTTTTTGAAAGTGCCCAACGTACATCGTTGTTAGTGAGTTCAGGGAAGAGTGCCGACAGGTCAATTCTCATACGCTCGTTAAGCACGTTACCTGCCATCTCGTCTTCATTGTAGATGAGTATGCGGTCAATTACATGTACGATACCGTTGCGGGCTCCTTGGTCAAAGTTTGCAAGGGCAGGATACTTCTTTATCATTGTCTCCTGTCTCTCTACAATAACATTCAGGTGTTTGCCCATTTCGGGGTTCTTGACGGTTGTACCTTTCTCTTGTGCGTAATTGAGCACAATTTCGCTCTTGAGGGCTGGGTTGGTGTATGGCTTTGTTACCTTTATCATTGTGTGAGGCATCATCGTTTCGTAGTACTCATTAGAGTCGAAATTCTGGTTAAGGTTCACCAGTGACGAATAGCCTTCGTTTACATAGTTCTCCATTATGAAGCCACCGGGGCTGGTCGATGAGTTGTACTTCAGCTGACGGTCGAGAATGTGGTATGCAACGTATTTGTTGAGCGGGTTCTCGCGATGTGTGTAGTCGTTCAATATCTCCTGGCTCAAATTGCCCGGGTTGTACCATTTGTTTGCAAGTTCAATTATGTCATCGATAGTCTCGTAACCGAGGCTCTTGTATAGTTCGTCGGGTTCAATGAGTACTGTGTATCGTTGATTATATGTCTTCGGGTACGGTGTCTCGGAATCGGGCTCCGAAGCAAGTTCACCACTGTGTTCTCTTTCTCCATCGTAATTGGGGTCGAGCTCGTATACGCTGAGCATAGAATCAAGACCTGTAAGCATTATTGCTTCGTAGAAGAGTGAGAATGAAGCTTCTGCGCCAATGAGCTCATGCAACAGCTTGTTCGATGGGTTGAGAACTCCGTCGATAACCTGTATGAAACCGTTCTCGGTCTCGACATCCTGTGTTATTATCTCTATTGAGTTGTTGAGGATAATGGTGTTCTCGTCTTCTTTCCAGCGCATGTTTATAAAACGTCCGCTCATGGCGTTGCCCGGGAATGTACCGGAACTGTTGATATCAATGGTTCTATAGGCCATTTCAATGATATGGTTCTGCGCAATTACAGTAGCCATACTGTCGGAAAGCATTTCGAGGCTCGGGTCTGTTATTCCGGTATTCTCGCCATTGAGGTATTTCTCGTACTGGTCGTTAAGGAATTCGTCAATAGCTTCGTTGGTAGGTGCAAAGCATGTGTATGAGCCGTAGGTCGAAAGTGTCTTGAGAATGCTTCCGCTTGATTTCTTTCCTAACTTTGCCTTGCTAAGAATTGTTGTGAAACTGCTGAACTTTTCAGGGTTGTTCTCAAGGTAGGTTGATATAAGTTCCCCCTTGAATGTAAAACGGTTGCTCTTGTCAATTTCGTCATCGCAACTTGTAGCTGACAGCCCCATGACAACTGCCATGGCTGCAAGCGCTGTCTGTTTCATCCTTTTTAAAAAGTCGTGGTTCATATCTTTGGTTTTTTAGGTTATTCTATGTTGTTTGTCGTTTCGCACCATGGGGTATGGCTGGCATCCGATGGTACAGCCCAACCTGTATGCGAATTAAGGTTGCAATTTCCTGTTACAGGCCCGTCGGGGGCGCATGAGCGTTTGAACTGCTGTGTGAAGAAGCGGCGCATGAATGTAAGCAACCATTTCTTTATTGTGCTGTTGTCGTATTTTCCCTTAAAGGCATGCTGGGCTATAAAGTATATCTTGTCGGGTGCATAGCCGTTATGTACAAAATTGTACAGGAAGAAGTCGTGAAGTTCGTATGGCCCCACAAGGTCTTCGGTCTTTTGCTTTATTTCGCCATCTTGTCCTGCCGGTACAAGTTCGGGTGAAATAGGTGTGTCGATTATGTCGAGTAGGGTGGCAGCCGCTTCTCTGTTGTTGCTGTATGTTGCGTACCAGCGTACCAGGTGTTGCATGAGTGTCTTTGGGACAGAACAGTTTACGCTGTACATGCTCATGTGGTCGCCGTTGTATGTTGCCCATCCCAAAGCCAGTTCCGATAGGTCTCCTGTGCCAATGACAATGCCGTTTCTTTGGTTGGCAATGTCCATGAGAACCTGTGTACGTTCGCGTGCCTGGGAGTTCTCGTATGTTATATCGTGTTTGTCTGGGTTGTGTCCAATGTCCTTGAAGTGTTGCAGGCAAGCCTCTTTTATTGGTATTTCCATTATTGTAACTCCAAGGCTCTGCATGAGTTTGTGGGCATTGGTGTGGGTGCGTTCGCTTGTCCCGAACCCCGGCATTGTAATTGCTATTATGTCGTTATGCGGCTTGTCGCATATATCGCAGGCCTTTGCGGTGACAAGCAGGGCAAGTGTTGAATCGAGGCCACCCGAAATGCCTATCACGCATGTTGATGCATGAACATGGCTTATGCGCCTTGCAAGGGCATTGGCCTGGATGTTGAAAATCTCTTCCATGCGCCCATCGCGTTCGCTCTCTTCGGGAATGAACGGCATTTGCTTTATGGGACGTGTCAATGCGCAGCTGTCGTTAGGCTTTTGCGGTATCTCAATCTCTGTTACAGTGCTGTTGCCATGGAAATTGCTGTCGGTAATACGCTTTTTCCTTACCCTGTCTATGTCTATTTCGGATATTGCATATTGTGCTGTTGTTTTGAAGGGCTCTGTTTGGGCAAGCATGTCGCCACATTCCGAGATTGAGCAATATCCGGCGTATGCTGCGTTGCTTGTCGATTCGCCCCATCCGCTGCCGGCATGCATGTAACCGCATTTGTAACGTAGACTTCGTTCTTCTACGCTTGTTTTAGTCGCTTTTATGCCTCCTGCAACTGTTGCTTCGGCACTCGGGTTCAGTATAATATCGGCTCCTTGGGCGGCCATAGTAGCTCCCGGTGCAAGCGGGGCCTCTGCTTCATTGCCAATCTCTATTCCGAAACTGTATGCCGGAGTAGTGAACAGCAGTCTGTTGTCGAAGGGAACAGTTTCGCCGAAAATGTTGATGGTGCTTCCTTTGGTGAGTGCGCTGCTGCTTGTGAACCAGCGGTTTTCATTTGTGGGTGTGCTGCGCAGAACGGTTTTTGGCACAATGCCTTTGATATTACCTTTATATATTACTATAGCGCAGTTGTAGATTGAGTTCTTATGTGCTATTGGAGCACCTATTACTACAATGACCTCTTTGTTGAAGGTTGTTTCGACAATGCCACGTAGTGCTTCCATGCTTTGTTGTATGAATGCCGGGTGTGTTAACAGGTCTCCACAACTGCTCGATGTGAGGCAAAGTTCCGGCATGAGTATCAGCTCTGCCATTTCTCCGTCAAGTTTGTCTATTGCGTCGATGATTTGACGGGCATTGAATGAGCAGTCTCCGGTTATTATAGCCGGAACTGCAACTGCCGATTTTATATAACCATATTTCATGCGGTGTACTTTCTTGTGGTTCTTCGACTCTAATTCCACAAAAATATAAATTTTACTTTACTATAACAAATATTATTTGTTTTCTTCTTCGTCTCTTTGTTTTTTTTGTCGTTTTTCGGCTCAGTAGAAATTTACTGTGGTTAATATTGTACATGTACGATTAATTTCTATCCAAGATATCTTTATTCCAAGGTTCGTTTTACCCTTAATCAGTTATCTTTTATTCTTCTTGTTGTCGCTCTATCATGTACTTTTGTCGCTCAAAAGTACCAAAACGCCCGGCACAAGCAAAAACAGTCATTTTGCGTTTTGCTCACAAGTCGCAAGCGACATTCCTCGGTCACGCAAAATTTGCCTCAAACAACTTCTCGTCCAAATATCGGGGGCAAAAGAACTCGCTTTTCACGGAGTAACAGCAACAGGATATGCATCGCTCAAACAACATTTGCCCTATCTCCGCTATTTGGACGGTTGTTTGTTGTGTTTTTGATAGTGCCGGTTTCTCTTTTAAAATTACTGTTGCTATACAACTTGCTAAATATCCGTC
>JAUNQV010000137.1 GCA_030535995.1 Bacteroidales bacterium
GTACTCTACTGCGCTGCTGAACCAGTTGTAACCTGTTACGGGTGAAACCATGTCAGTACCGCGTGAGTCGCTCCACATCATGATGGCGGGGTAGCCAAAGTCGCTGTGGTAGCTCTCGCCCAAGACTTTACCAAAGTCGTAGAACAACGAAGGCATAGCGGCAACACTCGCTTTAATTCTCTCGGGGTTTGCCTCAACCGTAGCCTCCTTCTGGTCGGCAGTGATAGTAGAACCAAGGGGCTCTGTATCGAGGTCGTTACAGCCAACAAGTGTGAGGGCTGCAAATGCCGATGCGATGAATTTGAATTTATAATTTTTCATATTGGTCTCAATTTAAATTATTAGAATGTTACCTTGATACCACCTGAAATTGTGCGCAATGCACCGTAGGTTGCTGTGGTACTCATTGTATAGCTCTGGCGTGGGTCCATACCCTTGCGTGCGCAGAAGAGTGCAACATTGTCGGCAGCACCGTAAATGCGTACAGAGTTCAAACCGAGTGAACGTGTGAACTTCTTGGGTAGTGTGTAACCAAGAGTGATGTTGTTGATTGAAAGGTAGTTTGAAGAAACCAACCAACGGTCAGAACTTGAGTTAGTGAAGTTGTCCTGTGTGTTCAAACGTGGAACATCGGTGATGCGGTTCTCGGGAGTCCATGCATTTGCGATATCCTTGTGCCAGTTGCTACCAACATCGGCAATAGCACCGCCGTGCATCAAATCCTGATATGTGTAGTCCCAGATTTTACCGCCAAGCTGGTAAGAGAACTGGATGCCGAAGTCAAAGCCGTAGAACTCGATTGATGTACCGAAACCACCATATACATCGGGCATAAGGTCGCCTGTTGCCTCACGGCCGGTGTCGTATGCCTTGTTCCAGTCGCTTGTTACATAAGCTTCGGGGTTCTGGTCGTATGCTGTAACTGCTGCCTTGTAAGCCTCTTCGTTACCCTCGGCTGTAAGAGCCTTGTAATCCTCGGCTGTCATAGTCTTCTTGAACCACTCGTCGGCTGTGTAATTAGCATGGTAGAGTGCAAGACCGGTGTTGGGGTCAACGCCCAGGTACTTAACAAGGTATAGCTGGTACATTGAATCGCCCTCGCGGAGGATACTTGAACCGCTGATGTACTCACCGTTAAGCTCGGGGTGGAGCTCGTTAATCTCGTTCTTTACGAATGTTGCATTTGCAAATACGTTCCACTTGAAGTTGCGGCGGTCAACGAGGTTTGCGTTGAGCTCAACCTCAACACCGCTGTTGGTCATTGAACCGATGTTCATAGGAATGCTACCGTAACCGTTAGAGTTTGCTACAGGCTTGTTGTAAAGCATGTCGCTTGTCTTGCGGCTGAAGTATTCAACTGTACCGTCGAGCTTGCCCTTGAAGAGTGAGAAGTCGGCACCGATGTTGAATGAGTTGCTCTTTTCCCATGTAATCTCTTTGTTACCCTTGTATGCGAGAAGACCATCGGAGAATGAACCGTCGGCACCTGTTACTGTGTACTGGTCGAGGTATGCATAGTAGTTACCGATGTTGTCGTTACCCTGCTGACCGAAAGAAGCCTTGACTTTGAGGATGTCGATCCAGTCGAGGTCGTTCATGAAGTCTTCCTTGCTGATAACCCAAGCTGCTGATGCAGAGAAGAAGTCACCCCAGCGGTTGTCCGGGTGGAAACGAGAAGAGGCATCGCGACGGTAAGAACCGCTCAAGAAGTATTTCTCATCCCAGTTCCAGTTGATACGGCCGAAGATACCGCGTGTAGAGTATTCGTAAGCTGAACCACCGCCACGTTTCTGGTCGATAGTGTTGTTTACTGTCCAGTCACCATCCTTGTAGTAGTTCTGACCTGTTGCCCAAGAGTTCTCACCACGGAGGTCGTATGCCTCGTAACCTGCCAAGAGGTCGAAGTTGTTCTTGCCAAGGCTGAACTCGTAGTTGGCGAGGTACTGCTGGTTGAAGGCCTCTGTGCGTGTGTAGTCCTGTGTAACAGTACCACCGTAGCTTGCGCTCTGGCCATATTTGTTGTTGCCTACGCTGTGGTAGCGTGTGTTGTCGATGTATGTACTCAATGATGCTGTGAGCTTGAAGCCCTTGAATGGAGTGATCTCGGCATACCATTTGCCGTTGAAGATGTCCATAAGGTACTCCTCTGTGTTGTAGAGAAGGTCGCTCATGGGGTTTGACATAGACATCCAGTTACGTGTGTAACCTGTCTGACCGTTACCGTAGTCGTAAATGTTGCGGCCGGTTTGTGCATCCTTCATGATTGTGCCGTCGATGTTGCGAACGTACATAGGATAAACAGGAGCAATCATGTTTGCAAGCAAGAAGGCGTTACCTGAAGAGTTTGTAGTTGTCTGCTCACCGGGGTAGCGGCTTTCACTGTTTACATAAGAGAGGTTTGTACCAATCTTCAACCATTTCTTTGCCTGGTAGTCTACGCTCAAACGTGTAGAGAGACGGTCGAAACCTGAATTCTCGATAACACCACCATCCTGAAGGTAACCTGCAGAGAAGTAGTAGTTCAACTTGTCTGTACCACCTGAAACAGAGAGGTTGTACTCCTGACGCATCTGGTTGTCGATAGTACCATCGGTCCAGTCATCGGGTGTGAAGAAGTATGTTCCGTCGCTGTAACCGAGTGTTGCGCGTGGGTCAACCAAACCGTTGGGGGCGATGAGGCCTTCTGCACCGTTGAGGGTGTAGATCTGATAACCCAAATCGGGGAACAGTTTGGAGTTTGCATAAGCGTGTGCTCTTGCAGCATCGTAGTTGAGGTTGTAAAGAGCGGCGTTGCGGTATGCCTGATAAAGGGTCTCCATGTACTTGTTTGTTGAACCAAGAACATCGTATTTGCCAATCTGGCGCTCGTTGATACCCCAACGTGCGTCGAGTGAAACACGTGCATCGTGGCTCTTACCTTTCTTTGTAGTAATCATGATGACGCCGTTGGCACCACGTGCACCGTAAAGGGCAGCAGCAGCAGCGTCCTTCAATACTGACATGTTCTCGATATCGGCGGTGTTGATAGAAGAGATATCACCGTCGAAAGGAATACCGTCAACAACATAAAGAGGAGTGTTGCTTGCGTAGAGTGAACCGATACCACGGATACGTACAGTAGAGCTTGTACCCGGCTGGCCGTTTGAGCTCTGTGTCTGAACACCGGCGATAGTACCTGAAAGTGCGTTGGTTACGTTTGAAACCTGACGCTGTTCAATCTTCTCGGCCTTGATTACAGATGCAGAACCTGTAAATGCCGATTTCTTTGCTGTACCGTAGGCTACGACCATAACATCGTCGAGAACGGCTGCGTCCTCTGTCATGATAACCTTCATAGCTTTGCCTCTTACAATCTGAACCTCCTGTGTAGCCAATCCTACGTAGGAAATGCGGAGTGTTGTTGCTGAAGCAGGTACATTTTCAATTGTAAAATTACCCTCAATGTCTGTGCTGGCACCAAGGTTGGTACCCATAACAAGAACTGAGGCTCCGATAACAGGCTCACCATCTGCCTCCGAGTAAATCTTACCGGTGACTTTTGAGGTTTGCGCTGTTGCCATGCCTATACCCATGCAGATAAAGGCCAATAGAAATAGCACTCTTTTCATAACAATGAATTTAAGTTAATAATAATAATGAATTAGTGTCTTTTTGTTATAAATCCCATCGGTAAAAATGGAAATTAATGTCGCGAAGATACAACTTTTAGCAATAACTTTAAAATAAGTTAAGAGTTTTTTTTCAACAGGTTGGCAGTTTTTTTATAAAAATGTTCGATTCGAGGCTTTTTTACTCATTTTTTGTCTTTTGTGCAAAAAGTTCGTTTTCTTGTATTTTCTTGATTTTTCTTCAATAATTTAGCGGTCTGTTTTGTTAAACTATTGATTATTAATGAAATCTGCGTTTTGGGTGGTTTTTGCTTCTTTTGACAAAATGTTAATTATTTATCGATAATACTGAAATAATGGCAGAATAGGCTTGTTCTGGCGCTTGTTAAAGCAGGTTAAAAGCGGTGGAGCGTTGTTTTTCTTGTTCTTTTTCTGTCTATTTGTTATGTGCTCCTATCGCGCGCGTACATTATAATATATAATATAGTGCCGGCGGCTTGCAGTATATTTATCGTTGCTTTGAATCGAAGCAATTTTTTTTGTCGTAGTTGCGAGTATGTCTTGAGTAGGAAAGTAAGCGATTATTTCCTGTCTCGGATGTTGTATTTGATGAGTGGTTTTTATATGTGTCACATTTTTTTTAATTATTGTAATAAAATAACCGATTTTTTTGTTCAAAAAGTTTTGCATGTTTGAAATTTTGTACTACCTTTGCACCCGTTAAGCGAAACACAACGCGGTGTTGAGTGGTAACGCGGAAATAGCTCAGTTGGTAGAGCACAACCTTGCCCCAATAGAATAAGGTGCCAACCTTGGCAAGGATGAGCAAAACTTAAGAGCAAATTGAAATTATGCGGAAATAGCTCAGTTGGTAGAGCACAACCTTGCCCCAATAGAATAAGGTGCCAACCTTGGCAAGGATGAGCAAAACTTAAGAGCAAATTGAAATTATGCGGAAATAGCTCAGTTGGTAGAGCACAACCTTGCC
>JAUNQV010000046.1 GCA_030535995.1 Bacteroidales bacterium
TATACCATTATGTATGAATACAGGATTGATAGCATTGATAAATTCGTCACCGGTGAAGAGTGAAACAATATTCAATACATTAATTATAAGTACATCAAAATTGGGAACCTCAAGAATTCCTGCCTGCAGGTCTTGACTCCACCCCAACACACCACTAACGAAATAATGGACAAATATATTGACAATGAACTGTATTACAGCATCTATGTTTGCCTCACCATCTTTTGCTATGAACAAGGAGAGGAAGTAGCTGACAAAAAAGACCAGAAAACCAAGTATTGCCACTTTTAACACAAGCGACAGTTTCAGTTTCATTTTCCCTGTATAAAGACGCATCAATAAACCTCCCATCAACGGAATAAGTATCCATGATTTTACACCATACATGAATGTCACAAACAACATTCCGAAGATAAAGAAGAGGTAATAACGATGTTTTTTGTCATACTTGAATATATACAGCATTAGCAGCACATGGAGCAGACGGTGAAGATGCCCCCACACCCCCTTACCACAGAAAAGTTCACCAAAATCCTCGGAACCTATCATGAAGCGCCCCATACTGAAGACTGCCACAAAGCGGTAGGCAAACAGCAACAACAATATTGTTGTGAGTATATTCAAGAACTTCATGTTTATATTGTCCTCTATTGCGCAGGTACCCCACTGGTCCATTTTCTCTTTCAGAAAAAATGCAAAGAAATAACTGGGAATTGCAAATATAAGAAGCCCTATCATCCATACAAGAATGCTCGGGTAGTAGAATTCCGCTATACCCCAATTCCCCGACACGGCAATGGTGAGGAGAAGGACTATTGCATAGGGCAACATAAGTACATTAAGAGGAGTGTACATTGTATGCCACATTTTATATTCGAAAAAAGCCAACACGGCAATTTCGAGGAAGAGAGCCAATAACGATATGAATTCAAGCACTCCCATTACACTTTCGCCTTTAATCGGTTCAACGAAAGAATACAGAGCACAAGCAGAATCAGTTCGGCCAAAGTCCATGCTGCTGCAGCTGCATAATATGAGTAGCTACGGCACGTAAGAAGCATAAATGCGACACTGGAAATTCCGGCAATCCATATATTCTTTTGAAAAAGTCTTGACGCACCAAGATTCACCAAGCCTACAATGCCCGAAATATAATTAAGACAGCCGAAGAGAAGCGCCGGAACTATAAGCCATACAATTCCACTGACAATATCAACCGGCAAAGCAAGATATTTTGCAATAAACGGGTTACAGAGCCCTATTATTATTGCTACAGGCAGCAAGAAAAGAACAGACCATTTAAGCATTCTGTATATTGTAGACACATTATTTTTTGTCTCTGCATTGTAAAAGCGATGACTGATGTACGGATATATTGCCATTGGCAAAGCGTTGAATATTGTCTGTGCAGCCTTTATCAGTTTCTCTACCGCGCCGAATATTCCGGCGGCGGCATCACCTACAAGCGCACCCAAAAGAACCACGTTGGAATTACGGTAGACCTCCATTCCAATGTTTGAGACAAAGACATTCCACCCATCCTTAATCTGCTCTTTCATAGCAGCGAAAGTGGTAAAGCCGGGTTTTATTCCGAACTGTTTTACTGCAAGATAAAGGCTCAACAGTCCCGAGGCGATATAACCAAAAGAGTGCAGCAGAAGCACATAGACATACTGTTCCTGCGACCTTATAAACACAAAAATAAGCAATGCAAACACCAGCTTGGAAACGACAGTGGCTATCGTGAGGTATTTCATGCGTTCCATACCCTGGAACAACCATGAGGGTATGAGTATATCCCCAAACACCATTCCAAGAGAAAAGAGATACATAAGGATATCGTCACTGTCCATAAAAAGATATACAAGAGCATATCCTGCCAATACTGCCGGAACAGTGAGCAGCACACGCGCCCACATAGTGGCATTGAATATGGCATTGACTTTTTCTTTATCGTCGCGAAATACAGAAACCAACCTTGTAGCGGAATACTTGAAACCATAATTGCCCACCAACATAAGGTATTGAGCGACAACATAAATGAACAGATAGGCACCATAGCGTTCCTCGCCAACCACATGAAGCAAATAAGGTACCAGAAAGAGAGCTATCAAGTAACTCACTCCGTTTATGAGTGACAGTGAAAAAAAATTGGCTATCACCCTACGATACCTACCAAGGCTTGACAAGAGTTTCATTTTCAGTTGTTCCTGCGTTTAAAAACCTTTTTTACCTCGCCTGCAATCATAAGCCATACAACATGCCCGAAGAAAGTCAGCAGGACAAAGGATATTGCTATAAACATCTTACGTGGCGATACCGGCAGAATGGGCACCTCGGCCGGTTGGATTACAGAGAAGACGGGGGTACGCTCCTGTATTTTGGCACGTGCAATCTCTTTCTGCTGTGCTACCTGACTATAAAGAGTATAGGCAAGAGCAAGTTCATCCTCCATTCTATCCTCGGTTGTCCTGACACTGTTCTTCATTGTTCCCAGCGCATGTCTGTCGAGATACTCGGCAAACTTGGACTGTATGCTATAGTAATTGTCGCGCGCCTCTTCGTACAGAGTGTTGGCATATTCGTAATCCTGATAGGATTTGTTTACTCTGTAACGTGTGACATACTCCTGCAACAGCCTTGCCACATTGTCGGCCACTTGTGCTGCAATGAGCGGGTCCTGCATATCTACGGTGATTGTCACTACATCGTTGCCCACGTCTACGGTACAAGATATCATCTTGCGCATCTTGTTCATAATGTTGCTCTGTGCT
Organism: Bacteroidales bacterium; assembly: GCA_030535995.1. Classification (GTDB taxonomy): domain Bacteria; phylum Bacteroidota; class Bacteroidia; order Bacteroidales; family Bacteroidaceae; genus HGM04593. The sequence continues at coordinate 2,775 of JAUNQV010000046.1, forward strand.
TCGGAGTACATTTTGTAAGATACCGCTGTAGAATCGGATGAAGATGATGCGGCAACCTCTTTGGCTGGAAATATCATTTTCTTCAACTTCAAGGGCAGGTCAACAATATACTCCCACCAGGCCTTGCTCTGTTCTTTGGAGATATACTGGTATAGTGTGCAGTTAACCGTGCCATCGGAAGAGGTTACCTTCATGCCATAGAGTTCTTCAAGCAGCACTGACGAAGAGACTATCTGGGGATACAGTTCCGGATATATGGCATCTTCCTGTTTAAGGCTAGACATATCAAAACCGGCCAATGAAGCTATTGAGCCCAATGCACCCAAAGAGGGTGATTTTGAAGTTTCGGGTGCCAGCACAACCTCCGACTGATAGGTCTTGGGTATACTGAAACCTATGACGAGCGACAAGACAAATGCTACCGAACAGCTCTTGAGCAGACTATACCTGCTTAACCATATTTTTTTTATCAGCTGAAGAACATCTACGTTCTTGAATGAACTGCTTAACATACTATTTGGATATATAGTTTATCAATGATATTATGACAGTGGCCAACGATGCCGATGTTGATGCAAGAGAGAAAATTTCGGCTGTTGTCATTCCTTTGCTCTTTATCTTTGTGGGAACAATTATTTCGCAGCCCGGCTCGATATATGAGGCTCTGTTCTTTGCACGGGCTACCGTACCGTTCTTATAGACAATGATTGCCTTTGATTTCTTGGCGTTGAGACCATAGCCTCCGGCCTGGTTTATATAGTATTTGAGGTTCTCACCATCTTTATAAGACACTGTATTGGGGTACATCACATTACCGCTGATGGTTACTGTATTCTCATATTCGGGTATAACAAGCTTGTCACCTGAAGAGAGCAAGAGGTCGAACTCGCCACCGGGGTTTGCCAGAGCCTTTTCGAGGTTGATACCCACACTCTGTACCTCGGGAACTACAATCTTGGCGATGTCGACAGAATCCATCTGACGCTGTACAATTTTAAGAGTCTGTTCCATTCTTGCGCGGTCTTCGAGCGAGAGTTTCCTTTCGAGACGGGCACCTTTTACATAGGCTCCGCGGGTAACGCCTCCTGCCATGTTCACGAGGTCGCTCAAGCGCATGTTCTTGTTGTTTATCACGTATGTACCGGCAAAAGAGACCTCGCCTTCTATCTGCACATTTCTCTGCTCAACATAGGATGGCGAACGACGTATATAAATGGCATCGTATGGCATGAGGACAAAATCGGCATCACCGCTCACATTGAGTTCGTTGTCGATTTCAAATGTGTAGACTGTAGAAAGCGTGTCGCTTGAGGTGACTGAATATGGGTCGTAGTTCTTGCGCACGACCTCTACCCTTGCGGTTGCTGCGCGCTCGGTCAAGCCACCGGCCATGAGAATTACATCTTCAACTTTTGTATTCAACGCATACTTGTATTTTCCCGGGAAAGCAACCTCACCGAATATATTGATATACTGTATCTCCTGCATATCCTGTATCGACTGCACAAAGAGTACATCGTTGTTGCGGAGTTCGATATCGGCGACTGTTCCATCCATTATACCTTTTATGTCGACAGAGAGGTTCTCCATTGTCATGTCGGGCAAACGACGGTTAAGGATTGCGCGGTTGATGTATGCATCGGGTTTGAGACCGCCCGCGATTTCCACAAGTTCCTTGACGCTCTTTACAGCACCGAGCTGAAACTTTCCGGGACGGAAAAATGCACCTTTGGCCTCAATGATGTTTTCATAAGTATTTGCAATGGTATCGACTGTCATTATATCACCATCCTTGATGAGGAAGCCTCTCTGTGCCTGCTCGTCGAGTGTGAATATCTGCATCTCTTTCTTGCCTACACGCTCTATTCTCACATCGCCACGATAGGCGTTGCGGGCAAAGCCTCCGGCATACGAAAGCAGATCGAAAGCGGTTTCGCCTTCTTTCATTTCGTAGTACATTGGACGTTTTACGCCACCTTCGACATTGACAAGCGAGATGTATGTGGAAGCAGTAATGACATCACCGTCGGCAAGTGTGATATCGCCACCGGTTTTTCCGTTGAGAAGGTAATCATAAATATCGAGTGTAGAAACCACCTTGTTGTTACGCGAGATTTTTATTTCGCGCATTGTTCCAATTTCGGTTACACCGCCGGCAAGGTAGAGTGCATGAAAAACCGATGCGAATGACGACACGGTGTATGTACCCGGGTTCACAACCTCGCCCATGACACGCACCTGAATTGAACGGGCCTGCCCGAGAGTTAGCTTTATCTCGGCATTGGGCGAGTCGCCCGATATGCCGGAGAATATCTGGCTGTACTGCTCCTTAAGATATTCGTTCGCGCTCTTGACACTCATACCGTTGAGATAGACAAGACCGAGCATATCAATATTTACATAACCGTCGGGAGAGATAAAATCGCGGAAAGTCGATTGCGATGCACCCCACACATCGATAATAACCTCATCACCGGGGCCAAGGCGATAGTTCTCGGGAGTTGCCATATTGGTATTGGGTTCGAAGACCAATGCTTTATTGGCAAATATATTATGGCCGAATATCTCTTTTTTCCTTTTCAGTTTCTCTTTCAGTTCAAGCAGTTCAAGAGAGTCGGGGATAACTACGTCGAGCGAGTCCACTGTATATGCAAGAGAGGCAAACTGGCTTTTCTCGCGGCTTCTTGTGGGTACCGACTCACCGCCTTTTATTTCATCCTCTACCAACAGCGCATCGCCCTGCGACGATAGATACTCCTCGCGGATGCGGATAAGCTGCGACTCTGTAACGCCTTTTAAAAGCAGCTTTGCTATTATCTCGGAATTGGGAGTTCCTTTCTTCTGCTCTTCTTTAATGAACTTCACGACCTGCTTGTCGGTCATAACCTCGTTTGCACTCGGCAAGCCGGCGGGAACAACCTCTTTGCCACGTAGCTCACGGGACGGCTGCCCCGATTTGCTACGGTTTCCACTCCCCGAGGACTGCGCCATTGCAAATTGCGACACAAATAGAACGGCAACAAATGTTGCAAGAAATTTTATCTTTAACATAATTTATGTGTTTCGGTCAAAAGTAAACAATAGTTAACAATATCGTTTCACAAAATATTGCAAAGTTAGCATTTTTTCAAAGAAAGGCAACATTATAAATATAAAATGAGCCTCGAAGGAAGAAAAAATCACTATCTTTGCAACATCGGCAATGTATTTGCAAAACATACAATTTTCGTTCGGCACCAAGTTACCGGTAAGTTGTATATTTTTAGAAACGACAAACTGCCGCAAATATTGTGGCACGACAATAGTAATTTAAATCATCTATAATGAAAGCAGCTGTTTTTACAGGACAAGGGGCGCAGTTCAGCGGAATGGGAAAAGAACTCTACGAAAACTCGCCTGTTGCAAGAGAATATTTTGAAAAGGCTAACGATATTTTAGGTTTCCGCATAACCGACATCATGTTCAACGGCAGTGACGAGGAGCTGAAGCAGACAAAGGTTACACAACCGGCAGTATTCCTGCACTCGGTAATCTCTGCTATAGCACAAGGTGAGGAGTTTGCCCCCGACATGGTAGCCGGGCACTCTCTTGGAGAGATTTCGGCACTCACGGCAGCAGGAGCCCTCACTTTTGAGGATGGGCTGAAACTTGTCTACAAACGTGCCCTTGCAATGCAGATGGCATGCGAGGCCGAGCCATCGACAATGGCCGCCATAATTGGGCTTGAGGAGAGCATTGTCGAGAACGTATGTTCACAGATAAACGAGGAGGGCGACATTGTAGTTGCCGCTAATTACAACTGCCCGGGACAGATAGTAATTTCGGGCAGCATTGAAGGGGTGAACAGAGCATGTGAGAAGCTGAAGGAGGCCGGAGCAAAGAGAGCATTGCCGCTGAATGTCAGCGGAGCATTCCACTCGCCACTCATGCAACCGGCAAAGGAGGAACTTGAAAAAGCGATTGAGAGCACCGAATTCCACACTCCACGTTGCCCGGTATACCAGAATGTGGATGCAATGCCCCACTCCGCTCCGCAGGAGATAAAGGAGAACCTTATTGCACAGCTCACTGCGCCTGTGCGCTGGACTGCCACCATTACCCGAATGATTAACGACGGTGCCGAGGAGTTCGCCGAGTTTGGGCCGGGCTGCGTTCAGCAAGGACTGATTAAAAAGATAAAAGCAGCCATAAAGGCATGATATTACATTGAAAAACAGAGAAACAATGACTGAAAAGATTATCATATACCAGATGCTGCCACGCCTCTTCGGCAACAGCAACGCCGATTGTGTTGCAGGTGGAACCATTGAGCAGAACGGTTGCGGCAAATTCAACGACATTACCCCAAAGGCCTTGCATGCTATACGCAAGCTCGGTGCCACACATATATGGTACACTGGAGTAATCGAGCACACTACACGCACAAGCTATGCCAAGGATGGAATTCCCGAAGACCACCCGGCAATAGTAAAGGGCGAGGCTGGCTCACCATACGCCATCAAGGACTATTACGACAACGACCCCGACCTTGCTGTTGACGTAAGTAAACGCCGCGAGGAGTTCAAGGCACTTGTGGAGCGCACACACAAGGCCGGCATGAAGGTTATAATGGACTTCATTCCCAACCATGTTGCCCGCCACTACCATAGCGACAACACGCCAAAGGGTACATACTGTTTCGGAGAGCACGACGAAAAGGATACTTTTTTTGTAGGGCACAACAATTTCTACTACCTTGGGGACAACTCTTTCGGTTGCAACATAGATGCAAAGGATTGCGCCGATGAAGAGTACAGCGAAACTCCGTTACGTGCCACCGGTAACGACTGCTTCGGTTCACCGGGCCGCAACGACTGGTATGACACCGTGAAACTGAACTACGGCATTGACTACCGCACAGGCAACCGCCAGTTCTCCCCGGTACCGAACACCTGGGTAAAGATGCTTAAGATTTTAAGATATTGGGCATCGCAGGGCATTGACGGCTTCCGTTGCGACATGGTGGAGATGACACCGGTTGAATTCTGGAGCTGGGCTGTACCCAAGATAAAGGAGGAGTTCCCCGGAATAATATTCATAGGTGAGATTTACCAGCCACATATCTACCGCTCATTCATTAAAGATGGACATTTCGACTATCTCTATGACAAGGTAGGGCTTTACGATACACTGCGCAGCGTAATGAACGGACAGGCATCGGCAAGCGACATCAGCTATGCACTGCAGAGCACTGCCGATATTCGCCAGCACATGCTCACCTTCCTTGAGAACCACGACGAGCAGCGCATTGCTTCGGACTTTTTTGCAGCCAACGCCACACGCGCACTCGCAGCCCTGATTGTCTCGGCAACAGTGGGTACAGAGCCGTTCATGCTCTACGCCGGCCAGGAGCTTGGCGAGCGTGGCATGGACAAAGAGGGATACAGCGGTGTCGATGGCCGCACGACAATATTCGACTACTGGAGTGTTGACACTTTGAGAAGATGGAGAGGCAATGGCGACTACACAACCGAGAACCTCACAAAGGATGAGATAGCATTGCAGACATTCCACTCAAAGCTGCTCAACCTTTGCAACAAAGAGGAAGCACTTAAAAGCGGAGTGTTCTACGGATTGCAATATGCCAACCCCCACAGCGACAAGTACGATACACGCCAGATATTCTCATACCTGCGTGGCAAAGAGAATGAACTGCTGCTCGTTGTGACAAACTTCAGCGACAGCGACAAGGAGTGCAGCGTAACTATTCCCGAGGAGGCATTTGCATATTTCGGTGCCACCTACGACAACTACCAGCAGAAGGCGACCGAACTATTGACAGACCAGAGCATTGACCTGCCGTTTAACCCACACGACAAGATTAATGTAACGGTTCCCGCCTGCAACGGTGTAATTATTAAATTCAAACTATAAACAAAAGATTTGACATTATGAGAAAGATTTTAGCAACAATAGCAATAATACTTGCAACCGCAACAGCTGGTGCACAGGTAGTTCTCGACAATGCAACAATCGAAGAGATAGTAAAGAACGAGAAGACATACTACAACGACATTCTCTCGTTGTACATGAACGACGACCCTCTGCTTCGCGTCGATGATATTGCTCTTATATATTACGGCCAGGCCTTTACTCCGCAGTACAACCCGGGACACGACGAGAACGAGAAGGCACTGAAGAAGTACCACGATGAGGGCAACAACGCCGAGGCATACAAGACCGCTAAAAAAATTCTCGAATACAACCCGGTGAGCCTCAACGCCCTGTTCAACCTCATCAATACATCCAAAGCACTTGGCAAGAGCGACGAGGAGTACCAGTCATACGCAAAAAAGTATTTGGGAATACTCGACATGATTGTAAAGTACGGCGATGGCAAAAGCAGCAGCACTGCATTCCGTGTAATTTCTCCCGACGACCAGAACTATGTTCTCTACCACCAGCTTGGGATACAGAATGAGATTTCCCGCGACCTCGACACCGAGACACTATGCAGTATAATAATTGTCGAGCCTACACCCGAATTCCAATCAAGACGCATATACTTTGACTTGAGCCTCTTCCTGAAGCACACCTCAAAATAGAATAAATGACGGGAGGCTGAAGAAAAAAGCTGTTCCAATGCATTTAGTGAAAAAGATTGCAAAATACATATTCCGACTGCTGCTCACACTATTCATTATTACGATATTGTGGGTAGCAGTCTATGCTTTTGTACCCGTTCCGGGCACACCGCTGATGCTTGCGCGGTATTTTGGTGAAGATGTTCCGATAAACCATACATGGACACCGCTTGAAGAGATTACCCCCGACATGCAGCTTGCAGTAATAGCAGCCGAAGACAACCGTTTTGTGCTGCACAACGGATTTGACTGGGAAGAGATTGAAAAAGCACGTAAAGAGGCTGAAAAAGGGAAAAAACTACGCGGAGCAAGCACTATAAGCCAGCAGACAGCAAAGAATGTGTTTCTGTGGCACGGCCGCTCATGGGTGCGAAAAGGATTAGAGGCATACTTTACTACCCTTATAGAGTTTATGTGGGGAAAAGAGCGCATAATGGAGGTATACCTCAACAGCATAGAAACCGGTGAGGGGCTCTATGGCATCGCAGCTGTAGCACAAGCCAATTTCGGGAAAACGCCCGGTGAACTGACCAGCGAAGAGTGTGCACTTATAGCAGCCACCCTACCCAACCCGCGACACTACAGTTCAAAGAAGCCAAGCAGATACATTCAAAAGCGCAAAAGAGCCATAATGAAGAATATGAATTACATTCAGCGCAACAACCTATACCTAAAGACCGGGAAATAGTGCTTATTGAAACTGCAAAAGAACAAACAACAATGAAAACACCGATACTTAACGAAGATAAACCAAGTTGCGGTTCAGTGGGTGCAGAAGACAAACGCACTTGTATTATACCGAGCGCGAGCAAGTTCGCCGCAGGCAAACAGGAGTACCCGCCCATGCATAACGGAGAGTTTGACACATCACCAATTGTAATTTACACAAGTGAGGATAATGTTGTGTCGCTTGATGTAAAGTTAGAAAACGAGACAGTGTGGCTGTCTCAAAGCCAAATGGCATTACTTTTTGACACAGATAGAACATCCATACTGCGTCATATAAACAATGTGTATAAAATTGGAGAATTGGAAAGAGAATCAACCTGTGCAAAAATTGCACAAGTTCGAAAAGAGGGAAAACGACAAGTTACACGTGAAATCCCATACTATAACCTTGACATGATAATATCTGTTGGTTATAGAGTCAACTCCATCAGAGGCACACAGTTCCGCATTTGGGCAAACAGAGTGCTGAAAGACTACATTGTAAAAGGATATGCCATAAACGACAAGATAAGAATTGAGCATTACAATGAACTCAAAGATGTTGTCCGTTTACTTGCGCACACTGTACATTCACAGGAAAAACTGACCGATGAACAATCAAAAGGACTCTTCTCGGTTGTAAGCGACTATGTTTATGCCCTCGACACACTCGACCGTTACGATTACCAGCAACTGACGATAGAAAACATCACAAAGGAAGAACGCTTCCACGCGACATACGAGAATGCAATGGAAGCAATTATGAGCCTCAAAGACAAATTCGGCGAGAGCAAACTGTTTGCAAATGAAAAAGACAACTCTTTCAAAAGTTCTATCGGGCAGATATATCAGACATTTGGTGGAGTAGAACTATACCCCAGCATTGAGGAGAAGGCTGCAATGCTACTCTACCTTGTAACGAAGAACCACTCATTCAGCGACGGTAACAAACGCATCGCTGCAATGCTGTTCCTTTGGTTTATGGAGCGTAACGGAATACTCTACCGCCCAGACGGCAGCAAACGAATAGCAGACAACACCCTTGTGGCCTTAACGCTTATGATTGCAGAGAGCCGCACCGAAGAGAAAGATATAATGGTAAAAGTAGTTGTAAACCTCATCAACCAACAAAACCAATAAATGGAAAAACCGCAATTAAACGAACATAACAAGGCTGAGTACCCGCCTATGCACACAGTGGAGCACATCCTTAACCAGACTATGGTGAGGATGTTCGGATGTGAGCGCAGCCGTAATGCACATATTGAGCGCAAGAAAAGTAAGTGCGACTACAACCTGCCCTGCGCGCCCACAGATGAGCAGATTGCAGAGATTGAAAGCCGTGTAAACGAAGTCATCGCGCAACATCTGCCTGTAACAACAGAATTCGTAACCCGCGAGAATGTTCCCGATGGTGTTGACCTTGGCAAGCTGCCGGCAGATGCGAGTGAAACGCTGCGCATTGTACGTGTAGGCAATTATGACACATGTGCCTGCATAGGTACGCACGTTGATAACACATGCGAGATTGGCACATTCTGCATCATCAGCCACACATTCGAGAACGGGACATTGCGATTGCGTTTCAAACTATTCAAATAGTTGCATTGCCGGCTACAACTTTTAAATTTATTTTGTATCTTCGCAAGGATTATGAAACTGTTTAAATTAATATTGCGTTTTTTGGGATTTAAGCGGTTTCTTATTGTGGGATAAAGAGAAAAGCGATGTTTCATAAAGAGCAGATTGTTATTACAGCAACAGAATATGGCACATTAAAGGCTATGTGCCAAGATATATGTGCACGCATCGACGGGAACCGTGCTCTTAAGATTTCTTTCTTCGGGTTACCGGCCGACAATCGCGAGTATCTCACAATGAACAGGGAGTTGCATTGCACGGTAAACGATTTCTTCGGCAGCAAAGCTCCGCTTGTGAGTTTCATTGCACAAAAGAGCAGTTGCGACACTCTCATTGCCGAGGTTACATACCTTACCGACAACGATGCACAGATTACGCACCACAGCCGTTACAAAGTTCTGGAGCGTGGATCTACAAAGGAGCTTATTACAGAGGGTATTATTCCGGGAGATATTTCGTTGAGCACATTCGAGCAGGCAAAAGATATTTTTGCAGCCATTGAAAATATTCTCGCAACCGAGGGGTTCAGCCCGAGCGATATTTATCGCCAGTGGAACTACATCGAGAATATCACAGTAAAGAACGACGGCAGCCAGAATTATCAGGAGTTCAACGATGCACGAAGCATCTTCTATGGAAAATGCAAGTGGAAAAACGGTTACCCTGCAGCAACAGGCATCGGCACAACACGTGGCGGTGTAATGATTGAGCTTTACGCCATAAAAGGAGAAACGGCAATAAACAAGCCCATTGACAACCCCATGCAAGTGGCGGCACACAGTTACTCGCAAAAGGTACTCGACGGCACCGTGGTAAAAGAGTTGCATGAGCGCACAACCCCGAAATTCGAGCGCGCCCGCCTGCTTGGCAACACAATTTACATTTCGGGCACAGCAGCCATAAAAGGCGAGTGCAGCAACAGGACAGAGAACACTGTGGAACAGGCTGCGGAGACGATGGAGATTATGAACAGACTCATTGCAACCGACAACATTCCTGCCAAGAACAAAGGAGCGCAGTATGACCTCTTGCGGGTATATGTAAAAAGAGAGTGCGATATACCTGCAACAAGTGAGTATATGCAGCAGCACTACCCTACAGTGCCAAAGCACTACAGCGTTGCCGATATTTGCCGCCCCGAGCTACTTATTGAAATTGAGGGTATTGCACACATTTAACGGTGTGGCAATTGCCCATCTTGAATATCTATACTATTAAACCGGACTACAACATGAAGATTATGAAACAGATTATGGCTGCGGCTGTTGCTATAGCCACATGCGGTTGCGGGCCCGAGAAGCCGGCAAACCCGTTGCTTTCGGAGTTCGATACTCCACATGGCATTGCACCATTCTCCGAAATTACAATCGGTGACTACCGCGAAGGAATGCTGCTTGGCATGGAAGAGCAGAAAGCAGAAATTGATGCCATTGTAAACAACAGCGATGCTCCGACATTTGAGAACACAATTGTTGCACTTGACCAGTGCGGTAAACTGCTGCGCAAGGTGCGTGGCACATTCAGTCCATTGTCGAGCAGTAACTCAACCGAAGATATGCGTGCTTTGCAGAAGGAGATGTCACCCCTCTTCTCGGCACACAACGACGACATTTACCTCAACGAAAAACTTTTTGCACGTGTAAAAGCTGTTTACGACAGCAGGGAGAGCCTTACGCTTACACCCGAACAGGCAAAAATTCTTGAGAATATCTACAAGCGCTTTGTCAACAGCGGTGCCAACCTTACCGAAGAACAGAAGAGAAGGCTCCGCGAGATAAACAAGGAACTTTCAATGCTGCAGCTCACCTTCTCGCAGAACCTTCTGCATGAGACAAACAACACATTCGTTGTTGCCGAGAGCATTGAAGAGCTGAAAGGGTTGCCACAGGCAAATATAGATGCTGCAGCAAAGATGGCTGCCGACAACGGACAGCCGGGCAAGTGGATGTTCAACATGCAACGCCCCAGCTGTAACCCTGTACTGCAGTACTGCGAGAACCGCGACCTGCGCGAGAAGGTATACAAGGCATACTACAACCGTGGCAACCAGGGCAATGAGTATGACAGCAAGGAGGTTTGTGCAAAAATCGTAACTCTGCGCCTTGAGAAAGCAAAACTGATGGGCTACAGCAATTATGCACAGATGGCTATTGAGGAGCGCATGGCAAAGACCCCCGAGGCTGTCTATGCACTGCTCGACCAGGTATGGGCTCCTGCCGTTGCAAAGGCAAAGGAGGAACTCGACGACATACGCGCCGAGATACGCAAAGAGGGGCATAGCTTTGAGCCTGCCGGTTGGGATTACATGTACTACCTCGACAAGGCAAAGAAGGCAAAATTCGCGGTAGATGAGCAGGAGATACGCAACTACATGGAAGAGAGCAATGTAATGAAAGGCATATTCTATGTAGCCAACAAGCTATACGGCATCACATTCAAGGAGATTACAGCCGATGTACCACAGTACGAACCAACAGCAAAGGCATACGAGGTTATTGACCGTGATGGCACTACTCTCGCCATCTTCTACAGCGATAATTTCCCACGCGAGAGCAAACGTGCCGGTGCATGGTGTACATCGTTCCGTCCACAGAGCTACGAGAACGGCAAGCGCATAATCCCTATAGTAGTGAACAGCTGCAACATGACAGCCGCCACCGACAACACTCCTGCACTGCAGAGCATTGACAATGTAAAGACAATGTTCCACGAATTCGGTCATGCACTGCACAACTTCATGCGCGATGTACAGTACAGCAGCGCAAGCGGCGTAGAGCGCGACTTTGTTGAACTGCCGTCACAGATAAACGAGCACTGGGCACTGGAACCCGAAGTGCTTGCCATCTACGCAAAGCACTACCGGACCGGCGAGGTTATTCCAATGGAGCTTGTGGAGAAGATACAGGAGAGCGACAAATATGGCCAGGGATTTGCGACTGTGGAATACATTGCCGCTTCGTACAGCGACATGGACCTGCATGTACTCACAGAGATACCCGAAGGACTTAATGTAATGGATTTTGAAGCAGAGAAACTTGCCGAGCGCGGTATTCCGTCACAGATACTGCCTCGCTACCGCATGACAAACTTCAGCCACACTATGGGCGGCGGCTACACAGCCGGCTACTACAGCTACATGTGGGCCGAGGTTCTCGATGCCGATGCCTTTGACGCATTCAAGGAGACAGGCGACATATTCAACCCCGAGGTTGCCGAGAAATTCCGCAAATATGTACTCACCCCGGGCGGCATTGACGATGGAATGACAATGTACATGAACTTCCGTGGCCGTGAGCCGAAGATTGACGCCCTATTGCGCAACCGTGGCATGCAGTAATACAGAAAGGAAGATACTTGATAATGAAAATGTGTGGGCGACAGCTGTGATCTGACCCCAAGAAGTTGGACGGATTAATAATAATTTTATTGGTAAAGAGT
>JAUNQV010000047.1 GCA_030535995.1 Bacteroidales bacterium
AAGATATCTTGGATAGAAATTAATCGTACATGTACAATATTAACCACAGTAAATTCTACTGAGCCAAACATTCTCGCCATTGTGTGAGAACCGTTATAATAAAAAGGTAGCCTTGTTTTTTAAGGTTACCTTATTTTGTTCACCCGGTTGTTTGTTGTTTTCGTGAAAATATTTTATCCAAAACTCGAAAACTGTATTAAAATGTGCTATCTTCGCATTTATTGAACAAGGGTAAACATTATTTATATATTTTATGAAAAAGGTTCTTGTCGATTTGACAATAAAAGAGGTGCAGCATGTCAATACCAACTGCGTGTTATTGGTTATGGGGTGCGACAAGCCTCTTCCCGCTACAAAGCCGGGACAATTTGCGGAGTTGCGCATCGATAGCACTCCGACAGTTATGTTGCGCCGTCCTATTTCGGTACACAGTTTCGATGCCGGAAAGAACGAGGTCGGTTTCCTTGTACAGCTTGTAGGCGACGGTACACGATGGCTCGGTTCGCTCAAAGCCGGTGACAAGGTAAATACTCTTATGCCGCTTGGAAACGGCTTTACTTTGCCCGAAAGTGCCGGCAAACGCTATCTGCTTGTCGGTGGCGGTGTGGGTTCGGCCCCTCTCTATTACCTGGCCCAGGAACTGAAGGCCCGCGGTTGTGATTTTGTCATTCTCATCGGTGCACGTTCGGCAAAAGACCTCTATTTGCGTGAGGCGTATGAGGCTCTCGGTCGTGTGGAATACACAACAGAAGATGCCACGCTGGGCGAGAAAGGATATGTTACAAACCACTCTGTGCTTGGCGAGAAATTCGATCATATATTCACCTGCGGGCCAAAGCCTATGATGCTTTCTGTTGCAAGATATGCGCGCGAGAAAGGCATAGGCTGCGATGTTTCGCTGGAGAACAGGATGGCCTGTGGCTTGGGAGCATGCCTCTGCTGTGTCGAGGACACCAAGGAAGGGCATAAGTGTGTGTGTACAGATGGTCCGGTATTTTCAATAGATGAACTGAAATGGTAAAGACAGATGTAAAAATAGGCGGGTTGAATTTGAAGAACCCTGTAATGACAGCTTCGGGAACATTCGGCTACGGCCTTGAGTTTGCCGATTTTGTAGATTTGAACAAGCTTGGTGGCTTTATAGTAAAAGGTACAACACTCAATCATCGTGAGGGAAATGCTTACCCGCGCAGTGCCGAGACACCCATGGGAATGTTGAATGCCGTCGGGTTGCAGAACAAAGGTGTCGATTATTTTGCCGAGAAGATATATCCCCTGCTGAAGGATTTTGATACGAATGTGATAGTAAATGTTTCAGGTGCATGTATTGAAGATTATGTCGCATGTGCCGAAAAGGTTGCTGCACTTGAAAAAATTCCGGCAATAGAGTTGAATATCTCCTGCCCTAACGTAAAACAGGGCGGAATGGCATTCGGTGTTCAGGCTGCTTCGGCAGCAGAAGTTGTTTCGGCTGTCCGTAAGGCCTATCCTAAAACCCTGATAGTAAAGCTCTCGCCCAATGTTACCGATGTAACGGAGATTGCCCGTGCGGTAGAGGCTGCGGGTGCCGACAGTGTTTCTCTTATCAACACGCTTTTAGGCATGGCCATAGACTCGGAGAAGCGTCGTCCTCTGCTCTCTACAATTACAGGTGGCATGAGCGGTCCTGCTGTAAAGCCCATTGCCTTGCGCATGGTGTGGCAGGTTGCCAAAGCTGTTAAAATCCCGGTTGTGGGTATTGGAGGTATTACAACAGGCGCCGACGCAATCGAGTTCCTGCTTGCCGGAGCAAGTGCAATAGAGGTGGGTACTGCCAATTTTATGAACCCCGCAGTAACGGGTGAGATTGTAGATTACATAGAGAATTATCTTGTCCGTCACAAAATGAACTCTGTTGACGAACTGATTGGGGCCCTGCAGGTATAAGAGCCTTGTGCAATGATATAAAAAAACAGGAACCGCGGTTCCTGTTTTTTTGTGTCTTGTATACAAATGTTTTTAACAAAACAACTGCTTTTACTTTTGTATATACAAATGTAATATGTAAATTAATTTCAATTTATTTCAAAAGGTCGGGGCGAAGTAGTTTAGTACGTTCAAGTGACTGCTCGAACTCCCACTGGCGTATCTTTGCCTCGTGTCCCGATAGCAGGATATCGGGTACTTTCCATCCATTATACTCCGCAGGGCGTGTATATACAGGCGGAGCAAGCAAATTGTCCTGGAAAGAGTCGCTCAAAGCCGATGTTTCATCGGAAATTACCCCGGGAATTAGGCGAATGACCGCATCGCATATTACTTCAACCGCCAATTCGCCACCGGTTAATACGTAGTCGCCTATGCTTATCTCTTTGGTAATCAAGTGTTCGCGTATTCTATGGTCTATTCCCTTATAATGTCCGCACAAAAATATAAGATTTTGCTTCATTGAGAGGGAATTTGCCATAGGCTGGTCAAAAACCTTGCCATCAGGGGTGGTATAAATGACCTCATCATACACTCTTTCGGCCTTGAGCTGCTTTATACAGTTGTCAATAGGCTCAATCTTCATTACCAGTCCTGCGCAACCGCCAAAGGGGTAATCGTCGGTCTTCCGGTGCTTGTCAGTTGTATAATCCCGTAAATTATGTAAATGAATTTCAGCATAACCGTTACGTTGTGCACGGCCCATGATTGAGGTGTTGAAGAAGCTCTCCATCATCTCCGGAAAAGTTGTAATAATGTCAACGCGCATGGCTTGTATAACTTTGTAAACAGTAAAATATCGGTTTGTTTCGTAGAAAATGTTTTTTAGATATTCAAACAGTTTCTGCAATTCTCTCTGCGAAGATACTATTTTTATTTGAGAGCTGATGTATCGCATAATGTAAAACTCCCCGAGATTTCAAAATTTACGGGCGACTGTAAGAATGTACGTAAATTTTGGATTTATGGAAAATGAGAGAAGCATGCTTTATTTGCCCGATTAAACGGCTTTTCAGCGCTTTTTGCCTTAAAAAGCCTTACATCGCCTTGTAGAGCCCTTAATAATGCTTAATTTTTTTGGCATTTTCACCCTTTTTGAGTAATTTTGTATAGTTTATATATTAATAAGGTATATACACGAACAATAATAATTATATAATATTTTTTTAGATGATTGAGAACGACAGAATTATTAAAGTCAATGTAGAAGAGGAAATGCGCTCTTCATACATTGATTACTCAATGTCGGTAATAGTGGCGCGTGCTTTGCCCGATGTTAGAGATGGATTGAAACCTGTGCATCGCCGTATCCTTTACGGTATGATGGAGCTTGGAAACACTTCGGACAAGGCCTATAAGAAATCGGCCCGTACAGTGGGTGATGTACTTGGTAAGTATCACCCTCATGGCGACTCCTCGGTTTATGGTGCACTTGTGCGCATGGCCCAGGATTGGGTAATGCGCTATCCGCTTATTGACGGACAGGGTAACTTCGGTTCAATAGACGGTGACTCTCCCGCAGCCATGCGTTATACCGAAGCACGTCTGCACAAGATAGGCGAGGACATGGCACAAGACCTCTACAAGGAGACTGTAGATTTCCAACCGAACTACAACGACGAGTTTGTAGAACCGACAGTTATGCCTACACGAATTCCCAACCTGCTTGTAAACGGTTCATCGGGTATTGCTGTGGGTATGGCGACAAATATTCCCACACACAACCTGAGCGAAGTGCTTGATGCCTGCGTGGCATATATCGACAACCCCGATATCGACACCGATGGCCTTATGGAGTATGTTAAGGCTCCCGATTTCCCTACAGGTTGCGATATCTTCGGGCTTAACGGTGTACGCGAAGCATACGAAACAGGTCGTGGCCGCGTAATAATGCGCGCTGTTGCAGAAATTGAGTCGGGCGCGCACGACAAGATAGTGGTTACAGCCATCCCTTATAATGTAAACAAGGAGGAGTTGATTAAGGATATTGCCTCAATGGTGAATGAAAAGAAGATTGAAGGAATTTCCAATATCAACGACGAGTCGGACCAGGCAGGTATGCGCATCGTAATAGATGTCAAGCGCGATGCCAATGCAAATGTCATACTCAACAAACTCTACAAGATGAGTTCGTTGCAGACATCATTCAGTGTGAACTGCATTGCGCTGGTGAAGGGTCGTCCGCAACTCTTGAGCCTCAAGCAGTGTATCGGATGTTTTGTCGAGCATCGTCACGAGGTTGTCATCCGCCGTACAAAGTACGAACTCCGCAAGGCCGAAGAACGTGCACATATAGTTCAAGGTCTCATAATCGCTTCGGACAATATCGATGAGGTGGTTCGCCTGATTAAATCTTCAAAATCACCTGCCGATGCAAGAGCTGCGCTCATGGAGCGTTTTGCTTTGACCGAGATACAGGCAGCAGCTATTGTGGAGATGCGTTTGGCACAGCTCACCGGTATTCAGCAGGACAAACTGCATGCCGAGTACGAGGAACTCATGCGCAAGATTGAATACTACAATGCCATCCTCACCGATGAAGAACTCTGCAAGAAAGTCATCAAGGACGAACTCTATGAAATAAAAGAGAAGTATGGCGATGAACGCCGTTGTAAAATAGACTACAGCGCATCGAGCGACTTCAACCCCGAGGATTTCTACGCCGACGATGAGATGGTCATTACAATCTCGCACATGGGCTACATCAAGCGCACACCGCTCACCGAGTACCGTAGCCAGAACCGTGGCGGTGTAGGTTCAACAGGTAGCGACACACGCGACAGCGACTTTATAGAGTATATATACACAGCCACCATGCACAACACCATGCTCTTCTTTACACAGCGAGGCAAGTGCTATTGGCTCAAGGTATATGAGATACCCGAGGGTAACAAGAACTCGAAGGGCCGTGCAATACAGAATATGCTCAACATCGATGCCGATGATGCAGTAAATGCTTTCGTTCGAGTGAAGACCCTTGCCGACAAGAACTTCATCGAGAGCCACAACATTGTGTTCTGTACAAAGAACGGTATAATAAAGAAAACATCTCTCGAACAATATTCACGCCCGCGTACAAACGGTATCATTGCCATAACTATCCGAGAAGACGACCGTGTAATATCGGTAGCACTCACCGATGGCAACAGCGACATTATTCTTGCCAACCGTGGCGGAAAGGCTGTGCGCTTCAACGAAAGTACAGTACGTGCAATGGGCCGCACCGCAACCGGTGTCAAAGGAATGGATATTGCCGAGGACGACGAGGTTGTTGGCATGATTGTATTGCCAAAGACCGATGATACAGAGCATAGCCTGTTGGTACTCTCCGAGCAGGGTTACGGAAAGCGTTCGGCAACCGACGATTACCCCACAGTAGGCCGTGGTTGCAAGGGTGTGAAGACACTTCAGGTAACCGAAAAGACCGGAAACCTTGTGGCTATTATGGATGTGAATAACGATAACGACCTGATGATTATCAACAAGTCCGGTATAACAATACGTACAGCCGTTGAACAGATTCCGGTACAGGGTCGTGCTACACAGGGTGTACGCATAATCAACCTTGGCAAGAAGAACGACTGCATAGGTTCTGTATGCAAGGTTACCCACGAAGTTGAGGAGATTACCGATACCGAAGTGAACACAGGCGATGCACCTGTCACAGAAGATATTGCAAACAACAATTGATTAATAAACCATAAAAATATAATGTTATGAAGAAATTACTGATGTCTATCGTATTGGTTCTTGCAGCAACATTTGCTTTTGGTCAAGAACTGTCAAAAGAGGAACTCAAACAGCGTAAAAGGCAGATAAAGGCATTGATGAATGTCGCTTCCGATGCCGAGATGAACCTTGCAACAGACCCCACAGGTGCAGCCAACGCCATGCGTGCTGTTGTTGCAAGCCCTCTTGTAAACACCGATGCCTATGTGTGGTATGTAAGTGCCAGTGCAAAAAAAGGCGTTGTTGACGAAGAAAACCGCAAACGTGCCGAAGGCGCAGCGTTTGACGAGGTAAAGCTCTATTCATACACCTACGAACTCGGTCAGGACCTTGCAAACTGTGCAAAGTTCGATAACATGCCCGATGAGAAAGGCCGTGTAAAACCAAAGTATACCGAGTTTGTTACAATGGCATACGCGCAGGAGTTCGGCCAGTTCTACAACGCCGGAGCCTATTTCTACGGCAGTGAGGATTATGCAAAAGCCTACGACCTTTTCTATATGTTCATCGATGCAGCCGACAAGCTTCACTTGGCAGGTATGATGCCGAAAGATACAGTAAATGTCCCTGTAGCAGCATACAACATGACACTTTGCGGTATGCAGATGAAGGACTATGACAAGGTTCTGGCACAGGTTGAGACAGCCATGATGAACCCCGATATGGCTCCATCGGCTTTCCGTTACAAGACAGTAGCTCACCTTGAGCTCGGTGACACAGCCACATGGCTCGATTGCTGTATGAAAGGTGCTGCCAAATATCCGACCGACCCATACTTCAACCAGTCACTTATCCAGTACTACAATGACCGTGGTGAGATTGACAAGTTGAGCGAACTTGCCGACCAACTTATAGCAACTGACCCGTCGAACCCATTGTTCGTATATCTTAAAGGATATATCGCACACCAGAAAGAGGATGTTGAGACAGCAATAGAGTGGTACGAGAAAACACTTGCTGTTGACCCCAACTACGAGAATGCACTCAACAACCTTGCACAGTGCTACATGTATCAGGCTTATGTAGACAGCAATGAGCAGTCTTCAACCAATATCAACGACAAGAAGAAACTTGCGAAGGACAAAGAGATACTTCGCGGTTACTACTCAAAGGCTCTGCCATTGCTCGAAAAATTGCGTGAGTTGAAACCGGATGAACCGTCGCAGTGGATTGCAAATCTCATGAACTGCTATTATAACCTCAATATGTCGGACAAGGTTGAGGAACTTGATAAACTGCAGAAAGAACTTGGTTATTAATCAAGTCATTATATCAAACAAAAAAGTCGCTTCACACGAAGCGACTTTTTTGTTTGGTACTTATTTTTTTAGATATTTACTCGGCCCGGGTACTGCTCAAGAGCTTTGCCAAGCAGGAATATTGCTCGTTTAAGCTCTTGCTTATCGATGGCGTATGCAATTCTGACCTCGTTCTTGCCGTGTCCTTCCTCACTGTAGAAGCCCGAAGCCGGAGCCATCATAATGGTTTCGCCTTCGTAGTTGAAATCGGTCAGGCACCATTCACAGAACCTGTCACTGTCGTCAATCGGCAACCTTGCAACGGTGTAGAAAGCACCCATGGGAATAGGGGAGTATACTCCCGGTAGTTTGTTGAGCTCGTCGACGAGGCAGTTACGGCGTTCAATGTACTGTTCGTACGTGTTTATGGCGTATGAACGTGGGGCATCGATAGAGGCCTCTGCTATAACCTGTCCAATCAATGGGGGGCTCAAACGCGCCTGGCAAAATTTCATCACAGCTTCACGAACTGCTTTGTTCTTTGTGATAAGTGCACCGATACGAATTCCACATTCCGAGTAACGCTTTGAAACAGAGTCAATTAGCACGACATTGTCTTCAATTCCCTCAAGATGGCATGCCGAAATGTATGGCGAACCGGTGTATATGAATTCTCGGTAAACTTCATCGGAAAAGAGGTATAGATTGTGCTTTTTTACGAGGTCACGAATACGGTTCATTTCGCTGCGTGTGTAAAGGTAGCCTGTAGGGTTATTGGGATTACATATAAGAATACCGCGTGTACGCTCATTTATTAGTTCTTCAAACCTTTCCATAGGCGGAAGCGCAAATGACTCATCTATAGTAGAACGTATCGGACGTATCACAGCCCCCGCCGAAATTGCAAATGCCATATAATTGGCATAAGCGGGTTCGGGTACAATAATCTCATCGCCCGGGTTCAGGCAAGTCATGAATGCGAAAAGCACAGCCTCCGAACCGCCCGATGTAACGATTATGTCATCGGGCTTCAGCTTAATCTGGTATTGGTCGTAGTATCCCACAAGTTTTTCCCGTAGAGAGAGAAAACCATCGCTTGGGCTGTATTCAAGAATTTTCTTGTCAAAATTTTTTATGGCGTCAATGGCAACCTCCGGAGAATTGAGGTCGGGCTGTCCAATGTTAAGATGATATACTTTAATTCCGCGTTCCTTGGCAGCATTGGCATAAGGTGCCAGCTTGCGTATTGGTGACGACGGCATAAGAATTGCACGTTGTGATAAATTCGGCATATTATTCAGTTGTTCAAAAATTATTTGCAAAATTACTTAAAAACTATTATTTAAGATAGAAAATGTGAGCAAAACTCCTCTATTTTTTACAGACTTAAAAACGCATGATAATAAATATTATGTTTAATATAGTTTTGGTATTTACGCACTATCTGTGCATCAACATGATAAATAACGCTGAACCTTACGCATTGAGTTATTCTTATGTTTAAGAATCATTTGAGCAGTTCTTTTGCTTTTTCAAGTTCTTTCTCCGGCACTTGTAATTGTACTGAGCCGTCTGTTTCTCCTTTAATGTACATGGGACTGTCCCTCTCCACAACCAATGCTTCAATACCGTAATTCTTTAGTCTTTTTACCGCTTCTTCGGTCTCTGCTTGTGTGGCGCAGACGGCTGCTACAACAAGAGCATTGTTTTTCTTTTTGTTATTATGTTTGCGCCATTCGTCAATCTTGTAATATAGAGTCAGCGACAGGCCAAGGCTCAACCTCTCTTCCCAGTTTTGAATGAAAGTTCCGTCCGTAGCCTTTGCAAAAATCCATTCCAGAAAGGTAAAACCGCAATACAAGACAGTGGTTGTTGCAGTAAAAACAGTGACAGCGTCGAGAAATTTCTTTAACTTTGACCCTTCTCTTTTGCTCGCTGCAAGCATGCCTGCAATTAGCAGAGCCGCAGACAAACCGACCATAATCAGGAGTATATCTAGCCAATCAAGCACCCACTTCTGCCCTACCCACTTGAACAGAACAAAGCACGGAATGCACACAGTCAGAGTAATTGCCAGGTTACATATAAATCCAAATATTGTTTTCATAATGAATGTAATATTGCAGTAGCTTGTATGGCAAAAGTATACATTTTTGTTGAAAATTAATCTAACCGGAAACATTTATGTGTATAATATTTTTCACACAAACAGTTTTTTATGCTATTGATATACAGTAATTTCTAAAATTATATATTAATTTGTGTAAAAATGTATAAACATAATTTCTTTATAGTTGCATTTACTGGGAATTTAAGAATATAACTATATATAAAACCTTTATTATTATGAAATTACAATCAGGAAAATCACTGAAGAACGGTGAGTACAGAATTGAGAAGGTTTTGGGTCAAGGCGGTTTCGGCATTACATATCTTGGTATGCAGGTATATCTTGGCCGCCGTGTAGCAATAAAAGAGTTCTTCATGAGCGACTATTGTAACCGCGATGCTGCAACTTCTGTGGTCTCTGTACCTACAGAGAACGGCAAACCAATTGTAGAGCGTTTCCGTCGCAAGTTCATTAAAGAGGCTCAGAATATCGCACGTTTAAGACACACTGGCATTATTCCCATAATCGATGTCTTCGAAGACAACGGAACAGCATATTATATAATGGATTATCTCGATGGAGGTTCTCTCAACGACAAGGTGAAGATGGGTGCCATTGCCGAGGCGCAAGCATTGAAATACATCGGTCAGGTTGCATCGGCATTGGAGTATGTACACTCAATGAATATGCTTCATCTCGATATAAAACCTGCCAATATATTGCTTGATGGCAATGATAATGCAGTAATCATAGACTTCGGCTTGGCAAAGCAGTACGATGATACCGGGCATCAGGTGAGCACTACCCCTGTAGGTATAAGCCACGGATATGCTCCCATTGAACAATACAGGCCCGGTGGCGTGGAAAAGTTCTCTCCAGCAACCGATATATACTCTTTGGGTGCTACACTCTATAAATTGTTGACCGGTACTACTCCACCCGATGTCAGCGACATAATGAGCAACGGTCTGCCGGCATTGCCCGGCAATTTGTCGCGGAATGTAAGGGATGCCATCTCTAAAGCCATGCAGCCAGTAATGTCTAATCGTCCACAGAGTGTTGCCGAATTCATGGCATTGCTCAACGGCGCTACACCTGCTGCACAACCACTCCACGGGCCGCAGAATACCGGTACAAGTGAGGCAGAAACCCGTGTACCTTTGTCGAATATGCAGAAACCGGAGCCAAAAAAGCGTTTCCCGGTAATTGCTCTCGTTTCAATAATTGCAGTGGCAATGTGCATAATTGTTTCCGCAGTGCTCTACTTTATTCCTGCTTCACAACAGACAGTAGAAGAGAACCGCGAGGAGGTTGTTGAATCCGTTGGGCAACAGAACAGAGAGTCGCAGAGATTAGCCGAAGAGCAAAGAGAAGCCGAACTGTTGCTTGCCGAGCAACGTCGTGCCGATTCCATAGCTGCCGTTCAGCGTTATAATGACTCTATTACAGCCGAAAAATTGCGCATTGAACAGGAGAAGGCCGAGAAAAAAGAAAAGGCAGAGAGAGTTGCCCAGGCCGATAAGTATTATCGGCAAGCCCTTGAAGCATACAAGAACCGCAACTATGAAGAGATGCTCAAACTCTATAACAAAGCCGCCGAAATGGGACATTCCGAAGCCAATAACGACTTGGGTGTCTGCTACGAGTATGGAACCGCTGTGGCACAAGACCCCGAAAAAGCCTATAAACATTACAGAAAATCGGCAGAGGCCGGCAATTTATATGGGCAATACAACCTTGGACGATGCTACAACAATGCAATAGGAGTGAAGCAGGATTACAAACAGGCTGTAAAGTGGTATAAGAAATCTGTAAAACAGGGTTGTGCACAGGCGGAATTTACACTCGGTATTTGCTACACAAACGGTTGGGGTGTTGAACTTGACCATAAAGAGGCTGCCAGGCTCTACTTGAGTGCTGCGCAAAAGGGACTTTCCGATGCGCAGAACAATATCGCCTATTACTATCACTACGGGTATGGTGTCGAAATCAACAAGGAAGAGGCTATAAAGTGGTATGAGAAAGCCATAGCCCAAGGGAACAAACTCGCCGAGGCCAACCTGAAAAACCTGTTGAACGGCAAATAAAAGGTAATTATCCTACAAGATGAGGGCTGCTATACAAATTTGGCAGCTCTCGTTTTTTTTATTTCTTTTTATAACCTAAATTAGCGTCGCAAAACAGAATAACCGGTTAAAAATGAAGATATATTCGGCACCATTGCAGGGCTTTACCGAGGCTGTGTGGCGTAATGTGCACAACACCGTCTTTGGTGGAATAGATGCCTATTATACCCCATTCCTGCGTTTCGAACATGGCGAGATACGCAACAAGGATATCCGCGATATCGAACGCAAGAACAACAGTGTGGATAACCTTGTTCCGCAGATAATAGCTGCCTCACCCGATGAGATGCATCCTCTAATGGAACTTTTAGCCAATGAAGGCTATGTACATGCCGATATAAACATGGGCTGCTCCTTCCCTCTCCAGGTGCGCAAAAGGCACGGAGCAGGGCTGCTGCCCCACCCTTCAATGGTTGCTGAGTTGATGCAGGCCACAACCACATACAAAGGCTTTTCGTTCTCGTTAAAGATGCGCTTGGGCTGGGAAAGCAAAAATGAGTGGCGGGAACTCATGCCCATACTCAATGACACGCCACTCACACACATAACAATGCACCCTCGTTTGGGTATAGAACAGTACAAGAAAGAGGCCGACATTGATGCTTTTGCGGAATTCTACGAAGCATGCAAACACCCCGTAATATACAACGGAGATATAACCTCGTTGGGTGATATTCAGCGCGTTGAACAGCAGTTTCCCAAGCTCACGGGTATAATGATAGGCCGTGGACTGCTCGCCAATCCCGCATTAGGCATTGAATATAACCAAGGCCATGAGCTCACCAACGGTGAGCTGTGCCGGCTCGTTCAGGCAATGCACGATGGAATGTTCCAGCAACTTGTGCCCCGCCTGCAAGGCAACACACAAATTCTCACCAAAATGAAACCCTATTGGGAGTACCTGCTCCCGGCTCTTCCCAAACGTCTGCGCAAGCCCATCCTAAAAGCCGCCACAATAGAGAAATACCGGTCGGCAGTAGCTATTGCATTGAAGGGAGATTGGGAGTAGAATGTAATTATTTAACGCCTGCTTCTATCCTTTTACAAACTCAATCTTTGCAGCGCAGTCGTAGCCTTCCTGGTAGAGGGCAAGCATTTTCTTTGTGTCGCGTTCCATGCGGTCGACCTCTACCCTACGCTCCGGGCGAATAACAATCAGACGACCTTCGTCCTCCAGTTTTTCAACAAGCTCTATCTGTTTGTTGTACATTAGGTTACGCATGCGTATAGCCTCTTTGGCCTCGGGATATTTACGATACATAAAGAACGGAACTTTGCTTTTGTGCATTGGTTTGCGGTAGCCGCGGTTGCGTGTGAGTACTACTACGTTGTTTGTAAAACCTTGTGATACAGCACGCTCGTATGGGATGGAGTCGGTAATTCCGCCATCGAGCATCGGCACTCCATCGACAAATGATATCGGGCAGACATAAGGTAGGCTGCTCGATGCCTTCAGAATATCTATAACCCTTTTAGGGTTGTTCTTCTCCTCAAAATAGTTGGCTTTACCGGTGAGGCAGTTGGTAGTGACAGCCTCAAATCTTTCGGGGCAGCGTGCAAGCGCTTCGTAGTCGTATGGGTATATCTCCTCGGGCAGTTTGTGGAAAAGCAGGTCAAAGTCCATTATATACCCCTTTGTCAACAGCTGTTTGAACCCTATGAAATGGTATTTTTCCATCATGTCGATGTTGGAGAACTTTGCTCTGCCGCGTTGCCCCGACATGTATGAAATTGCATTGCAGGCACCCGCGCTTACCCCTATTACATAAGGGAACCTTATTTCCCGGTCCATAAAGTTGTCAAGTACTCCTATGGTGAAAATTCCACGCATACCGCCACCTTCGAGGACAAGTCCCGATTTCTCATCAATTCTCACTTGATTTCTTTTCATTTCATAGCTTTTAAAGAGCTTCTAAATTACAAATTATCAATTGTTTTATGAATATTTTTATTTCATTTTTTTGCACCGTTGTTTTAAAATACTATTTTCGCAAGAGTTAACTATCTAATTATAACCAAAATGACTATATTATGAAAAAGACATTTCTATTTATTATGTTGTCGGGCATGATGTTGGCCTCTTGTGGCGGTTCAAACAACAATACAGCTACTGTTAAAGCAGAAGAGGCTGCGGGTGCAACAGAAAAACGTGACACAATAGTCTATGAGAATGAGTATATTGTAAAGGTTGGGGATGTTGCTCCCGATTTTACACTGGAGATGATTGATGGCACAAAGTTCACTTTATCGGAACAGCGAGGCAAGGTGGTTATGCTGCAGTTTACTGCGGGCTGGTGCGGAATATGCCGCTCCGAGATGCCTCATATTGAAAAGGAGATATGGCAACGCCACAAGGATAATCCCAATTTCGTGCTTGTAGGTATAGACCGCGAAGAGCCGAAAGAGGAGATAATTCCCTTCATCGAGGCAGTGGGAACAACCTACCCTATTGCCATGGACACAAATGCCGATGTATTTGCAAGCTATGCTTTGCGTAGCTCCGGCATCACACGCAACGTACTTATTGACCGTGAAGGCAAGATTGTTATGCTGACACGCAAATTCAAGGAGGAAGAGTTTGCTTCGCTGGTGAAGATGATAGATGAAATGCTTGCCGAATAACAGAAATTTATAATGTAACAAAAGTAATGAGCACTCATACTATGGGTGCTCATTACTTTTGTTACATGAATGGGGTTACCAATGTTACAAGCCAGCCGCAGAAGCGACGCCAGCAACTACGCTGTTTGTATTTTTCTTTTGTGAGAAGGTAGCTTTGTGCCTTGTCCTGCTCTATCAGTGCATGCAACTCTTCTGTGTCACCCTCACCGAAAATGAAGATGTTGGTTTCGTAATCGTATGTGAGGCTGCGGCTGTTGAGGTTACTGGAGCCTACAGTACCGTATTTGCCATCGACACTCATTACCTTGGCATGATTGAAACCTCCTGTGTACATGTATACGTTCGCCCCTTTCTTCATCAGCCGGTAGCCTATGCGCCATACTCCGTCGGGAATCATGGGTATATCGCCTTTCTCCGACAGTATGATGTTCACCTCCACGCTATCTTCGAGTGCCTTGTCAATAGCCTTCAGAATTATTGGCATGGGTATGAAATAGGGGTTAACTATTGAGATGCTGTCTTTTGCGGCATGAATTGCATTGGCGTATGCACGGCGCATGCGTTTAGGGGTTCTGTATGGCCAGCGGTCTACAACGGCAATGTCGGTATCGCCATGTTTGTCGTTTGTAGGGAAATACACCTCTCCATCAATCTCTTGCCCGCTCTCCTCGTTCCACATGTCAAGGAAAATACGTTGAAGGTCGTTTACTGCTGCACCCTCCACTTTCGAGTGTATGTCGCGCCAGTGTCCTACCCCCTCGATGCCGTTCAGATAGTAGTCGGCTACATTTATACCGCCTATGTAACCTATTTTTCCGTCTATCACAACAATCTTCCGGTGGTCGCGCGAGTAGCCGTGGTTTATCCAGGGAAAGGTAATAGGGTCGAACTTGATTATCTCAATACCTTGGGCACGTATAGCTTCAAGGTCTTTTTTCTTCAACGGCCTGTCGTTGCTCATGTTGCCGAAAGCATCGAACAGTGCACGTACCTCTACCCCCTCCTTGGCTTTTTGTGCCAGCAGGCCTATGAGCACTTTGTTTATCGAATCGTTGCGGAAGTTGAAATATTCCAGGTGAATATGATGCTTTGCCTTGCGTATATCGGCGAACATGGAATCGAATTTCTCATGCGCATTGTTGAGCATTGTAACGCTGTTGTCCTCTGAATATGGAATATTCTCCTGCTTTATGTATGATATGAAAGCAGAGTCGGAATGTTCGTGTTTGTCGCGTTCTATGGCAACAAAACTGCTGCATGATGCAAACAGCAGTGATATGAGCATGGCAATGGCCGGAAAGATATATCTATTCATTTTCTCGGTAATCATAAATATGCGAAGATAGTGCCGGCTAATACCGCTGCTTCTAATATCTTAGCTAATTCATTGAG
>JAUNQV010000048.1 GCA_030535995.1 Bacteroidales bacterium
TTTCTTTGGATTTTAACACAGTATCTTTTCGGTCACGAAAAGAACATGATAGAACGACTGCAGGAAGAACAAAAGATAACTGATTAAGGGTAAAAGCAACCTCGGAATAAGATATTTCGGCATGAAAAGTATCATACAAGTAGAATATTACCCACAGTAAATTTCTACTGAGCCATTGTTTCGTTACAAAATTGGCTTATGTTGTAGGTTTGAAATGTTTTTTAATTATTTTTGCAATCCACACATTAATAGGCTCAATTTTTTATGTTTAGCCCATTATTTGCAATAATTGAATATCCATTTATAATACAAGTTCATCCTATGAAAAAAAGAGTATTTTTAATGTTGGCATCATTTGTGGCGGCTCTGTTTATGGCTCTCCCCACAGTTGCCCAGAGCGAGAGTGTCGTTACCTTGTCGGGTAATGCGTATGTAACTTCGGGAAGCACTGCCTCTATCGACGAAGGCAATTGTGCCATACGCAATTGGAACGACAAAGAAACTGTGATAAGTTTCTACTTCAAAGCAGAGAAGTGCGGAAAAATGAATGTAGCATTGCAGGCAAAAGGAAAATCCCGCATTGAGGTCTCTTTATTGGGAAAGAAGAAAAAGGTGACACTCGACAGCGACAATCTTGAACGCATTGAACTTGGTACATTCAAAGTCAAGACTCCCGGTTACATCAAAATGGATATCCGTGGCCTGAAGATTAAAGAAGGCGAAGACTTCGGTTCTGTTGCAGCTGTTTATGTGGGTGGTGATGTGGCTCCTGTAGTTTGTGTAGCTCCTGATTTCAGTACCCACTTCGGCCGTCGTGGCCCGTCGGTACACTTGGGGTATGCCCTTCCTAATGAGAATATCGAGTGGTTCTACAACGAGGTTGTAGTGCCCGAGGAGGGAGATATTCCCAGCAGCTATTACATGGCATGCGGTTTCGGACAGGGATACTTCGGTATGCAGAACAATACCCCTTACAAGAGAAGAGTGCTCTTCTCGGTGTGGAGTCCATACGAAACAGATAATGCTGCCGAAATTCCCGATTCTTTGCGCGTGGTACTCCTTAAAAAAGGTGAGGGCGTTACAGTTCAGGATTTCGGGAATGAAGGCTCCGGTGGTCAGAGCTTTATGCACTACGACTGGAAAGCCGGTGAGCGTTGCCGTTTCCTTATGGGGGTAAAGCCCGACGGCAATGGCAATACTGTGTATACAGCATATTTCTTTGACAACAATATGGGCAAGTGGCGTCTTGTGGCCTCTTTCCGCCGTCCAAAAATATCTACATGGTACACAGGTGCGCACTCTTTCCTTGAGAACTTCAACCCGGTGATGGGTTACATCAACCGCAAGGCCTGCTACGGTAACCAATGGGCACGTACAGCCGATGGACGCTGGCTGCCGGTGACACAGGCTCGTTTTACCTGTGATGCAACAGGGCATCATAGACATCGTCTCGATTATACCGGAGGTGTAGAAGGCGAGACATTCTTCCTCTCAATGGGCGGTTTCTTTG
This sequence comes from Bacteroidales bacterium, assembly GCA_030535995.1. Lineage (GTDB taxonomy): Bacteria > Bacteroidota > Bacteroidia > Bacteroidales > Bacteroidaceae > HGM04593. Next base: position 1,511 of record JAUNQV010000048.1, read on the forward strand.
ACGATTATATGAAATCCGGCACCATGTTCAAACGTGCCGGCAATACCACAGAAGCTCCGGATATTGATTTCTCCACGCTCGAATAAATAGTGTGAGAAAGTAGTATCTATTTACAAATTCAACAGCCCGCCATTGAATGATTCAGTCCAATGGCGGGCTGTTTGTTAAAATAGCCGTGAATTAAGGTAGGTATAAAATCAGTCTCCTCTACTCGGTTTTGAGTTTCAGGACCAATGGTAATCATGTGTGTTCAACTTTTTTACAAGAAAATCCCCGGCTATGTAATTTAATTTGTATATTCGCAGTTATATTTTAGTAAATTAGAGGTTGTGTATGGCTGCGCGTCTGTTTCTTGAGCGTTATATCATATTACTGTCGTCGGTGCTGTTGCTGGTAGCGTGCGGCAAGCATACGCATGTGGCAGATACAGCCGTTGCCGATTCTCTTTTGACCGAAATATCCTCTGCTCGTTACAGGAGTGCTCCTCTCATGGGCTCTCTTGCATCGTCGCTCGACTCTGTGTCGCATGGAAACAACGAACTCCGTTCGGTGGTCATGAATACAAAAGCCTATTCGGCATTGATGGCAATGGATTATGCACGTGCTTCGCAGCTATACAAGAGCACAATCGCTCTTTCGGAGTGTGAAATTGAGGCTCTTGTCGCCGATGTGGGGATGATGACCCTCTGTTACCGTGTGTCGGAAAACCGCCTGTTTTTCGATTATCGTACAAGCGCTCTCTCCAGAATAAGGCGTATAAATGAGGATGCCGATTATCTCTCCCAGGGCGACAGACAGCGTTTCAACCGTGCAAAGGTTGAGTTTGATATTGTATCGATTTGCTATTTCTCGAATCTCGCAATGCTCAACGAACAACAGCAGGCTGTCGAGCAGTTGAAAAGCGATATCGCCGAGGTTGAAAGCCCTGAACTGCGCCTTTATGGGCGTATGCTGCTTGCCAATAATGAACGTGATGCCATTGAACGCCTTTCCCTGCTCAATACGGGACTGAATGTTGCCGAGAACAGGAATATACCCTGGCTCTGTGGCAATTATCGCTTGTTGCTTGCAATATCCTTGCGCGACAGTATCCAATTGAACAGGTTTGTCACAAATTTCCCAAAAGAGACAGCCCGCCTGTTGCCTCATGGTTCTGCGGTAGAGGAACTGCCGTTCATTCTTGCCGGTAAGGCGGCTGATGATTTCAAGGAATACGGCGACAGGTATATGATGGTGGAGGCTATGGCTGTCAACGCCTCGTGCTACACACAACGTACCCGTTTCAACGAGGCACTGTCGCTTCTTGATACTGCTCTCGTTGAAATACAATCATATTATAGTAGGTATTACCCCTCAATGGAGTTTATGAGTGACAATCCCTTGTCATTCCTTGACAACGGGGAAGAACTTGTATCTGATGTTGCTGCGGGTGTCTACAATATTCCCGAATGTCTGTTGAGCGTATGCCGTGAGGCAAGTTGTGCCTATGCAGGAATAGGCGACAAGGTGGCTTCCGATATTAACCGCGAGGCCTATCTTGAATTGCTCCGCACAACAAGAATGAATAAAGAACTTGAGAGCCGGGCATCTACGGCCGAGGCTTTGGCCACGAGTCTGCGCATGCCGGTTGCTGTCTCATTTCTCTCTCTTCTGCTTGTGGTGGTCTTCATCATCTTTGTCTATCACCGTAGGCGTTCGAGGGATAAACAACGTGCCATTGACAGGCAACAGCTATTGCGGGCCTGTAGGGTGCTCATCTCCTCAATTCCCCGCAGTGTGAATACAAAAGAGGAACTCTATCCGTTGGTTTCCGCTATACTTAATAGGGAAATGGAGAACTTTTCGGGTGAGACAAAATTTACTCTTTCTCCTACGGCCGTCAGTGACAGCGTGTTGCCATATACCGCCAACTTCGAAGTCATATACTCCAATAGCGATGAGAGGGATATTCTCACAATATCATCGGCACATCCTCTCTCCTCCGAGAAAAAATCGATAATCGGGCTTCTCCTGCCATATATTGCCGTGGCGGTAGAGGAGGGGCTCCGCCTCACAAGCCTCAGCGATGAACGGGAGAGGGTCGATGAACAGCGTGCCGCCTATGCGATATATCTTGCCGGGCATAAACGTGAGAACCTGTTGAAGCGTGTCTCGCTCTCTGTTGTGTCTGCAGTGCGCCCATTTATGGACCGCATCATCAATGAGCTACGTGTGCTCGAAACCTCTTTATCTCCCGAAGACAGGCAACGCAAGTTGGAATATGTATCGGAACTTATAGACAAACTCGACGACCTCAACGTAATCCTCGAACGTTGGATAAAGACACGGCAGGGCGAGTATAACCTGCGTGTGGAGAATTTTGCCTTGTCGTCGCTCTTCGGTATAATAGGGAAACGTGGAGGTCTGCTTGCCAACCGTGGTGTTGAACTGCGCGTCAAAGGCGGTGAGGAGGTTGTAAAGGCCGACAAAGCTCTCACACTCTTCATGATAAACACACTTGTCGATAATGCGGCAAAGTTCACCCCGCCCGGTGGCTCTGTAACCCTTGAGAGCATCGAATCGGAGAATTATGTAGAAATAGCCGTGACCGATACAGGAGTAGGCATCTCGCAGAAGGATATCGACCGCATACTGGGCGAGAAGGTCTACGATGCATCCCACATAGGTGAAGACAATCCGCAACTCCCGCCAAAGAGCAAGGGCGGAGGCTTCGGGCTCATGAACTGCAAAGGCATAATAGAGAAATACCGCAAGAGCGACAGGTTGTTCTCGGTTTGTTCGCTTGATATCAAGAGCGAGAAGGGTAGTGGCAGCCGTTTCTCATTCCGTTTGCCAAAAGGGGTGTTGCGTCTGCTTCTCCCGTTGTTCATGCTGTTGCCGTTGAACTCACAGGCAATAACCCCAGAAACTCTTTTCGAGCGTGTCAACGAGTGTGCCGACTCTGTATTCATGAGTAACGTAAACGGTAATTACGAGGAGGCTTTTGTGCAGGCACAGGAGGCCATAGGGCTTCTTAACTGCTATTACAATAGCAATATAGGGGGTAGCGATACATTGACCCTCTCCGGAGGAAAGGGGGCCGAACTCTCCTGGTGGCGCGAAGAACTTTTCCCCGATTCGTTGCGCGAGGATATATTCTATAATATTCTTGATATACGTAACGAACTGGCCGTGGCTTCACTTGCCATGCAGCGCTGGGACACATACAGGTACAACAACCATATATACTCCACATTATACAGGCTTGTACACGAAGACAAGAACATAGCCACACACTATGCCGGGGTTCAGCATGCAGTGAATGTACAGTATGCGGCAATTGCCCTCTCATGTTTCCTTCTCTTTGTCCTTCTGCTCTATTGTATAATATCTTTTGTGCGGCATAATATAATAGAATACACCAATGAGCGCCTTGTACTCGAAGTGAACAGCCGTCTGCTCCGTTTGTCGTCGGGCAAGGAGCGTAGCTCGGTCGAAGAACTTGTACAGGCTTTCGTGAGTGAACTCTATGATTGCATGGGAGAGAACATGCGTCTCAAGCGTGTCGCAATGTTGCTGCGTCCGGGTGGAAACAAGGCACCGGTATATGCCGCTTGTGCCAATGCTCCCGAAGAGGAACATGAAAATATGCTCATGTACAGCTACTATGATAGTGGCCAAGAGTATCTCTCGCCTTGTGGAACCAAGCGGCTGTTGCCTCTGTATACATCGGCCGATGGGGAGCGCACTCATGTCGGGGTTCTTGAGGTTGTCTCGGAGCGTCCGCTGAGCGATGGCGAAACAGTGAGCCTTGAACTGGTTGCCGGGTATCTTGCCTCAACAGCCTATCACTCCGCAGTGCTTGTAACAAGCGGCTATCAGGCAATAGAGGAGATGGAAGAGGAGGCAGAGCAGATGAGATTTGAGGAGAACCGCATGCATGTACAGAATATGGTTATGGACAATTGCCTCTCTGTGATAAAGCACGAGACAATATATTACCCCAGCCGCATACGTGATATCCTTGCAAAGGCATTATCAAATGTCGGCGAGTGCGGAAAGGATATTGCGGCAATGCGTGAGCTTATGGATTATTATAGTGCAATATATGGTATCTTGAGCAATTGCGCCGTGCGCGAGCTTGATGAGGCATCTGTTTCATTGACAACATTGGAACTCTCTTCGCTTTTCGCTCATTCAGGAGATTATCTGAAACGCCGTGCGGCAAAACAGAACATTGCATTGAGGCTCAATCACGAGCCTGTTAATCTCACTGTACGTGGCGATGAAGTGTTGCTTGAACTCCTTTTCGACAGCCTTGTCGATGCTGCCCTCAAACATCCTGCGGAGGGTACAATCACATTGCGTGCCGAAGATACGGCCGATTTTGTAAGGGTTGAATTTGCCGACAGCCGCTACACGATAACAAGCGACGAGGCTGCCGAACTCTTCACTCCCACCCGTAGGAATTTGGGAGCATCGAATGATATAAAAGGAATGGAGTACCTTGTTGCCAAGGAGATAGTAAGGCTCCACGAAGATTATAGCGGCAAGTATGGCGGCCGCATGGAGGCACGTTCCGATGTCTCTGGAACTGTCATAATGTTTACTTTACCAAAATAGGTTATCATGGATAAGAAATTCAGTGTAATTATAGTTGAAGATGCGAGGCTCGAACTGAAAGGTACAGAGGAAATTTTCAGAACCGAAATTCCCGAAGCCGATATTATCGGTACAGCCTCGAATGAGGCAGAACTCGAAGCCCTTCTGCAAAAAGAAATGCCCGATATGCTGTTGCTCGACCTTGGGTTGGGTGGCTCCACTACGGCCGGTGTCGATATCTGTGCAAAGGTGAAGAGCCGTTTCCCTGCTGTAAAGGTTCTTGTCTTTACCGGAGAACTGCTGAACGAGAACCTCTGGCTCGATGTCCTTGATGCCGGAGCCGACGGAATAACACTGAAAACAGGAGAACTCTTGACAAAGCACGAGATATACAGTGTTATGGGAGGGAAAAGAAATGTATTCAACCAACCGTTGCTCGAAAAACTTGTAGAGCGTTTCAGGGAGAGCGTGACACGCGACACTGCCCACAAGAAATCGTTGATACACTATGAGATTGACCGTTACGACGAGTGCTTCCTGCGCCATCTTGCACTAGGTTATACCAAGGAGATGATAGCCTCTTTAAAAACAATGCCCTTTGGAGTAAAGTCGCTTGAAAAACGGCAAGCCGACCTCATTTCCCGCCTCTTCGGCGAGAGTGAGCAACGTGGCATAAATGTTACGCGCCTTGTGGTGAGGGCAATAGAACTGCATATAATTGATGTCGATAATCTTGAAGCCGATGAATAACAGAAGAGGATATTATTTCCCGGTGGTAGCCTTTACGCTCTTGCTCCTTCTTGTGTGGCTCTTGTCGTGGGTGGCTGTTGTTGCCGAGCTGTTTCTCGGTACAGATATAGGTATAGACTCCCTTGTGAGTGCCGAGGGTGTACGTTGGGCGCTGCGCAGTGCATTGCCTTCGCTCAATGATGCTCCATGGGGAACAATAATGCTTGTCCTCTTCTCTTTTGGGTTGTTCAGAGGCTCCGGTCTGTTGCGCTTTGCCCGCCACCTGTTCTCTCCGCAGCAATTGACAAGGAATGAGCGGCGGGCTGCTCTCTTTACCCTGCTTGCCTTTTTCTTCTATTCGGCGCTGCTCTATGTGGCAACAATGGCGCCGTGGCAACTTTTGCTTGGTGTAAGCGGAGCTATAAGCGGCTCGCCTTTCATGCAGGGAGTAATGCTTTTGCTCTTCCTTGGTGTGCTTTTGCTCTCTTCGGTCTACGGTTTCATATACGGAAACTATCGTTCGGTAGCCGATGTCGTCAGCGGCGTAGGGGATACCATTGCTCTTTTTGTCCCGGCATTGATTGCCGTGGTACCGGCGACAGGAATAATACCATGTATGGAGTATACAGGTGTTTTCGATTGGTTGGGAACTGAACCCGCCGATGTGAATGTAATCTATGATATTATAATTTCATTGCCGTTTCTGCACACGATACTTCTGCACTTGATTGAAAAGCGCAATTAAGAAACTGTTGTCTGTGGGGTGGTGTTTAGTGGTGTTGCTGTTATTCGCAACAGTTGAATATGCTCGACCCTATGCGCACATGTGTGCTTCCGTGCTCTACGGCAATCTTGTAGTCGTCGCTCATGCCGGCCGAAAGTGTGTCGAAGCTCTCTTCTTCCGCGAAAAACTCCCTTTTTATATTGTCGAAAAGCTCTTTCACGGCAGCAAACTCCTTTTCAACGGCATCTCTGTCATTGGTGTTGCTTGCCATGCACATAAGGCCTTTTATCTCAATGTTTCCAAGAGTTTTCCATTCGCCTTGTGCCAGCATTTCAAAGCACTCTTGCGGTGTAAAGCCGAATTTTGTCTCTTCCTGTGCTATATGAATCTGTAACAGGCAGGGAATTATCCTTCCGCATTTCTCGCCATAACGGTTGACCTCCTGCAACAGTTTGTAGCTGTCGATGCTGTGGATGAGATGAATGAACGGTGCAATATATTTTATTTTATTGCTTTGCAGGTGTCCTATGAAGTGCCACTTTATATCTTGCGGCAGCAGTTGTTGTTTAACCCGCAGGTCTTGTGCCTTGCTCTCGCCAAAATCCCTCTGGCCGGCATCGTAGGCCTCCTTTATCGACTCCGCCGGGTGGTATTTCGATACAGCAATAAGCGTTACTCCCTCGGGTAGGGTAGCGCTTATTGCTGCAATGTTCCTGGCTATGGTGTTATCAGCCCTCATAATGGAAAATGTCCACAATGGCACTCTCGTTTACAGAAACAAGGTTGTAGTCCATGATAGAATCCTCCATGTGCTTGTTGAGGTTCTTCACGGCATCTGTAACATCTTCGGCCTTTACGAGTATTACCACCGACGATTTTTTCTCTTTTGCCGAAACCTCGTCGATTGTTATCATGGAAATCTTGCACTTGAACCATTTGTCGGCTGTTTCGCTCATGCTGTCGACAAGCTCGTTATATTTGGTGCGCTCCATCTTGTTGATGTTGAACTCACCTGTCACCTGCGGCTGCAACTCCTGTGTGAGTCGTTTCTCTATTTCGGTGAAAGTAAATCCCTGTACAAGATACACTTCGTTTACTTTTGTATTGAGGCCCTTCTCGCCTGCGCGTTCGTATGTCACTTTTACTTCGAACCAGCTCTGTACCATAATTCTCCTGTTTTTTTTATGTTATCTTTTTTTGCGTGTCGCAAATTTAGTAAATGAAAGGGATTTTCAGTACAGTTTTTACCGCTTTTTTTAAAGGCTTCTTTAGGAAGCGCCTTCTTGAACCTTAAAATCTTTCGCTTCTTCCGTTGTTGCTGCCCGGCTGTTTTCTGCTCCTATGCCGCAATCTCTCCTTGCCGAAGACAATCTCATTGTCGGTGCGCGATAGCAGTGCCGCCTTGTATTCCTTGAACGAGGCAATTTCCCTGCGTGCAATACCGCTCTCCATTGCAGCTTGTGCCACTGCTGCCGAGACCTCTGTCAACAGTCGCTTGTCGCCCGGTAAAGGCATGAGGCGTGTGCCACCTCTGGCAACCGAAGCTATTGCGTGGGCAGCCGCTATCTGTATTCTTCCGTTTATTTTTGTTGATAGAGTGTCGAGTGCACCGCGGAACAGATAAGGGAAAGCAAGTACATTATTTATCTGGTTGGGTGAACCGCTCCGTCCTGTAGCAACTATCGCATCGGGTCGTGCTGCCATTGCGCGGTCGTATGTTATCTCCGGCACAGGGTTGGCAAGTGCAAATATGGCGGGCTTGCTGTTCATCTCCAGAATATCTTTTTCATGAAGGATATTCCCGCGCGACAGTCCAATGAAAATATCGGCACCAACCATTGCTTCGGCAAGCGTTGTTGCTTTGCTGTCGGTGGCAAGTTCGCTTTTAAATCGGTCGAGGTCGTTCCGTCTTTTATTTATTACGCCTTTGCTGTCAACAATTACTATTTGCTCTTTTTCAACCCCGCTGCTGCGCAGAATTCTTGCCGTTGAAATACCTGCTGCACCGGCTCCGCAAATTACAATCTTCAGGTTTCTGATGCTTTTTCCGGTCATTTCACAAGTGTTTATAACAGCTGCAAGAATTGTCACCGCGGTGCCATGCTGGTCGTCGTGCAGCACAGGAATGTCGAGCAACTGCTGCAGGCGCTCCTCAATATAAAAACATTCAGGAGCCTTTATATCCTCAAGATTGATGCCGCCGAAAGTAGGTGCAAGCGATTGTATTGTACTGATTAGTTTTTCGGGCTCTTCATCGCTCAATTCAATGTCAAAGGCATCAATGTCGGCGTAGCTCTTGAAAAGCATGGCCTTGCCCTCCATTACAGGCTTCGATGCCAATGCGCCTATGTTACCAAGCCCGAGCACTGCGCTACCGTTTGAAATTACCGCAACAAGGTTGCCTTTGTTGGTGTAACGATAGGCTTTCCATCGGTCCTTGTCAATCTCTTTGGCCGGTGCAGCTACTCCCGGGGTATATGCAAGCGAAAGTTCATGGCTTGTGCCTATTGGCTTGCTTGCTCTTGTCTCTGTCTTTCCCGCTCTTCCCTCCTCGTGGTATCTCAACGCCTCTTTGTTCAATGCTTCATCCATGGTTTTTTTAAGATAACATTTTTGTCTTCCGGTTGGTTTGCCGTTTCGTGTCAAAATCTTATCTTCGCAGAGTAAAGCATTCACTTTTTATGGAGAACTTTTTGGAACTATTGAAAAAAAGACGCAGTTCGCGTCTGTTTACCGATGAACCGGTGGACAAAGAGGTTGTTTGCGATATCATGAAAGCCGCATTGATGTCCCCGTCGGGGCACCGCATAAACCCTTGGGAATTTGTTCTTGTTGAGGACAAAGAGATGTTGAAGGCTCTTTCAGTGAGTAAAGAGCATGGTGCAGGGCTCCTTGCCGGTGCCGCAATGGCGGTTGTGGTAATAGCCGATACAGCAAAGACCGATGTGTGGATAGAGGATTGCTCTATCGCTACCATAATAATGCAACTTGCCGCCGAAGATGCCGGTCTTGGAAGCTGCTGGGTGCAGATACGTCGCCGCACCGATGCCGAAGGCAACCTAGCCGAGGATAATGTACGTTCTTTGCTTGGCATCCCTCCGGGCTATGCAGTCCTTTCTATTGTTGCGTTAGGTCATAAGGCCCGTGAGGCAAAGCCGTTCGATGAGGAGAAGATGGATTGGAGTAAAATACATATTGGCAATTTTGGAGGTGAATAAACGTATATTGATTGTTGGAGCAGGCAATATGGCCACTGCCATTGGCACTGCTCTGAAGAACTGCGGCAATCCGCCTGTTGCCGTGTGGAGCCGTACCGAGGAGTCGGCCCGCATGCTCGGTACAAGCATAGGGTGTGAGTGGACAAACAGCCTCGATGCCCTGCCTCCTGCCGATGTTGTAATAATATCTATTGTGGACAGTGCTCTTGACGATGTGGCCCCCCTTGTGACACGCCGTTATCCCGATGCGGTAATACTCCACACAGCCGGCAGTGTCCCTATGGACTCCCTACGCACAGCGGGAGCATCTCTTTATGGTGTCCTCTATCCAATGCAGACAGTCAACAAGAACAAGGTTGTTCCCCTCGATGATGTTACGGTTTTTATCGAGGGCTCTACCCCCGAGGTTACCGAGGTTATCAGGAGCATTTCAAGCCGCATAAGCAATAAGGTGATATATGCCACCAGTGAGCAGCGTTGCAGCCTGCATGTAGCGGCAGTCTTTGCATGCAACTTTCCCAATGCCGTCTATTGTATGGCAGCGGAAATTCTGGAGCAGTTCAATCTGCCGTTCGACTCAATGTTGCCGCTTATCGAGGAGGCTGCCCGCAAGGTCCATAAAATGCCGCCCTCCCAAGCGCAGACAGGCCCGGCAAAGCGAGGCGATATCAATATAATGAACATGCACAAATCAATGCTCACTCCCGAACTGGCGCAAATCTACGACCTGTTGAGCAATTACATAATGAAACGGAATAAATGATATATTATGATAAACTACGATCTAAAAAAAATACGGGCTCTTGTCTTTGATGTCGATGGCGTGTTGAGCCGCGAAACAATATCCATGTATCCCAGCGGCGAGCCCATGCGTACCGTAAACATAAAGGATGGCTATGCTCTGCAGCTTGCAGTGAAAGCCGGCTTCCACGTTGCCATAATAACCGGAGCCCGCACCGAGGCTGTAAAAGTACGTTACAACGGCCTTGGTATAAAAGATGTGTATGTAGGTGCATCAATCAAGAAAGATTGCCTTGAAGAACTTATGCTCATGTATGAGCTCTCCCCCGAAGAAATACTTTACATGGGCGATGATATTCCCGACTACGAAGTTATGCAGATATGCGGGCTTCCCGTATGCCCTGCCGATGCAGCAATGGAAATAAAACAGCTCTCAAAATATATCTCTCCCATTTGCGGTGGTGAAGGCTGTGGCCGCGATGTCATCGAGCAAGTCATGCGTGCGCAAGGGAAGTGGATGGATGAGGCGAACGCATTCGGCTGGTAACTGTTTGGTTTTCTAAAAAGGTGATTGCTGCGTTATACAAGGCAGCATAAATCCTCATTTACTTCAAGTAAACTCCGGTGTTATGCTACCTTGCAAGCCTTGCACTCACGCATTTTATAAAACCAAACTATCAGTGCTTTTATTGAACAAAACGCAAGCCTTGTATCTGCACTTTTTTCTAAAGCAAAATACTATATATAAATCCGGTGGATAGTTTAATTAAAAAGGCATCTACAGTGTTATGCTTGTTTTTACACTTTTCCGTTTTCACATTTAAGTTTTCACCTTAATAATTATGCTCGATAATTTAAAAAAATACAGAATAATACTTGCATCGGCATCGCCGCGTCGCAAGGAACTTATGCAGGGGCTTGATGTTGACTTTGAGGTACGTCGTCTGCCCGATGTCGACGAGTCTTTTCCTGCAGAGCTGCAGGGCGGAGATATACCGTTATATATTTCAAAGAAAAAGGCCGATGCCTACCGCCCGCAAATGGCTGCCGATGAACTTGTCATAACAGCCGATACCATTGTCTGGCTCGACGGTATAGCACTCGGTAAGCCTGTCGATGAGGCCGATGCCCGTCGCATGTTGCATAACATGTCGGGCAAGACACATCAGGTATTTACCGGCGTTGCAATAACCACCAAAGACGCGCAGCGATGTTTCGTGGCGCAGTCCGACGTTACATTCGCGCAGCTCACCGATGAAGAGATAGAGTACTACATAGCCAAGTACAGGCCTATGGACAAAGCCGGTTCCTATGGGGCGCAGGAGTGGATAGGGTATATTGGCATGCAGAATATTGTGGGCTCATACTTTAATGTTATGGGCTTGCCGGTGCAGAGGCTATACAGTGAACTTAAACTTGTTCCTTGACCGGTGCCTTACCGGTAAAATGAAAAATAGCTCAAAAAAAAGTATTTGCTTTTTTTGTTGTGAGCATACTTTGCCGTATCTTTGCGTGTCCAAAGGGGTTTGTTTTGGACACGATTATATATTGACAATTAATATTCAATTATATGGCTGAAACAAAATTCATTTTCGTAACTGGTGGCGTTGCATCATCACTCGGTAAAGGTATCATCTCTGCGTCTCTTGGCAAGCTCTTGCAAGCGAGAGGGTACAAGGTTACAATCCAGAAATTCGATCCATACATCAATGTTTCTCCGGGAACTCTAAACCCACAGGAGCATGGTGAGTGCTACATAACAATCGACGGTCACGAGGCCGACCTCGACCTTGGCCACTATGAGCGTTTTACCGATATCAAGACTACACGTTGGAACACCTTCACAACAGGCCGCATCTACAGCGAGGTAATAGAGAAGGAGCGCCGTGGAGAGTATCTTGGCAAGACAGTTCAGGTAATTCCTCACATCACCGACGAAATAAAGCGCAAGATGAAGCGTGGCAGCACAAAGGAGAAATTCGACTTTGTGATTACCGAAATCGGAGGCACAGTGGGCGATATCGAAGGCTTGCCCTTCCTTGAGGCTATCCGCCAGTTGAAGTGGGAACTCGGCCGTCGTGCAGTGTGTGTACACCTCACATACGTTCCCTACCTCTCTGCAGCAGGCGAGCTCAAGACAAAGCCTACACAGCACTCGGTAAAACAGTTGCAGAGCCTCGGAATTCAGCCCGATTGCCTTGTTCTGCGCGCAGAACATAAATTGAGCGTGGGTCTTTGCAAGAAGGTGGCAAGTTTCTGTAATGTATTGCCCGATTGTGTGGTGCAGAGCCTCGATGTGCCCTCTATCTATGAGGTTCCCATCAAGATGCAGGAGCAGGGACTCGATGCAGCTATTCTCCGTCTCACCGGCGAGGAGGTTGGCGAAACTCCCGAAATGAAACCATGGCGCACATTCGTAGAGCGTCGTAACAACGCAAAGAGAATCATCAATATAGGCCTTGTCGGCAAGTACGACCTTCAGGATGCCTACAAGAGTATCCATGAGAGTCTTTGCCAGTGCGGTACCTACAACGATTGCAAGATAAAGCCTCACTTCATCAACAGCGAGAAGATAAACGAAGAGAATGTTGCACAGATGCTCAAAGGCATGGATGGATATATTATCTGTCCGGGCGTTGGTCCTCGTGGTTTCGAGGGTAAGGTAATAGCAGCAAAGTATTGCCGCGAGAATAACCTTGTTACATTGGGTATTGGTCTTGGCATGCAGGTTATGGCAATAGAGGTTGCGCGCAACATCATAGGTTACGCCGATGCCAACAGCTACGAGATGAACGACCAGACAAAACATAATATTGTAGATATTATGGAGGATCAGAAGAGTGTGGGCAATCCGTTCGGTACTATGCGCCGTGGCGGTTACGATACCGTTATAGTTAAGGGCAGCAAGGCGCATGCAGCATACGCCACTGAGCGTGTAACCGAGCGTCACTATCACCGTTATGAGCTGAACATCGAGTATCGCGAGGAACTTGAAAAGGCAGGATTGGCTTGTACAGGTATCCATCCCGAGAGCGACCTTGTAGATATTGTTGAGGTTCCTGCTTGCGACTGGTATGTTGGTGTAATCTACGAACCGCAATATTCAAGCACAGTGCTTCATCCTTCTCCCATTGTAATGGATTTTGTAAAGAATGTCATAGCAAGGAAAGGATAAGAATTAAATTATTCTTTTATAGAACAGCCGGGCTGGCATTATAGCCCACTTTTAGAACGGGCAATCCCTGTTAGAGTACATCCTAACAGGGATTGCATTCTTTGTAAAATGATTTTGGGAAAATCCTCTTTATGGTTCAGTAGAAATTCAGTGTGGGTAATATAGTACTTGTATGATACTTTTCATGCCGAAATATCTTATTCCAAGGTCGCTTTTACCCTTAATCAGTTATCTTTTATTCTTCTTGTTGTCGCTCTATCATGTACTTTTGTCGCTCAAAAGTACCAAAACGCCCGGCACACGGGAATTTCAGTCAACCTCTTTTTGGTTCAAGAGTCGTAAACGACATCTTTCAGTCAAAGAGGGTGCTAAAGCACACTCCTTTGGGAACATAAATGTTCCGTCGTCGCAAACATTGCTCACTCGCAATGGTGCCACTTAAACTTTCCGGTT
>JAUNQV010000138.1 GCA_030535995.1 Bacteroidales bacterium
AATCAAATGCTATGAAAAATACCAGCGATTTAGGTGCAAAAAGAGTTTCACTTATGAAGATAGATGAGGTACTGTCATATTATGGTCCTGTAAGGTGCAATCACCTTGCACTGTTTTTGTGTACCCATGGCGAGATATCATTTGAGCTCAACTATGTGAACTACAATATGAAGAAAGATGGGCTTCTTGTAATTAAACCACTTGATATTGTCACTCCCAAAAATAACAGCAACAGCGAGTTTGAAGGAATGATACTGTTGCTGCCGGCCGAGACCTTCACGCCAATCCTGAAAGAGATAAACATCGCCAATTTTGCCTATGTTAACCGCTATCCCATTGTATATCACAACGAAGAATATCTTGCAATAGTAAAAAGCATCTTCTCTCTGCTGTGCAATGTGCAGAACCTTCTCGATTACGAAAGTTTCGAAAGAATTGTGGAAAAGCAGGTTGCTTCACTCTTCTTCATTCAGTACTACTACTATTCGACCTGCCCCGATTATCCCAAGAGTGAGTTCAAGGAACCATATTCGCGCAAGAAAGAGCTCTTCCGCAAATTCATCAACAGCCTTATTGATTCCCACACAATGTCGCGTGAGGTGCTGTTCTATGCCAATGAACTCGGAGTGAGCAGCGGCTATCTCAATGAGAGATGCAACGAGGTTTCGGAATACTCGGCCAAAGAGATAATAGATTCTGCCGTGGTGGCGCGCCTGAAGTATGAACTTTCCTACACGTCAAAAAACATTCAGGAACTTGCCGACGAGTACAATTTTCCCAGCCAATCATACCTATGCCGTTACTACAAACGTATGACAGGGATGACCCCCAGCGACTTCCGCAAGAAAAGGGCTGCAACGTAACCTTGTATATTAACCCCAAAAACATTATCTTCGCCATAGATTATGAGCGAAGATATTTTTTACTATAATGAATTCAGCGCCTACCTGCGCAGTATATTCGGTTGCAAGGTGCAGAAGATTACCCTTGACGGAGGTTTTACCTGCCCCAACCGCGACGGCAAGGTGGGGCGTGGCGGTTGTACATATTGCAACAACCAAACCTTCAACCCCGCCTATTGTCACAAGCACCTGCCTGTGGGGCAGCAGATGCGCGAGGGAATAGCTTTCTTTGCCCATAAATACCCGTCGATGCGCTATCTTGCATATTTCCAGGCCTATACCAACACCTACGACTCGCTCCTTAACCTCCAACACCGTTACGAGGAGGCACTCAAGGTCGACGGGTGTGTGGGGCTTGTGATAGGTACCCGTCCCGATTGCATGCCCGATGAGTTGCTCGATTATCTTGCCGAGTTGCAGAAACGGACATTCGTCCTTGTAGAGTATGGAATAGAGAGTGTCAATGATGCCACGCTCAAGCGCATCAATCGCGGTCACGATTATGCCTGTGCCGTTGAAACGGTAGAGCGCACGGCTGCACGCGGTATTCCTGTCGGTGCACACATAATACTCGGCCTTCCCTGCGAGGGCAGAGATGAGATAATGCGTCAGGCAACGGAACTTTCCAAACTGCCTTTGACAACCCTCAAACTCCATCAGTTGCAAATAATCCGCGGAACAAGAATGGCACAGGAGTATGAGCAGCTGCCTGCCGATTTCTCCCTTTTTGCCATGGACGATTATATTGAAACCGTTATTGACTATGTGGAGCGTCTGCGCCCCGATATTGTCCTCGAACGCTTTGCTTCCCAATCGCCCAAAGAACTGCTTGTTGCACCCGATTGGGGTATCAAGAACTACGAATTGGTTGAGAAAATAAAGCACCGCATGCGTGAGAGGAACACATGGCAAGGCAAATTATATAAATAAATCCATCACGCGTGATGGATTTATTTATATAATTAGGAATATTGTTTCTTGCCGTTGCTTCGGGCTATTTGTATTTTAAAGTACACTGCACCAGCAGAATGTTCCCGGGAAATTCTCTTTTATACAATCGATATCAATCTCCTTGTCAAAAATGCCGAAGAATGCCGAACCGCTGCCCGACATAGAAGCATATACCGCTCCCATAGAGTAGAGCCTCTCTTTAATCTTCTCCATAGAGGGGTGTTTTGCGAAAACGCTCTTTTCAAAATCGTTCTTCATCAGCCCTTTCCACTCGGCTACAGGCTTCTGTGTTATCTCCACAAGCGGTGTCTGCGGAAACGCAGGGCGCACAAGTGAGTAGGCATCTTTTGTGGATATATGGATTTCGGGCTTCACAATAACCATGCAGTAGCCGGCAAGGTCGCATGTGGTGGGCGAGAGAATGTTGCCTATCCCTGTTGCATAAGCCGGCTTGTTGTTTATGAAGAATGCGCAGTCGGCACCAAGTCGTGCCGCATACTCCTCCAGTTTGCTGTTGTCGAGGCCCAATGCAGCAATCTCATTGAGCATTTTGAGAGCAAAGGCCGCATCGGCACTTCCGCCGCCAAGCCCGGCTCCTGTAGGAATATTCTTGTATAGTGCCATATTTACCTTTGGCATTCTGTAGTCAGCAGCCAGAATCTTATATGCCTTTACAACAAGGTTGTCACCATTGTCGCCCTCGAACACAGCGTTGTGCATGGTGAATGTGTAGTCGGGAGCATCTTCCTCTTTTGTAACAGTTATCTCAAGAATATCCTGCAAGGGAATAGGGTAGAATACTGTTTCGAGATTGTGATACCCGTCGGGGCGTTTCTCTACCACATCGAGTCCCAGGTTAATCTTTGCATTGGGAAATGTTACCATAACGAATATGTTTTTTTGTTGTTTATTACAAAATTATATAAAAAAACGATACCCCGTTGATAACTTCCTTCTTTTTGTTGAAAAAGCCACATTTCTGCAGCGTGCATAATCCCGCAAAAGAGTGTAACTTCGCGCTCCGTGCGGCAACCCCACAATATTTGCCGTGAATTATAGCAATGGAAGAAACAAACACACCCAAAAGAAAATCACCCCGTCGCCAGGCTGCATCGGCAGCAGTGCCCAAGTTGAGCGAGTACGGTCATGTCCAGCCCCAGGCTCTCGATATCGAAGAGGCTGTACTCGGTGCCTTGATGATAGACAGCGAAGCTATAGGGCGCCTTGGAGGCATCCTGAAACCCGAATCGTTCTACGACAAACGTAACCAATTGCTCTTCGAAGCCATTCAGCAGATGGACTTGAGCGACCGTCCTATAGACATACTTACCGTTGCAGAGTACATGCGCAGCAAAGGAACGCTCGAAGAGGTCGGCGGCCCTGTGTATATAGCACAGCTCACCAGCAAGGTGGTCTCATCGGTCAACATAGAGTACCATGCAAACATCATAGCACAGAAAAAACTTGCCCGCGACCTCATACGTTTTACAAGCAAGACACAGGTTCAGGCATTCGATGAGACGCAGGATGTCGAGGAACTCATGCAACAGGCCGAGTCGGAACTCTTTGAGATTTCCCGCCACAACATGCAGAAGGATTATACCCAGATAAACCCTGTTATAAAAGATGCCTATAACCAAATCATAACAGCATCGAAGAATACCAGCGGTATCAGCGGATTGAGTACCGGCTATCACCGTCTCGATAAAGTGCTCTCCGGTTGGCAACCCACCGACCTCATAATCCTCGCGGCCCGTCCGGCCATGGGAAAAACCGCATTTGCCCTATCACTCATCCGCAATATGGCCGTAGACCAGGGAATTCCTTGCGGAATGTTCTCGCTTGAGATGGGTAATGTGCAGCTCGTGCAGCGTCTTATCTGTAATGTGTGTCAGATACCGGGCGACAAAATACGTAGCGGACAGCTCGAACGCTACGAATGGGGCCAGCTCGACAGCAAGATTGTCCAGCTTGAAAATGCACCTCTTTACATCGACGACACCCCGCAGCTCTCCGTCTTTGAGCTCCGCTCGAAGGCTCGCCGCATGGTGCGTGAGCATGGCGTTAAGATGATATTCATCGATTACCTCCAGCTCATGACAGCAAATGTGGGCAAGGGTAACCGTCAGGAGGAGATCAGTACAATCTCCCGTGCTCTCAAAGGACTTGCAAAGGAGCTTAATATTCCTGTCATGGCACTCAGCCAGCTCAACCGTAACGTCGAAGGCCGCGAAGGTCTTGAAGGCAAGCGTCCGCAGTTGAGCGACCTCCGCGAGTCGGGAGCAATTGAGCAGGATGCCGATATTGTAATGTTCGTTAACCGTCCCGAGTATTTCCACATCTACAAGGACGGAGACTTCGACTGGCGTGGCAAGGCCGAAATCATTATAGCCAAGCACCGTAACGGTGGCCTCGATAATGTTCCGCTTATCTTCCGCAAAGAGTATGCCCGCTTCATGAACCTCGACGACGAGACGCTGGCACCCCCTCCGGGTGATATGCCTGTCATGCGTGGCTCAAAGATGAATGTCAGCATGCCCGACGACTCACCCGTACCCGAACTCCCCGATTATCTTCAGGCACAGTCCATGCCACCCGAACTCATGGGCGGCGGTGCCCCTCCGGTACCGTTCTGATTTTG
>JAUNQV010000139.1 GCA_030535995.1 Bacteroidales bacterium
GAGCCAGTTTTATTTAATGTTTAACCAGTCCCAAATTTTTATGGGACACTAATGATTTATATACACTAGGCGGTGTCTTGCCAAGGAATTCGATTTTCTCTAATTTTGAATCCTTAAAAAAGTCAACAAAAATTGCTTTTACAGTTGCGGGTATTGTCAGGCTTCTGATGCTTGTGCCGGCAAATAGCTTGGAGCCTAATGTATCTGCTTTCTCAAGAGTTATTTTCTCAAGGTTCGAGCAGCACATGAATGCACTGTCTCCTAAATGTATCGCATTGTTTATGTTTATAGATGCAAGCTTGCTGCATCCGTAAAAGGCTCCGGAGCCGATATCTGTTACATTGTCGGCTTTTACGGAAACCAGATTACGGCATCCGGCAAAGGCTTCGTTGCCAATATATTTTACATTGTTCAAGTCTACTTCTGTTAAAGATTTCCAACTGCTTGCAAAATTTTTAGGTAAAACCTGCATTTCGTCGGGAAACCTCAATGACTTGATGTCGCTGTGTTCGAAAGCATTGGTGTTGATGCTGTCTATCCCTGCCAGTACCGATAC
This sequence comes from Bacteroidales bacterium, assembly GCA_030535995.1. Lineage (GTDB taxonomy): Bacteria > Bacteroidota > Bacteroidia > Bacteroidales > Bacteroidaceae > HGM04593. Next base: position 557 of record JAUNQV010000139.1, read on the forward strand.
ATCGAAGCCATCGTTCCATGAAATGAGCACAGTGGAAACTTTTCCGCTTTTCTCATCGGTCAGTTTCTGTAAATGGATGAATTTCGAGCTTAATGCAGCCTCGATAAGTGTGACATGATTTTCATCGTTTTTGCCTTTATGAAATGCGGTGCTGTTACGTATGTTGTAATTGGTCTCTATTGTGTCAATTACAACAATGTTCTTTCCAAAGAATGAGTAAAAATCGTCTTTTGTTTTAAAATACAGGTATTTGTTATCGTATTTGTTAGAGTAGGCCGGCTTAACTGTCAGTTTCTTCAAATGTAATGAATCGGCTTTGAACAATAGAGTGTCTGTGACTGTCAGCACCTCCAGTGTCTTTATATCTGGAATGGAAAGAACCGTTACCTCTGTGTCACGTTCTTTGTAATAATAGCTCCGACGAGGCTCTTCTCGGGTCTTGTATATCTTGCTTGTGATGTATTTGCCTTTGTGCTGTCTTGCTTTTTTATCATTTGCCTGCAATGTAACTTCAGAGAGGTCGAGTTCCTTGATTTGTGGCAATGTCGTTAGAAAATATATGTCATCACTGTTGATCTCACCTGTTATTTTCAACTTCTGTAGCGTCGGAACTTGCTTTTTCTTTATACTGCCTTTTAGTTTCCCTGCTTTCTTCAATACAACAGACAGTGAGTCTTGCGCAGTAATGTCTGTTGTGCATAACAATGATAATGCAACAACTAATAATCTTAAAAAACTTTTTCTCATAGTTGATGTGTTTTTGTTTATACGTCTAATGTCTTGTTTGCAAATTGTGAAAATTAAATATTTACGTCTAGCATCCTCCTTCGGGCTCAAATCATCAAGGGTATAAAAAACAAGAAAGACGTGAGACTTGTCGCCTTACGTCCATGAACCGGGGCATCGCCAAACGCCTTATGAGATGAACTGTGAAGAAACAATATTCCCACGCCGTGAATATATACGTGGGCGATACGCAGAACGCGCATAGCCAGTATATACAACACAGAATGAGCATTGATTGCTTCGGTCCCTCATTTAAAATTTGGCGAATTTCAGTTCGGACTTAAAACAAAATGCTTTCTTGCATCTGCAGATTTGTTACATGAAACCACTCTCGCTCGGCAAAGCAAATAAATTTTCTTTGCTCCCGCTTATTCGTGGTTTTGCTCCCTACAGATGTTGTAAATATAAACATTTTTGTACAATCAATGCTCAATAGGAATATTATTTCTTCATTTATAATGTAATATGTGATACCGCCTTATGGAATTTTTCGTATCTTCGCATGATTATTGCACAAAAAAACAACACTTTTATGGCCGAAAAAGAAGCTGCTCTTACCCCTATGATGCGCCAGTTCTATGAACTGAAAGCTAAACACCCCGACGCAATACTCTTGTTCCGTTGCGGCGATTTTTATGAGACTTATTGTTCCGATGCTATAGTGGCTTCAGAAATATTGGGAATTACCCTTACCAAGCGTTCTAATGGCAAGAGCGATGCTTCAAAAGCTATTGAGATGGCCGGTTTCCCGTTCCATGCTCTCGATACATATCTTCCCAAGCTTGTCAGGGCTGGCAAGCGTGTGGCTATATGTGACCAGCTCGAAGACCCAAAAATGACCAAAAAACTGGTTAAACGCGGAATAACAGAGCTTGTGACTCCGGGGGTATCGATAAATGACAATGTACTCGATTACAAAGAGAATAATTTCCTGGCTGCTGTGCATTTCGGCAAGCCTATGTGCGGTGTGTCGTTTCTCGATATTTCAACAGGTGAGTTTCTTGTTGCCGAGGGTACTTTTGACTATATAGAAAAACTTCTTATAAATTTCCGTCCGAAGGAGGTGCTTTTCGAGCGCGGAATGAAAAAGCGTTTCGAGGAGTGTTTCGGCAATAAATATCTGGTTTTTGAACTCGATGATTGGGTTTTTACCGATGAGTTCGCTCTTGAGAAGCTGACAAAGCATTTCGAGACAAAGAATCTTAAAGGTTACGGAATATCGCATCTGCGCAGTGGAGTAGTGGCCGCCGGTGCTGTGCTGCACTATCTTGGCGTTACACTGCACACACAAATATCGCATATACGCACAATATCACGCATAGAAGAGGAGCGATATGTACGTCTCGACAAGTTCACCATACGCAGCCTTGAACTCCTTGGCAGCATGCACGATGGCGGTTCGTCATTGTTATCGGTAATCGACAATACCCTCACAGCTATGGGTGCCCGTCTGCTAAAGCGTTGGATGGTCTTTCCTTTAAAGGACAAGAAGCCCATTGAGGAGCGTCTCGATATAGTAGAGTACTATTTCCGCGAGCCCGAATTCAGGGATATTGTGGAGGAGCAGTTACACTTGATTGGTGACCTTGAACGTATAATAGCAAAGGTGGCGGCAGGGCGTGTCTCTCCACGAGAACTTGTACAGTTGAAATTGGCTTTGCAGGCAGTAGAGCCTATAAAAACAGCTTGTGAAAACTCTTCAAATGCTCTCCTTAAACAGATAGGTGCGCAGCTCGATTGTTGTGCTCCCATACGTGACCGCATTGCACAGGAGATAGTTCCCGAACCTCCCATGCTGCTTAACAAAGGCGGTGTGGTGGCCGATGGGGTAGACTCTCGTCTTGACGAACTTCGTGAGATAGCTTATAACGGTAAGGATTATCTTCTTCAGCTGCAGCAGCGCGAGAGTGAGCGTACAGGTATTCCGAGTCTCAAGATTTCGTTCAACAATGTCTTCGGCTATTATATTGAGGTGCGCAACACCTACAAGGATAATGTTCCGCAGGAGTGGATACGCAAGCAGACACTGGTGAATGCCGAGCGTTATATTACGCAGGAGCTAAAGGAGTACGAAGAGAAAATACTCGGTGCCGAGGAGAAAATTATATCTTTGGAAGCTCAAATTTTCAACAATATAGTTGCCGACCTTGCATCATATATACCCTCCATTCAGGTCGATGCCTCGCACCTTGCAAGGCTCGATGTACTGTTATCATTTGCCAATATATCCCGTGCATATAAATATATCCGTCCGGTAATAGAGGAGAGCGATGTGCTGGATATAAAGCAGGGCAGGCATCCGGTAATCGAGCGCCAGATGGCCGTAGGTGAGAGTTATATACCGAATGACCTTTATCTCGACAGCGACAAGCAGCAGATAATAATAGTAACAGGCCCCAATATGGCCGGAAAGTCGGCTCTCCTGCGCCAGACAGCTCTCATTACACTTTTGGCACAGATAGGCTGTTTTGTACCGGCAGAGAGCGCTGTAATAGGTCTTGTAGATAAAATATTCACCCGTGTAGGCGCGAGCGACAACATATCGGCCGGAGAGTCTACATTCATGGTAGAGATGACCGAAGCAGCCAATATATTGAATAATCTCTCAGGCCGCAGCCTGGTACTTTTCGACGAGCTCGGGCGCGGAACATCTACATACGACGGTATGTCGATAGCATGGGCTATCGTAGAGTATATTCATGAGTATTCCCGAGGCAGGGCACGTACGCTCTTTGCAACACATTATCATGAGCTTAATGAAATGGAAAAGAGCTTCCCGCGCATAAAGAACTTCAATGTGTCGGTAAAGGAGATTGACGGCAAAGTAATTTTCCTGCGCAAGCTCATGCCGGGTGGCAGCGAGCACTCATTCGGTATTCATGTAGCAAAGCTTGCAGGTATGCCCAAAAGCATAGTAAAACGCTCGGAGCAGATACTCAAAAAGCTGGAAGCCGGCAACAACCGCGGTGAGCTCAAAAGCGCACCGACAACCGAAATTGCCGATAGCCGTGAGGGTATGCAGCTCAATTTCTTCCAGCTCGACGACCCGGTGCTCTCGCAGGTACGCGACGAGATTTTGGGTATTGATGTCAACAATCTCACCCCGTTGGAGGCACTGAATAAGCTG
>JAUNQV010000049.1:0-12975 GCA_030535995.1 Bacteroidales bacterium
AGTATGAGTTCAACAAGCTCAACCTCAACTACACCCTCATGAGCAAGCGCAACCTGCTTATACTTGTAAAAGAGGGACTTGTAGACGGATGGGACGACCCACGTATGCCGACAATATGCGGTTTCCGCCGCCGCGGCTACTCACCGGAGTCCATAAGAAACTTCGTTGACAAAATAGGTTACACCACATACGATGCTCTGAATGACTTTGCACTGCTCGAAAGCGCAGTTCGCGAAGACCTCAACAGCCGCGCCACACGAGTTTCGGCAGTTATAAACCCTGTGAAACTGACAATAACGAACTACCCCGAGGAGAAGACCGAGGTTCTCACAGCCATAAACAACCCCGAACGCCCCGAGGACGGCACACATACAATAGAGTTCGGCCGTGAGCTGTGGATTGAGCGCGAGGACTTCATGGAGGATGCGCCGAAGAACTACTTCCGCCTGACACCGGGCCGGGAAGTACGCCTGAAGAACGCATACATAGTTCTCTGCACCGGCTGCAAGAAGGATGCCGAAGGCAACGTGACAGAGGTTCTCTGCGAGTACATTCCGCAGACAAAGACCGGCGAGGCCGATGCAAACCGCAAAGTAAAGAGCACAATACACTGGGTAAGCTGCAACAACTGCTGCAAAGCCGAGGTACGCCTTTACGACCGCTTGTGGAAAGCCGAGAACCCACGCGACGAGATGGCTGCGATACGCGAGGAGAAGAACTGTGACGCGCTCACAGCCATGAAAGAGATGATAAACCCCGACTCGTTGAAAGTATTGAAGGAGTGCTATGTAGAGAAGTTCCTCACTACCTGCAAACCGCTCGACTACCTGCAGTTCCAGCGTATCGGTTATTTCAACATAGACCCGGATTCTACACCGGAGAAACTTATTTTCAACAGAACCGTTTCACTAAAGGATACCTGGAGCAAACAAAAAGGGAAATAAACGATGAATTACGACAAAGGCTATTTCGACTCTCCCGAATTCCGCGACATGCTCAACAAATATGAGCAGGCAGCGAGGATGGGCACAGCACCCTACATGGGAGTTGACGAACTTGCCGATATACTTTCGTACTATCTGTCTGTTGACAAGCTGGACGAAGCTACAGAGGTGCTTGCGACAGCCAAGCACCTTCACCCCTCTTCGCCCGACTGTGTAAAGATGGAGATAAGGCTTCTGCTTTGCAAAGGAGAGCCGGGGAATGCACTGAAACTCTTTCCACAAATAGGATATATTGACGACGAGACAAAAATCCTTCAGGCAGAAGTGTTCATATCAATAAAAGAGTTCAGGCTTGCACACGACATTGCCATCGACATTCTTCACAGGGCAAAACCCGGACAGGAGAATATATACGACGCGCTTGAAATACTCATAGACTGCGGTTTTGCACAGGAGGCGCTCGTAATTTGCGAGAAGGCCCTCAAAGCGACTCCCGGACAGAAGAGCCTGCTCGAAGTGAAAGCCGAATCGCTCATTGAACTGCAACGTACAGACGAGGCTATTGAGATTTACAACAACCTCCTCGATGAAGAGCCATACAGCACCCTCTATTGGGAGCAGTTGGGACATGTGTATTACATGATTAAAAGATACGGAAAGTCAATCGAGTGCTTTGAGTTCGAGAATACCATAAACAATGAGATAGAGTATGCCAGAATGATGCAGGCATACTGCTACTATCATGTAGGTGATTACAAACAGGCAAAACAGATTTTTGCCGAGATAGGCGAAAGATACCCTAAATCTGTGACACCGCAGTTCTACACAGCCCTATCGCTTTACCATGAAGGTAACCCGGAGGGAGCTATCGAGGCCTTCGGTGAGGTAATTTCAAAAGCCGAGGAGGGCACCATAGAGATTATGCTTGCACGCATTGACAAAGCCATGATACAAGAGGAGACAGGCAATGGCGCAAGGGCCGACGAGGCTGTTGCGATGGCTATAATGATGCACCCCGACAATATGAAACAGCTGGTTCTGCACGACACGCATCTTTATGAACTGCGCGACAAGGAGAACCTCACTTTCGACGACATGAACACCCTGGAGGCAAAAGAGTGGTCGCAACAGGAGGAGATGTATCATTTGGGAGTACATCTTGTAGAGCACAACCACCTGAATCTGGCAAAAAGGGTTCTGCGGTATACTAGAGAATTCACTGCCGACACCTCGGATATTGATGCCTACATTGCATATATCCTTTGGAACACTGGTGAAAAGGAGAATGCCCGCACTGCAATAGAGAATGCCATTGAAGGTAAATCGGACCTGCTGTTCAGGCTCTTCGGCCTCGTGTACAACAGCAATACAACAGCCAAAGAATTCATAGAAATGGCAAATAACCGAAAATAAATCAAGACAAGAGCAGCCCGCGGGCTGCTCTTGTCTTGATTTATTTCTCATCAGAGAACTCTTTTATCCTATTCTCTTCACTCATGCGACAGACAAGCAGGTTGCCGTTGTTCTCCGACACTATGCAGTCGTTCATTCCTATTACAATCACCTTTTTAAGCCCTCGGGTATCCACTACGCAGTTATGGGACTCGGCAAAACGTACATCGGCACCTAAAGCGACATTTCTGTTGACATCCTTCTGCATATTGCAATGCAGAGAAACCCACGTGCCAAGGTCGCTCCAACCGAAATCGGCAGGAAAGACGAATATCTCATCGGCACGTTCCATGATAGCATAATCGACCGAAATATTGCGGCATTCGGGGAATTTTTCATTCACGAGCGACTGCTCTTCAGGGGTATAATAATATGGTATAAGCGACTCGAATATAGAAGCAATAGGCGACTGATAGACCCTGAATGCATTTACTATTGTCGATACATTCCAGATGAATATACCTGAATTCCAATAGAAATTGTTCTTTGCAATATATGCCTGGGCCAGCTCCAGCGATGGTTTTTCCTTGAATGAATCGACACGGAATATCTCTTTATTGGAGAGTGAAGAGCTGCCAAGCACTGCCTCTATGTAGCCATAACCTGTATCGGGACGTGTGGGCTTAATACCAAGGGTAAGTATGGTGTCGGAATTTGCGACAAATGCCAGTGATGATGTTATTACACGGCGGAACTCCGCAACATCGGCAACAAAATGGTCACTGGGCGTTACTACCATGTTTGCATCGGGGTGACGTTTCTTTATTTTCCAAGCAGCGTAGGCAATACATGGAGCCGTATTACGACGGCAAGGCTCTTTGAGGATATTCTCTTCGGGCACCATCGGCAACTGTTCCTTGACCAAGGGTGCATATTTTTCCGAGGTCAACACCCAAATGTTTTCCAAAGGGCATATCCCCGAAAAACGGTCAACTGTGAGCTGCAACAACGATTTTCCACAGCCAAGGACATCGATAAACTGTTTGGGACAATCGACGGTGCTCATGGGCCAGAATCGGCTTCCTATTCCGCCGGCCATAATTACTACATGATTTGAAGCCATAATACTATGTTAATAAATTATATTAATTGCACGATAAACAGCCGAAGCCTTGCGAAGATAAACAAAAAAAGATATAAATAATCTATTTGGAAGAATTTATGTTGCAGCAATGGAACAAGAAATTTCTTTTAGGTTCATTTAATGTGATAATTAACAAAAATTCATTACAATGTAGATTGTTTTTGAATTATTTATATATCTTTGCGGGTACCTCATACGATTTTATCATAGACGATATAATTATTCAAAGTAAATTAGAATTGCCATGGAAGATTTTTATCACATCATAGTTCCGGCATTGCTTGCTTTTGTAGGAACTTTGTGGATACACCCGAAAATTCTGAAGATTGCAATAATGAAGAACCTCGTGGACAACCCCGATGCACGCAAGTTACAACGTAACCCTGTGCCGGTAATGGGTGGCATTGCGGTGTTCTTTGGTATTATAATAGGATTGTGTTGCTCACAGACCATGTTCAACAGCCCCAATGTATTCATGCTGACAACTGCTATGATGATAATGCTCTACATTGGTACTATAGACGATATTATGGACCTCACCCCAACAACAAGATTCGTAATTGAAATTCTTATTGTCGTGTGGCTGATGTATGTAAACAACTCTTCTATCAACAGCTTCTGGGGGCTTTGGGGAATTGACACAATACCTGTATGGGTTGCCTACCCGCTCACAGTTTTTGCGGCGGTAGGAATAATCAATGCCGTAAACCTCATAGATGGCGTAAACGGTCTTTCTTCAGGTTTCTGCTTCATGGCATCGGTTCTTTTTGCCATAATATTCTACAAATCGGGCAACACGGTAATGACAACTCTTGCCATTTCGGCAGCAGGCGCCATTGTACCGTTCTTCCTGCACAATGTGTTCGGCAACAGCACAAGAATGTTCATAGGTGACGGAGGTACGCTTGTCATAGGCATTATGATGTCAATGTTTGTCATCGGAATTTTGAACGAAAACTCACTCTGCGCAGGTTTTGCCAATGATGGCATGGGACTTATACCTTTGACCCTCTCAATATTGTCTATTCCCATTTTCGACACATTGAGAGTGATGTCGACACGAATTCTGCGTGGAACATCACCATTCCACCCCGACAAGACACACCTGCACCATGTATTCATAGAACTCGGGTTCTCACATGTCGGAACAACAGTATGTATTCTTTCCATAAACTTCTTTGTAGTAGCCGCTTGGTATATATCATACAAATTGGGCGCACCGGTAGATATACAGCTTTACATTGTACTCTTGATAAGCATATTCGTGACATTCGTCTTCTATGCATACGCAAAAGCAGCTATCAAGAAAAACGGAAAGAGATTGGCATTCTTCAAACGATTAAGCAAGATTATGCACTTTGAGAAGAAAGGTGTATGGCTGGTTGTACAGAGAATGATTGACAGATTATAAATACAACAAAACGCGGTACTTCTACCGCGTTTTGTTGTATTGCAACTATTCTAATTATCTTCAAGAGAATAATTAGAACAACCGACTCCTACCAGCCTATCGTAACGGGAACCGAACGCACGATAGTATATATATATAAGGTATTCATTCTCCGTGTCGTAAAAATCACCCTCTGCCTCAACACCGGAAGGGATGGCCGAGCCATCGGCAACCCAAACATACCTATAGTTGTAAAGCCCCAGCTTCAAAAGCCTTGAGATAAAATAATAACCGCCCTCACTATCGTACTCCATGGCATCGTCGGGAGAAAGAATGCCACAAAAATCACCCATGAGATAATAGTTGCCTCCTGCACGTTGCGGAACATCGAGCGCAAAATGTACATAGGCATAATCGGCCTCGGCCAAAGAACCACGGCCTTCGAGCGTATTTATAAAATACTTGCCGTTCTCATCGCGGTAATTCGAGTGCGAGAAGCGTGGCTTGTCGATATACAGTAGGGCATGATAAAAGGGCGACTCATAAACTATTTCTTCCACTCCCATTCCTGGCACATGAAGGTCGGTGAGTTCAAAGCGCCGGAACTCATTGCCTGCAGGGAATATGAGTTTTTCGTTGTGTACATACTGCAACTCATTACCGGTGACATACGTAGGAGAAATTGATGCCACTGCACTCTCCCGACGACGGTTCTGCATAACAACCGGAATTATCTCGCTTGCAGGAGAGCCTACAGCAAATTTTGAATAATCCACCACAAATGAGAGTTGCTGTTCGTTGCTGTTCAATGAACGGTCGGTATCTCCGCTCACCCATGCGCGTACCCCAACCAATGGCTCCATCACCGAGAAATCAAATGAAGCCACAGCCTCCTCGGGCGATTCATCGTCAAAGACCTCTACCCTATAATTGCCCGACACCTTCAAAGATATGTTCTCATTAGGTATAGTAAACTGATAATGGGTATACAAACATGTCGTGTTCACTGAATTCTCCCAATTCTCTATAGGAAAACCGTTGAACCCTTCGAGATAATCAATCTCGGCAAGCTCCGACCCCGAATAATCGGCATTATGGTGAGTGACTTTGCAGATATACCGCTTATATGTATGCGACATCTCGTCAAATGAGAAATGCAGGATATCGTCACTGCCAAGAAGCATTACAGCAGGTGCCTCCCAATCGTCATTAAGCACCACGCGCGGGGAGTTGATGTCCGGCGTATATGTTATTGCGGATTGCGCTACCGAAGTGGCTGCAACAAGCAACATTATTGTAACAAAAAAGCTACGGAACATTGTTTTATTCATAATTTAGTAGCGAAGATAATCAATAAAACAGAATATTGCCGTATATTTACATAATTTAAAAACTAAAGCACTATACTATACGATGAAAAAACCGGTGGTTCTTCTTTTGGCATCCTTAATTGCTCTTGTGTGCACACCGTTGCATGCACAAGATGTCATATACCAGAAAGAAGACAGCATTTTCATTGAAAAGCTACTGAAAAAGTACCATAAGCCCAAAGACAAACCAGACATTCTGCCGATAGCAGAAGAGTTTGCTGCGGCCAACACAACATACACCGGAGGAACGCTCGATGCACACATCGGCGAACCGCTATTTATCAGCTGCAGCCGGGTCGATTGCACGACATTTGCCGAGCTTGTGCTTGCCATAGCAATTACGGCAAAAGAGGAGGTTCCCTCCTTTGAAGCCGTGTGCAGGAACCTGGAAAAGATACGTTACCGCAGCGGAGAGCGCAACGGGTATGCAAGCCGGTTGCATTATATGAGCTGGTGGATTACAGACTGTGCAAAACAGGGAATTATAGAAGAGGTCGCTACACGGCAACACACCGGGAAGCAACAGCTTGACCTCTGCTTCATGAGCAGAAACTCAAGCAAATACCCGCAACTTGCAAAAAACAGAGAACTGACAGAAACCATTGCAGAATATGAAAAACCGTTCCGCGGCATTAAGGTAAAATATATACCGAAAGAACTGCTCGCCAACCCACCACAAAGCCTCGATATAAAAGATGGAGATATGCTATCTCTCGTAACAGCCATTGAGGGGCTGGATGTCACCCACGTGGGCTTTGCTGTTTGGAAAGGAGAGAAGCTGCACCTGCTGCATGCTTCATCGGGTAAAGGGAAAGTCATCAACGACACAATTACGCTCTACGATTATATGAAAAGCAAGAAGAGCCACCTTGGAATTAGGGTTTTTCGGGCAACAGACTAATGACAGAGAGAACAAAAACAAGATACAACTATGCGTATAGTACTATTTTGCGAAAACAAGTATGCGGTAGACATACTTCAGCCTATACAGAATGAGGCTGACAAAGAGGGAAATAACGAAGTCCTGTGGTATGTACACAAGGAGAAGATACCGGAGTTCCCGTTAAAAGATGAGGTTAGCTGGAGTAACAGCATGCAGGAGATATACGACTTCTCTCCCGAGGCCATATTTTGCCCGGGCAACATTGTTCCCTACTACCTGCCCGGAGTAAAGATACAGGTTTTTCACGGGTACGCAGGCGAGAAGAAGGGGCACTGGGTTATAAGACACTACTTCGACACCTATTTCACACAGGGGCCGCATTTTACAAAAGGTTTCAAGAAACTTGCCGCAAAGCACAAGAATTTTGAGGTGCTTGAAACAGGGTGGCCACGCCAGGATTGGGTTCAGGAGCATCTGCACGATTTCGACAAGGAGAAAGAGCGGATTTTAAAATCGCACGGCCGCAAACAAATTGTTCTTTATGCACCGACCTTTTCACCCTCGCTGACCTCATTGCCGGTGATGAAAGAGGCACTTGTTGAACTTACAGAAAAAAAAGATGTTGTAGTAATGATTAAGCTTCACCCTCTAACCCGACCCGAGTGGGCAGAGGAGTACCGCCAACTGGCTCAAGAGCATGAGCATATAGTATGGACCGACGACTTTTCCGTTGCTAAATACCAGTTGATGGCCGATGTAATGATAAGCGACACCTCCTCTACCATCTATGAATTCCTGCTGAAGGACAAGCCTGTAATAACCTACCGCGCTTCGGCAAGCAATATCTACTGGAAAGACATCTCGGAGACAAGCCAACTATGCGATGCCTTCGAAGAGGTTCTGAACAATGAGGAATACATTAACCTGCGCAAATGGGTTATAGAGAACTACGACCCATACACCGATGGAAAGGTAGCACACCGTATGCTCGAAGGGGCAAGGGACTATATAAGCCGCCATGGCGTTCCAAAGAGACGCAAAGTGAACCTTTGGAGGAAATATACCGGAATAAAGACCTTCGGGAATGTCAAGCGTAAATAAAGCAACAGATGCGGCCCCAGGGCCGCATCTGTTGCTTTATTTACGCTTCGGGGCTGATTACTGGAGCTGACCGCTATTGGCAGCTTCAATCATCTCGGCACTTGCATACATGAAAATCTCTACACGACGGTTCTCGGCACGGCCGGCAGCTGTCGAGTTATCGGCAACCGGCTCTCTTGAACCGAAACCCTCAACATTCTTTATCTGGCCTGTAGAAACACCAAGCGAGAGAAGATAATCGGCAACAGCCTTTGCACGGTTTACCGACAACGGGTCGTTCACAGCATCACTACCGGTAGAATCGGTGTGGCCATAAATTGCGACATCGGCATCGTTATACTCTTTGAGCACCTTTGAGAGTTGCTGCAAATTGGCTTTTGCATTGGCATTCAACGCATATTTGTTTGTAGCGAAAAGAACACCGGAATCGAATGTAACCTTCACGGCAGTGAGGTTGTTGGCATCGGTCACAGTCTGCACTGTCGCATTCTCAATTTCAGATGCAGCCTCTGCAGCCTTATCCATTCTCTTGCCTATCAATGCACCGGCACCGGCACCCACGGCAGTTCCGATAGCAGTTCCAACTGCGGTATTTCCGGAAATTTTACCTATCAATGCACCAAGAGCTGCACCGCCGGCAGCACCTATCAAAGCACCGTTACCTGTATTGTTCAACGACGCGCATCCTGTTGTGAGGAACGCAGCACACAATACCACGCTAATAGATTTTACCAAACTGAATTTCATAATCAATGATAAATAAATTGCTGTTAATACTCTACTTACTTATTCGCAAAATTAAGCAATTATTATCTATTTTCACAACATTGGCTGTTTTTTTGCCGCGACATCCCTAAAAAAAGAGGTGAGAGCCATTCAAAAAGAGGGACAAGAGCATGTTTGTGAATATTTTTTTGTACTTTTGTACGAATTGAATTGCTTTACAAAGCAACTTCCGAAACGTGTAACAAAAATCATTCAGATATGGCAGAACTTAAAGACCTTACCAAACGTAGCGAGAGCTACTCACAGTGGTACAACGACCTTGTACTTAAAGCAGACCTTGCAGAGCAATCACCTGTCAGAGGTTGCATGGTGATAAAACCATACGGATATGCAATTTGGGAGAAGATGCAACGTGTGCTCGACGACATGTTCAAGGAGACAGGACATGTGAACGCATACTTTCCTCTTCTCATTCCAAAATCGTTCCTGAGCCGCGAGGCAGAGCATGTCGAGGGCTTCGCAAAGGAGTGTGCGGTTGTAACCCACTACCGTTTGAAGAATGCCGAAGACGGCAGCGGTGTGGTTGTAGACCCTGCAGCAAAGCTCGAAGAGGAGATGATTATACGCCCGACATCGGAAACTATCATTTGGAGTTCATACAAGAACTGGATACAATCGTACCGCGACCTGCCTATCAAGATTAACCAGTGGGCAAACGTAATGCGCTGGGAGATGCGTACCCGCCTGTTCCTGCGTACAGCGGAGTTCCTGTGGCAGGAGGGCCACACAGCACACGCCACACGTGAGGAGGCCGAAGAGGAGGCACGCACAATGCTCCACGTCTACAACGATTTTGCAAACAAATATATGGCACTGCCTGTAGTTATGGGTGTAAAGAGTGCCAACGAGCGCTTTGCCGGTGCACTCGACACATATACAATAGAGGGAATGATGCAGGACGGCAAGGCACTGCAGTGCGGAACATCACACTTCCTCGGACAGAACTTTGCAAAGGCCTTCAACGTGCAGTTTGTCGACAAGAGCAACAATCTGGAGTATGTTTGGGCAACATCATGGGGTGTATCGACCCGCCTTATGGGTGCACTCATCATGACCCACTCCGATGACAATGGCCTTGTACTTCCACCGGCCCTTGCACCCATACAGGTTGTCATTGTTCCTATCTACAAGAACGAAGAGCAGCTTGCCACTATCAGAGGCAAGGTTGACCCGATGATTGCCGAGTTGAAGAAACATGGCATAAGTGTCAAATTCGACGATGCCGACAACCGTCGCCCGGGCTTCAAATTTGCCGAATATGAGCTCAAAGGAGTACCCGTACGCCTTGTTCTCGGTGCCCGCGACATTGAGAACGGCACAATAGAGGTTATGCGCCGCGACACACTTACCAAAGAGACACGTGCAATAGACGGTATTGTAGAGTACGTAAGACAGCTGCTCGACGATATACAGAACAACCTCCACGCCAAGGCACTTGCCATGCGCGAGGCATGCACACGCAGTGTAGATACATACGAAGAGTTCAAGACCGAGATTGAGAAAGGCGGCTTCATTTTCGCACATTGGGACGGGACACCCGAAACAGAAGAGCTCATCAAGAACGAGACCAAGGCCACCATACGCTGTATTCCTATCGGCTGGGACGAGACACCGGGTACATGCATGGTAACAGGAAAGCCTTCGGCACGTAGAGTTCTTTTTGCAAGAGCATACTGATTGAGCAAGAAGTACAGGTGAGTAACACGCAAGGGGTGTGCATGCTCACCTGTTTTTTATATTGAAACTACCAATAGAGAATCCATGCAACACGCATTTACAGCCATAGCACTTTGGGGCATAAGTTTCATAATATATGTCACATGCAACAAAGGATTGCCACGTAACTGTATAAGACAGCAGTTCCGCCGTTACCTTATAGCAGCCATAATAGCCGCAGTTCCGGCAGCAATAACAAGGACAAGCCTTTTACAACCGGCAGCAATTATAGCAACCGGAACCGCATTCTTGTGGATTATCACCTACCCGTTGCTGTTTCATATAACAAAGCGCAAGTCTTCGACAGAGTATGACAACCAGATAGACCCTGCCTTTGGCATATACCTCTATGGCTGGCTGACCGGAATTCTTGCAATTGTTCCGGGTGCACAATACATTGTAACAGTGTGTGAAGCCCCCCTGCTTATCGTACCGCTTGCACAGTGGGGTTATTTCATTATCTCGGGCGAGGGTATTGACATCAATGACATGAAGACCCTGCAGCAGACACACAAAACTGAGATAATAGAGTTCTTCCATTCATGGAAAGTACGTATTGCAGCCCTGTTTCTGGTTTTTGCAGCAGTTCCTTTCGTGTGGGCAAACTGCTGTACACATTTCGCTCCCGGCGAGAGCCTATGGTGGCAGAAAGCGATAGCCATAGCCACAACACTATTCATAACCATATATATATGGAAGCCCAAGCGCGGTCTATTTTCAAGAACCGGTATTGCTGTACTGTACCGCTCCGTAAAAGAGTACACAGCACAGAACAAACGATACAAGACACAGGCCGAGGAACGTATAAAGAGTTTGGAGGCAACACCGGCGGCAAAGCCGTTCAAGGCACCGAGTACTATAATGCTGGTGCTTGGCGAGTCGGCCACACGCGATTACATGAGCGCATTCAGCAATGTAGAGGAAGATACAACACCATGGATGCGCAGCATGCTTGAGGACAGGGAGCATTGTGTAGCATTCCCCAATGCATACAGTTGCCATGTACGTACCGTTCAGGTACTCGAAAAATCATTTACGGAATTCAACCAGTACGATGGCGGAGAGTTCTTCACATCGTGCTCCATTGTAGATATTGCCCGCAAACTGGGCATGCGCATACACTGGTACAGCAACCAAGGGTATGTAGGCGATGTCGACACCCCGGTAACACTTGTAGCCAACACCTCGGATGTAGCAAAGTGGACACTACAGGAGAAAGAGATAAAAAAGACACCCTACGACAGCATGCTGCTCGACTATCTTGGAGAGATTGCCCCCACAAAGGAGAACTTTGTAGTGCTGCACCTGAAAGGCAACCACTTCAACTTCATAAACCGTTACCCGCCAGAGGCACGAATGTGGGGCAAGGCCGGTGAATGTGACAATGTAACGGAGTACAAGAACTCGCTGCATTACACCGATGATATTATAAGGCAATTCTATGAATATGGACGCAAACACCTGAACATGCAGGCTATGCTGTATATGTCGGACCACGGTTGCACCCCCACGAACTCACGCCGCCGTGCACCACGCGATTTTGTAAACTCACGTATACCTATGATGTTGTGGATGAGCGATGAGTACATTGCCACACACCCCGAACGTGCAGAGGCACTGAAGGGGAACAGCAGCAAATACTGGACAAACGACCTGCTGTATGAACTCATCTGCGGAATATTCGATATAAAGAGCAACCACTTCAAAGAGAAGAACTCTCTTGCACACAAGGAGTATTGCCACACACGGGAAACCCTTACAATAATGGAAGGAGAGATAAAATTGACCGAGGACAACGGATAAGCAAAAGCAACGGAAAACGGGAGGGTGACCCAAAAGTAAATGGGTCACCCTCTTTAGTAGGGAGGTTGGATAAAAAGAGCTATTTTTAGGCTTGCGAAGCCCGAAAAAACGCAGTTTACTAAGCGTAAATGAGTATTTTTCGGGCAAGCGTAACAACAAAAGAGCCTTTTTAGTCAGCCTCAATAAAGAGAGTTCTTATTGAACAGGCGGTGAAAAAAACGACGTACTTTAAACACGTTCCGCCTTACCATATAATTATATACATTATGCATGCTGTGCATAGACTTGCACGGCTTTATAGTTACACTCTTGCGGGGCAGATTGGGGTCCATTTCATCCATTATTCGGGCAAGGTAATTGAACAGATTGTATTCATCGAGAACCTTATCCTTGCACTCTTTGAGAAGCGGCTTTGCCTTTTCGTATGCATCGGCAGCCAGCAAAGC
>JAUNQV010000049.1:13040-14868 GCA_030535995.1 Bacteroidales bacterium
ATCATGGATATCAATGGTGCTGTATGCGCCATCGGGGAAATATTCATTGATATTTGTACAGCCGTAATATATCGGATAGGACTCGCAGATGAAACTGTCGGCAAGTTTCTCTGTCCAGTAATACTTCGCTCTCGAATTCTCAATGGCTATATGGTACTTATATGGGTTGATTACATCACACTTGTCTTCAAAGCCGTTATATCCACGGCCATAAATATCTATTTTATCGCCATAATACTCTTTAAGGCGCTCAACAAAGCGTATTCTATCTACATGCCCTTTTGTAAAAGCCTTTGTTGAACTTACAACTGAAATAAGTTTTGTCTTTTCGGGCGTTGGTGCAGCCTTCAGGTAATCATAATCCTTCAACGACGAAGGGCGGCCCTTGGCATCGAAACGCACACCTGCGAACCAGAATATTATGGCCGGAGTAAACTTTACATTCTTATGTTTAAGCCCCTCTTGACAAGAACATACAAGCCCGAACTGCTTGCAATAGTCACGCGGATATGCCAATACCGAGTATGGTTCACTTGTTGTGAGTATTACATTCTCCGGGGCAACATTGAAAGTCAGAGGCTTTTTTGAAGACTTGCCTCTGATGATAACAAAATCGGGATTATCAACCTTCTCGTTGACATAGAACTGATATTTCCCGCAAGCGGAGACACCTTTTCCTCCTTTTGTTTGAGACAAAATCCAGCGACCGCTCTCTTTTGCCCCGCTTATCAGCAATACTTTATACATTGTTCTTGGCTTTTTCTACTAATTTTCTTCGGTCTTCTATGCGCTTTGCCTCACGCCTTGCATACCCCTCGCGTGTACGTTTCCAGCGTTTGTGTGTCCATAGCCACAGTTCGGGTGTTTCGCGTATATTGTCGGCCAGCATCCTGTAATAGATATTTGTCGCCTCAAATTCGGGCAATGTAGCTGCATCTTCGGCAAATTGCTCTATGTACAGTGTGTAATAGCCACGCTTTTCGCGCACCATGCGGGCATAGAAAAGAGAAGCATGGGTACGTGTCGCAATTTTTTCTGTTCCTGTGAAAACGGGAGTGTCACGATGGAAGAAATCGACCCAATGGTTTATGGATTCCCACGTGGGGACCTGGTCGGCAATGAAACCTATGACATATTTCTTTTTCTCTTTGGTTATCTGCATTATCCTGCGCAAGGTATTAGCCATGGTTATGGCCTCGGCACCATACTGGTCACGCATGCGCTTTGTCAAGGCATCGAAATATCTGTTTTCAAGCGGATGATAAATATCGCCCACTACAATATCGTCCCTATCGAAATGCAATGATATTGAGGTAACGAACTCCCAATTGAAGAAATGCCCCATATACAACACGCACGGATGCCCCTTGTCGAGCATTGCCTCGAACTTTTCCAGACCGACAAACCTCATGCGGCGGCGTATCTCTTTCTCACTCATTCCATAATACTTTATCATCTCAACAAAGTAATCGCACAAAGAGTGATAGAACTTCTTCTCTATCTTTACAATCTCTTTCAGGGATTTCTCTGGGAAAGATTTTACAAGATTGTCGCGTACCACCTTGCGACGGTAGCGTGCTACATAATATATGGGAAAATAGAGAATGTCGGAGAGGAAATGCAACACACACATGGGAAGTTTGTTAAGTACAAACAACAGCACAAGGGTGATATAATATAATATTGCTTTCATATAGTAATATTGCAACATTTACAGCGGAGCCTGAAGCGCACAGGTTCTTCGGCTCACGGAAAGAGTGATCCCGGTGGGATTCAAACCCACGACCTTCAGAACCGGAATCTGACGCTCTATTCAGCTAAGCTACGG
>JAUNQV010000050.1:0-7001 GCA_030535995.1 Bacteroidales bacterium
CGGCTGTGTAAATTCCGTCGACACGGGTACCTTTGAGCATAACATCGGCTTCAATTTCAATACCGCGGAGCGATGAGCCTGTATCTGTTGTAAAATATGGACTTCCTGTTCCAGCAGCCATAATTACCACTTTACCCTCTTCCATGGCTTCTATAGCCTTCCACTTTGTGTAGAACTCACCCACCGGCTCCATGCGTATTGCAGTGAGCACCTTATTCGGAACACCGATAGCACCAAGCGCCGAGCTGAGAGCAAGGCTGTTTATTACAGTAGCCATCATACCCATCTGGTCGCCTTTTACACGGTCGAAGCCCTTGCCGGCTCCGGTGAGCCCACGGAAAATATTTCCGCCACCAATTACGATACCTATCTGCACACCCATTGCTGCAACCTCCTGTATCTGTGCAGCATACTCGTTCAAGCGTTTCACATCGATGCCGTAACCCTGCTCGCCCATCAGGCTCTCTCCGCTGAGTTTAAGTAGAATACGTTTAAATTTTGCCATATTATATGTATTAGAATTAGATTATACTTTGTGTAAAAGTAGGTTATTTTATTAAAATATACTATTAATTACTGCAAAAAGTTACATTATTTCATGCCTAATGATTTTTTAGTTAAATTTGCATACAGATATAACAGTGCAATAGCACACGAGAACCGAAACGACGAAAAATTCCGAATAATGAGATTTTTAAAGAACCCCAACGCAACAATTGCAATTCTGGCCATATACACAGCCATAATGTACATATACCTGTTTCCAAGAAACAACGAAATGAGCAACAACGAGAAATGGAGCATCGTAGCTGTTTCGGTAGTTGTACTTGCCCTGCTGTGGGTTCTGTTGCGCCGTCGCAGCAGGTTACGCAAGGAGCGCGAAAAGGACATCGAGAACAACAAAAGACTATAACAGCTGCTCCACCTCTTTAAAGGCATAATGCGAGAGTGTTCCGTCACTGCGACGCAGAAGCAAATGCCCTGATGGCTCAACACCCTCCATCACAGCTGTGAAAGCTCCTTCTGCATCAACATACTTCCGTCGCTCGCCAAAGCCTAACAGCAACTCACTATACTCTGCCGAGATGGTTTCCTTACAGCCCCAACGCAACTCCCCATAATAGCGGTTGAAAAGGCAAAGCACATCGCGCAGTACATCTTCCACAGGAATATCCTTTCCCAAAAGCTTTTTCATTGACACCGGCACCCTGTCCATTGGAGGGAACTCTGTCTGATTAACATTGAGCCCGATACCCACTATTGCCTGCTCCACAAAAGCACCGGAGTAGTCGAGTTCCACAAGAATGCCTGCCAGTTTACAGCCACCGACATATATGTCATTGGGCCACTTGAGCCTTGTTTCAATGCCATAACATTTCATTGCCGCATGTATTGAGAGAGCCGCCGCCTGCGACAACATAAACTGGTTAGCTACCTCAAGAGCAGAGCCCGGACGCAGAAGAATACTCATCAGCAGATTATTACCGCTCTGCGACTGCCACACATTGCCGCGTTGCCCTCTCCCGGCTGTCTGGTGGGTGGCTGTTACAGCAACAATATCTTTCCCATTGACCCAGAGATTATCGGCCTCATCGCGCGCATAACGGTTGGTGGAATCTACCACATCAAGACGCTTTATACATAATGACATATATTAATTTTTAGTTTAGAAATTAAGCAACACACGATTCCGCGACCAGCAGGACTGCAGTTTCACCTTTCAGTTTTCCGCTTTCCCTTTCTGTTTTTACAGTCCATACTTTATACGGATTTTTTTCGGGAGTTTCTTTATAACCTCCTGAAAAGAGTGGTCTACAAGCGAGAAGAATAGTTCATCGTCGAGAGCCGCAATGTCCAACTGGTTCCAGTAGCGCTTGTTCATGTGCCATGCAGGCTCTATCTGCGGATACTTGTCACGCAGCTCAATGGCATAATCGGCATCACATTTCACACAGAACCATTTTGTATTCTCAAGGTCACATATCGCAAATATCTTGTTCTCGACCCTGAAGGCCAGTGTGGTCTCGTCAAAAGGGAAATCCTCGGTTGCCCCGGGCTTTGACAAACAGTATATACGGGCATCTTCAATATTCATAACAGCTACCAGGTTGGATAAAAAGCATCTACTATGTGTTCAATCTTATATGGATCACTACAGCCAATCACAGTAATAATATCAAAACGGAACTTCAAATCCACTTTATTCTTCTTTATATATGACTCGGCTGCAGTGATGAGCCTCCTTATTTTTTGTGGCGTAACAGCATCGGCCGCATCACCGTAATCCTCGTTACGGCGACTCTTTACCTCTACAAAAACAACAGTATCACGTTCCCGGGCAATGATATCTATCTCCTTATGGCCCGAGCGCCAATTATAATGCAGAACAACATACCCTTTGTCGAGCAGATAACGCCCGGCAAGCAACTCACCTTTATTTCCAAGCAGATTGTGTTCGGCCATGAATTTTACTGTTCAATGAGCGAAGATAGCAAAACAGAGAAGCAAAAGCAAATGAAAAACTTGCATTTGCACTTTAGTTGAACTATTTTTGTCAAGAAGCAAATGCTATATACTTACATGAGCGCAAAAAAGACAAAATCTCCCAAAGCAACCACAGCGCGTACTCAACCGGTGCGTCACTCGCGTATTGTTTGCCTGGTAAGTGACGAGGAGATGAGAATTATCGATGACTACCTGAAAAAATACCGCATTACCAACAAAAGCAACTGGATGCGCGAGACACTGCTATCGTTCATCTACAAGAACCTCGACGAGGACTACCCCACGCTTTTCGGTGAACATGACATGCGCCGTTGACACCATGACAGATACCGATTACATGAAACAGGCGCTTGCCGAGGCAAGCAAAGCATACGAAGCCGATGAAGTTCCCATCGGTGCAGTAGTTGTGTGCAAAGGGCGTATAATTGCGCGCGCCCACAACCTCACAGAAACGCTTAATGATGTTACCGCCCATGCCGAAATGCAGGCTATCACGGCAGCAGCCAACAACATCGGCGGCAAATACCTTAACGAATGTACGCTTTATGTAACAGTAGAGCCCTGCCCCATGTGCGCAGGAGCCATAGGCTGGTCACAGTTAGGCAAGCTTGTCTATGGTACCGACGATGAGAAACGCGGCTACCGCCGCTATGCACCCGATGTTCTGCACCCCAAGACCGAAGTAGTGAGCGGAGTATGCGCCGATGAGGCTGCACAGCTGATGAAGAAGTTCTTTGCATCAAAAAGATAGCCGGCAATACCGTCATAAAAAAAGATGGTGACCCAAAAGTAAAATGGGTCACCATCTTTGGTAGGGAGGTTGGATAAAAAGAGCTATTTTTAGGCTTGCGAAGCCCGAAAAAACGCAGTTTACTAAGCGTAAATGAGTATTTTTCGGGCAAGCGTAACAACAAAAGAGCCTTTTTAGTCAGCCTCTTTTATCGTTTATCGGCGGAATTATTTTCTTTCTCCGAAAGGAATGTTTATACCGAATGAGACATTGGCATTCATATTCTCCAGCGGAATGAACTGCTTGCCCACTTTGCTGATGAAGCAATCTGTTCCAACGAAGAAGTTAAAGCCTTTCAGACGTACATTGGCCATAGCACCGAAACCGGCACCAAAAGTAGATGTTGTACCGCTAAGCGCAAAATCCAGGCTCTTCAACGGAGATACATTAACCATGAGAGAGAGCTGTGAATAGGGATAGAGGTCATCGAAACGGTTTGTATAAAGAATACCTGCACTCAATTTGTCATAGAAAGGCATCTTGTACTCTACACCAAGGTTAAGTGTAGCACCCAAAGACTCGCTTTTGCTGCCCTCGCCCATATCCTCGAACTTAAAGAAATCCTCAACATCCTCTTTCATATCATCGAACTGGTCCTCAAGGTTTCTGCCGGGAACATCATCATCCATGGCAATCTCCTCAAAGCCATCGAAAACATAAGGCTCATCGGGCGAAATACCGGCCTTTGCCACATTCTTCCAACTGATAGAGCCGATATCATTCAAAGAGGCTGAAACGATAAGTCCTTTTGTTACAAGATTGCTCAAATCGTATGTTGCACCAAGGTCAAGACCAAAACCAAAGCCGTTCATGCCAACAGATACGTTGTCATAGCCATCGACTGTTCCATCCTCGGCAAGAGTGAAATTACCTCCCAAGCCAACGCTTGCGGCACCCTTCGCGTTGATAGACCAACGGTCGCCGTTCATCGAAATATCCATGCGGTCCATTGTCATATCGGCATAAGCTATACCGAAGAGCAACTTTACACGGGCACCGACAGTGAGGTCCTCTGTAATTTTACGCGAGTGGCCCAATGAAAGGTCGATATAGTTTCTTGTTCTTGCGTTGAGGTCGCCGAAGCTGTAATCGTTGTTACCCATCACCTTCATGAACTTGAACATATCGTAGGGGATATTCAACCCGGTGCGTGAACGTGCAGAGAGGTCAATTGTATTATAACCGCCAAAGGCAAAGAAACCGGCAGACATTATGGTGAAGTCAAAATCGGCCATAATCTGGTTGTCGCCCTCCAGGTCACCGAGAAAATCATCGGCGCTCACCGATGGGTGCATGAAAGTTACAAGGTCGGTACCGTTGGGAGAGTCGTAGACAAAGTTTGCAAGACCCACATTTCCGGCAGTGTTAATATCCATATTACCCAACACCGGGAACGACAGATAATTCTGGTCATTCATATGAGCAGGGTTAATTCTGTAACGGTAAAGGTTTCCTTTGAGGAAATAACCTGTGCGCAATGTCTGTGCATTAAGGGCTACTGCCATGAAAGCAAACAGCACAATCGGCAATATTCTATTTATAATATGCTTTTTCATAATATTTCTCTATTATTTGTTCAACAGGTTCATTTATCAGTTAAGATCGACATTTACATTCTCGTCGATTGTGATTTTCATATCTTTCAGCTGTATATATTCATTCGCATTGAATACACCGGAACCTGTTCCTGCGAATTTGATATCCAACTTGTACAAATCCTCAAGCTGGCCATCGAGTGCGCTCAACACAACCTTCACTTCCGACTTCACAGGCTCGCCTACAACACCTGCAACAGTGCCGTTACCCTTTGCAATAACACCGGTTACAACGGCTTTTATCTTGCCCAGCAATGTGCCGTTCTCGTCATAAGCAACGATAGAAGGATTGAATTCCGCAGGGATTGTATTATAGACATCGAATGTGAGTGTCACCGACTTTATGTCTGTCACATAATCTGTAATGTCGCTTGCATCTTCGCCAAGCACATCCTCAACCTCCTCAACGTACTCCAGTTTCAATGAGTCGAAAGCAAGAGGAACGCTTACCTCATAATCTCCGGCAATAGTCAAGGTTTCACCAAGAGTAACCGATGAGAAGAGTGTCTCATCCATACGTGCATCGACCTTTACATCTACAGTCTCCGGAATTCTCTTTATAAGGTTATTGAGAGAAGGTACCATGATATTTGTATAGCCTGCCGGTGCATAGCCGTAACGATCGATTACTATGTTGCTCACTTTAGAGGGAGCAAGTTCTATGAATGCATCAACCTTTGAACCGGCAATTACAGCACCATTATCATCCAAGCCTACGAACGAAGCATCGGCAAGAATTGCTGCAGCTACCGGGTTGTTGAAATTATTGATGTATATGCGTGGATTATTGAAGTCGAGATATGCTTCGTTCAAGAAATCGAGATCTTCACCGAGTTCAAGGTCTACAACCTCTGTTATGGGGTCAATTTCGGGACTGAACACACCCTCTACACTCTCGATGGACATTGTACCGAGGTTTATTTCGCAGGCAACATCTACCGACTGGATGTGTGTTATGTTATCGTAACCGAAGAATACTGTATCGGAAACCACATAACCCCATGCTTCAAAATCGTGGTGTATGTTGATTTTTCCGTCATTTACGGCAAGAGCTCCATCGGCAAGGTGCGAGAAGTCGAGCCCTACTATCTTGAACGACTTGCGGTACTCGATAGCATTTGTATTTTTATCATAAACGGCAGCACCGGCCAAAACAAGTTTTCCGTCTTTAACACCCTCTTCTTCGGCGAATACTATGTAATCGGGCACCTCAATAACAAAACCCTCCTCACCATCTGCCTTCAGATGAAGGGCATTTGTGAGCTGGAGAAGGTCGTCGGACTGGTGGTCGGCGCTGAATATTTTAAGGTCTACCTCAAGATTTACATCATTCTTGAATGTCATCTTGCGCAGTTTCTTCATCTCCTCAGGAACCTCCTGGGTTATATCAAAGGCTGTTGTGTAATCAACATCGTTCTGTACAATATAAGGGAAGCGCTGCTTCTTTATCTCCTCCTGTATCCAAGATGGCAGCTCATCGACATTTTCAGACATATTGTCGAGGTTGAAATCGTAGTGAGCTGTTTCTGCAGCAAAATCCACGTTTATATCAACATCCTTTATCTCAAAATCCACGGCATCGAATGTACCGCTCTTGCGAATGGCATAATCGCCGGCCGCATCAATCTCTAGAACATCGGTGTCGGCAGTATCAATGAGCTCGGTAATCATGATTTTCTCGGTTGAGCCGATAGGAAGTGATACACCTCCGCCAACACCTACTGTCATGTCTATGTCCTTTGACATATCATACTTGTCATCTACACTACATGCCGCCAGAAGAGATACTGCCGACAGGAGCAATGAGGACTTTAAAAGTTTAGTAAGTTTTTTCATAAAATAACATTTAGGTTTAATATTTTATAATTTATTCTTTTATATACACTATTTAACAATTTAATTTTAAGCACAAGAAACCAGGGGCTTGTACCCCATTTTAATAAAGAGTTACCGGCAAGTTACTCTATCTCTTCAAAATCCACATACTCGCCTTCGTCTTTATCGAAGAGCCTCTTGCGACCAACGTTCTTCTTTTCCGATTTTCGGGATGTACTTTCCGATTTGTACGAGCCACTATGGCTGTAACTGCTCCAAGTCGACGATTTTCTTTT
>JAUNQV010000050.1:7011-14808 GCA_030535995.1 Bacteroidales bacterium
CCCAAAAAAGAGAGGATACGGGATACCAACGACACTATTATTGTTGGTATCAACATCAGAAAGAAAAGAACGATTATTAGAATTACATATATAAACACCATATCAACATAAAAAAAACAGAACGGTTATACAGTTAACAAACCTATAACCGTAAAGTTGCCTGCAAAATGAAAAGCATCAGTTTGCCGACCTGCCATTCACATACAATACAATGGAAAGCAACATATACCAGGATATTATTGCCACAGGAGCCAGATAGCCCAAAACCAGCATAGGCAGGGAAACTATCAGGAATATAAACCTTATTCTATTGCTCTTCCACGAGAAATTCTTGAATTTGAGAGAGAACATAGGTACCTCACATACAAGGAAATAAGAGAACAACAGAATGAGGGCCAACATTAGGAACCAACCGGCATTGAGGTTGAATATCCAATGCCCGGCACCTGTTACCAGCGACGACCAGAAGAGGGCATTGGCCGGAGTGGGCAACCCGATGAAATTATTTGTCTGGCGTGTGTCGACATTGAATTTAGCCAACCGGCACGCCGAAAATACAGCTATAAGAAAAGCACAATATGGGATGAACCCGGCAACGGCACCCAAATATTCGGGATAGTACAATACATCTTTCATATAACAGAAGACAATTGTAGCCGGAGCCATGCCGAAAGTGACATCATCGGCAAGAGAATCCATCTGCACACCCAACGGTGAAGATACATGCAGCAGGCGGGCAACCATTCCATCAAAGAAATCAAAAACCGCACCAACTACAATGAACAGCATTGCAAGGTCGAACCTGCCGTTGAAAGCCATGACACAAGCCACGCAACCGGAGAACAAGTTACAGCAGGTTATTGCGTTAGGTATGTGCTTTTTCATTGATATCTATTATTTAAGGTTTGCTATTACAGTTTCGTTACCGACAGTCTTTTGGTTAAGAGTCACCTTTATTTCGGCATCAAGCGGCAGATAGAGGTCGACACGCGAACCGAACTTTATGAAACCCATGTGCTGGTCGATAAAGCACTCTTCGCCGGCTGCAGCGTATGTAACGATGCGCCTTGCCATAGCACCGGCTATTTGACGAACGAGTATTTCACGCCCGTCTTCCATCTTAACAACAACCAGCGAGCGTTCATTCTCTGTACTGGCCTTGGGGAGCCATGCCTTATGGAATTTACCTTTCTGATGCTCTACACGTGTAATGACACCGTCTACCGGATACCAGTTTGCATGTACATTCATCGGGCTCATGAATATTGAAACCTGTATTCTTTCATCTTTAAAATGGTCGGGTTCAAAAACCTTCTCTATAACCACCACCTTGCCGTCGGCGGGAGCAACCACGACATCCTCAACATCGCCGGGAAATATTCTTTTGGGACTACGGAAGAAATTCACCATCAAAAGATATACCACAAGTGAGAACGCGCCTACTATTGAGTTTAAGACGATATAATCGGGAAGGAAATACCACAACGGCGCATTTATCAATGCGAAGATAATGAAAGATGTGACAAGGATACCTGTTCCTTCACGATGAATTCTGTAGTCTTTAAGTTTTCTTATTCTCTTGAACTTTTTCATACCAATGCATTTAAATACATTATTTCACAAAAATAACATTTTTTTATTAAACGACAAACAAATATGCACAAAAACTGATACTACCACAAATAATCAACAAATTCCGCGTAGAAAAATGTACAGGCAATGAGCTATACAGCACAATCAAAATCCATGTTAATAACTTTTAGTAAAAAAAGAGAGAAGAAACGGGTAAAAGATATTATCTTTACCCAAAATAGATTAATTAGATTTACCGACACAGATGCAAGATTTCGTACACCTTCACGTACACTCGCAATATTCGATACTCGATGGCCAGGCAGCCATAAAGAGACTGGTGGACAAAGCCATTGCCGACGGCATGAAAGGCATTGCCCTCACCGATCATGGCAACATGATGGGCATTAAGGAGTTCTACAACTATGTAAACAAAATAAACAAAGGCAAGAGCGACGAGGAGAAGTTCAAGCCCATCATAGGCTGCGAGGTTTACATAGCCCCGCGCAGATTGCATGACAAGGAGACAAAGGACGACCGCGGTTACCATCTCATATTGCTTGCAAAGAACAAACAGGGATACCACAACCTTGTTAAAATAGTATCAAAGGCCTGGAGCGAGGGTTACTACTACAACCCCCGAACCGACAAGACTGAGGTAGAGAAATACCACGAAGGCATAATATGCTGCTCGGCATGCCTTGGCGGCGAAGTACCACAACTGATAAAGAACGGTGAACTCGAAAAAGCCGAAGAGGCCGTAATGTGGTACAAGAGCATTTTCGGAGACGACTATTACCTTGAGCTGCAACTGCACAAGGCAACAGTTGAACGTGCCAACCACGAGGTATACCCCCTGCAGGTTGAGGTAAACAGCCACATTGTGGAATTGAGCAAGAAGTGCGGTGTAAAGCTGATATGCTCCAACGATGTGCATTTTGTCGACGAGGAGAATGCCGAAGCCCACGACCGCCTTATTTGCCTGAGCACCGGGCGCGACCTTGACGACCCCACACGTATGCTCTACTCCAAGCAGGAGTGGATGAAAACCAAGGCCGAAATGGCCGAGATGTTCGGCGATATCCCCGAGTCAATGGCAAACACCGTAGAAATTTGCGACAAAGTAGAATACTACTCCATTGACAACGCCCCCATCATGCCCAACTTCGCAATTCCCGAAGAGTTCGGCACCGAAGAGGGTTACCGGCAGAAGTTCACACACGAGGACCTCTTCAACGAATTCACACGCGACGAAAAGGGCAACGTGGTACTCTCACAGGAAGAGGCCGAGAAAAAGATAAAGAAGCTTGGGGGATACGAAAAGCTCTACCGCATCAAGCTCGAAGGCGACTATCTGCGCAAACTGGCATACGACGGAGCAAAGAAGTGTTACCCCGAACCATTTACACAGGAACTGACCGACCGCATAGACTTCGAGCTCCACATAATGAAGACCATGGGTTTCCCGGGATATTTTCTTATTGTACAAGACTTTATACGCGCAGCCCGTGAGGAACTCGGTGTATCGGTGGGCCCGGGACGCGGCTCCGCTGCCGGAAGCGTGGTAGCCTACACTTTGGGAATTACAAGGGTCGACCCCATAAAATATGACCTTCTGTTCGAGCGTTTCCTTAATCCCGACCGTATATCATTGCCCGATATCGATG
This sequence comes from Bacteroidales bacterium, assembly GCA_030535995.1. GTDB lineage: Bacteria > Bacteroidota > Bacteroidia > Bacteroidales > Bacteroidaceae > HGM04593. Next base: position 10,251 of record JAUNQV010000050.1, read on the forward strand.
TAGACTTCGACGACGATGGACGAGGGAGAGTATTGAACTGGGTAACCGAGAAGTATGGACAGGAGAAGGTGGCACATATAATTACATACGGCACCATGGCAACAAAACTTGCCATAAAGGATGTCGCACGTGTTCAGAAGGTACCTCTCGACACTTCGAACAAGCTATGCAAGGCCATTCCCGACCGCCTACCCGACGGCCTGAAGATGAACCTCCCGAACGCCATACAGGCAGTTCCCGAACTACGCGAAGCCGAAGCCTCTCCCGACCCCCTGCTGCGCGATACGATAAAGTACGCGAAGATGCTTGAAGGCAATGTGCGCAACACCGGTGTACACGCCTGCGGTACAATCATCTGCCGCGACGACATTACCGACCACGTACCCATAAGCATTGCCGAGGACAAGGAGACCGGCGAAAAGATGCTTGTAACGCAATACGAAGGAAGCGTCATTGAAGAGACCGGCCTTATAAAGATGGACTTCCTCGGGCTGAAGACTCTATCCGTAATAAAAGAGGCGCTTGAAAATATAAGACAAAGTCTCAAGATTGAGGTAGACATTGATTCCATCCCAATTGACGACCCCAAAACCTACGAACTCTACTGCAACGGAAACACCATCGGAACATTCCAGTTCGAGTCACCGGGCATGCAGAAGTACCTGCGCGAGCTTCAGCCAAGTACCTTTGAGGACCTCATAGCCATGAACGCCCTCTACCGTCCGGGCCCTATGGACTACATTCCCGACTTCATCGAGCGCAAGCACAATCCGGCACTGGTGCAGTATGACATTCCCTGCATGGAGAAATACCTGAAAGATACATACGGAATTACAGTGTACCAGGAGCAGGTGATGCTTCTATCGCGCCTTCTTGCCAACTTCACCCGCGGCGAGAGTGACACCCTGCGCAAAGCCATGGGTAAAAAACTCAAGGACAAACTGGACGAGTTGAAACCGAAATTCATCGGTGGCGGCACAGCCAACGGACACGACGCAAAGATACTGGAAAAGATTTGGGCCGACTGGGAGAAATTCGCCTCATACGCCTTCAATAAGTCACATGCCACCTGCTACTCTTGGGTTGCATACCAGACAGCATACCTCAAAGCCAACTACCCGCCACAATACATGGCCGGGGCCATGAGCCGCAACCTCGACAAGATAACCGAAATTACCAAGCTCATGCAGGAGTGCAAGAGCATGGGTATAAACGTACTAGGCCCCGATGTAAACGAATCGCGCCGCAAGTTCAGCGTCAACAAGAAGGGCGATGTACGCTTTGGCCTTTGCGCAGTCAAAGGTGTGGGCGAGAATGCCGTACAATGCATAATAGACGAGCGCGAGGCAAACGGCCCCTTCAAGAGCATCTTCGACTTTGTGGAACGTGTGAACTTAACGGCATGCAACCGCAAGAACCTCGAATGTCTTGCATACGCAGGTGCTTTTGATGAGCTTCCCGGCGGTATAACACGCGAACAATATGCAGGCGTAAACAGCAAGGGTGACCAGTTTCTCGAAGCGCTGATAAAGTACGGCAACCTTTACCAGAGCGACAAGGCCAATGCCAGCGCATCACTCTTCGGCGACACAGAGATGGCGGAAATACCGAAGCCCGAGATTCCCGAAGGCTGTGGCTGGAGCACTCTCGAAAGGCTCAACCGCGAGAGAGAACTTGTAGGCATCTACCTTTCGGCCCACCCGCTCGATGAGTACTCGCTCATTCTCAACGAATTCTGCAACACAAAGGCTGCCGAAATAGAGAATATGCAGGAGCTTGTAGGGCGGAAGATAACACTTGGAGGTGTCGTTAGCGACCCGCCGCGCACCGGCTTCACCAAAAAGGGGAGCCCCTACGGTGTTGCAAAGGTAGAAGACTTTTCGGGAACAGCCGAGCTCTTCTTCATCGGCGACGAGTGGATGAAGAAACAGAACTATTTCATTCCGGGCAACTTCCTTTACATAAAAGGCAGCTGCCAGCCACGCCGCTGGGACCCCAGCAAGTTCGACTTTGTCATAGGCAGCATAGAACTTATGCCCGAAATAAAAGACGACCTTGTAAAGAGCCTCACACTCTCTTTCGATGTAATGTCACTAACCGACGACATTTACAGCACGATAGTCGATTATGCCGACAAACACCCGGGAAAGAGCAAACTCATATTTAAAATAAAAGACTACGAACATGAGTTCACTCTTGAACTGGCATCGAAGAGCCACGAGATAGAGGTAACACAAGAGTTTATCGACTACATAAAAGAACAAGAGAATATAGAATATAAATTCAATTAATATTTATATCTTCGCACAACAGTAGAGGCAGACCGGTGTGCTGCCCGGCTAAAGAACAAAAAGATAATAACATTAAAACATTACAATTATGGCAGTAAATGTAACAAACAGCAACTCACAGGAATTCATGGCAACAGAACTTCCTATAGTTTTGGACTTCAGTGCAGCATGGTGTGGCCCTTGCAAACAGCTTGCGCCAATAATCGAAGAGCTTTCCAAAGAATACGAAGGCCGCATAGCAGTAGGCAAATGCGACATTGAAGAGGCCGACGACCTCACAATGGAGTATGGCATACGCAACGTGCCCACCGTTATCTTTATAAAGAACGGGCAGATTGTCGACAAGTTCGTAGGCTCTAAATCAAAAGCCGAGGTTCAGGCAAGGTTCGAAGCACTTTTAGGATAAGCAACCATGCAGAACGACGAATTCAGCATTGAGGACCTCGACGACGAGAAGACCATTGCATATATACGCGAGAGACTGCCGCAGGAGTTGAAGGAAAAGTTCAGCGACGACGAGTTCTACTTTTTCCTCGACACCATCTACGACTACTACGACAAGAGCGGTATTCTGGACAGCAACGACGAGTATGTAGACATCGACATTGACGAGATTGCCAAGTTCATTGCCAAAGAGGCAAAGAAGAACAACATAGGCGACTTCGACCCCGAAGAGCTCTACTTCGTAGTTGAAGGCGAGTTAGCATATAACGGAATACTCGATTGAGAATACCGTTATATGCTAACGAGGCTAGAGCTGATTGCAGAGCCATAGGTCACGCGTAGCAGCGCTGAAAGTGATGCCGCGTGGGTGGCGATTGCGAAGCAACTGCAAGCACTCCATTAGTTGATAAACGATGAGGCAGAACCTAGGTTCTGCCTCATCGTTTATGTCCGCCGCATATTTATCTAAACAAACTCTTGTGCTTATAAGAAACTCCGTTCACCGTTTCAACACCCGCAACATCCATAATAGTGTACATTATGCTGTCGGTACGGTAAGGAGTTGAAACAGACCTTTCTATGCGTTCTTGAAGTTGGGGGTGCTTTTCACGGAAAAGAGGGGTTGTATATACCATTAAAGGTACTTCAACACCAGCCTTTCTTGAAACAGGATTATTCACTTTTGCATGCCCCGCATAGTCATTTGAGCTATCAAAGATATCCTCACCATGGTCTGATAGATAGATTAAAACAGCTGTTTCATTATAAAAACGTTGCATAATTTCGTAAACAACAGAATCATTATAAAGAATAGAATTGTCATATTCCGACACAATTTTTCTATTATCTAATGTCAATTGGGGATGACTCTTATCATAATCTTGTGGCATGAAGCCGGAAAAAGCCTTTGGATAACGGGCCACATATTGCGGATGAGACCCCATCATATGAACTACAACAAATTTGTTCTGAGTATCGTCAAGCAGACATTCATTCACAAATGGAAGCAGTTCTTCATCTACACTAGATCTATTTGTTCCAGCATATATATCACCAACAAAAAGATTTCTATCACACAAATCGGCATAACGCCCAACTTCATTATCTGCAATACCCTTCTTTGATTGATTTGACAACCACCAAGTTTCAAAACCTGCACTTTTCATTACATCTATAATATTCAAACACTCATACCAACGAATACTGTCGGCATAATCATTGGTATAGGATGACATAAGAGACTTTATAGAAGGTGTTGTATGAGTTGCATAACTACATGCCTTGTCGAAAACAGCCAATACAGAATCCTGCAACATCTTCCCAAGCATAGGGTTTGTTTCTTTTTCATAGCCATAAAGAGAACTATGTGTTTTTGTAAAACTTTCACCAATCAGAAGCACCACATAATCAGGCCTTTCACCATGCGTTACAACTTCAGGAGACTGTCGGTAATCCCTTAAGTCAGGCACTGAATTATGAAACACTTTATATAAATTCAAGTTAATAACCGCGTCAAAATTATTTACAACAACATATCCCGAAAGCATTATCATGAAAAACAATATGGTTTGAGAAACGATATTGAATTTTATTGCTTTATTTCTCATCATAAAGAACAATGACAGCAACAAAACAACAAAAACAGCCACAACCACAACCTTCTTTACATCGAAATATGTTTTTATGTACTCAACGACTTCAGCAAGATTTGTAACAAGAATTGCAGCGAACATATCAACATGCAACAAATTCAGACTCGCATTATACAGTATAATACAATATATATGAGATGAAAAAATGACAACGCCCAACGACAGAAGAAC
>JAUNQV010000140.1 GCA_030535995.1 Bacteroidales bacterium
AAATTCTGCCAATTTGGCACCGTATTATAGACAAAAAGAGGTATTTTTGCCACAAATTCTGCCAAAAACATCATTGGCAAACTATTTGTTATAAACAAAAACAGAAAATTTACAATCATGAGCAAAGATAAAGAAACAAAGAAAGAAGAGGTTAACGAAAACATCGAGAATGTAAACGAAAATGTTTCCACCGAGGAGTGTGACAACCGACAGGAAGCAGAACTCTCTATTGAGGAAAAGCTACAAAAAGAGCTTGACGAGGCAAACGAAAAAATAGCAAACCTTGAAGACAAATATCTGCGTCAGGTTGCCGAGTTCGACAACTACCGCAAGCGCACAATAAAAGAAAAGGCCGAACTTATAAAGAACGGTGGTGAACGTGCAATAGAATCTATACTGCCAGTCCTCGACGATTTTGAGCGTGCCATAAGCAATATGGCAAAGGACGAGAATGCAGCCGAGATAATGACAGGCGTTGAGCTCATATACAACAAGTTCGTAGGCATACTCAAGCAGAACGGCCTGGAGAAGATTGAGACCGAGGGTGCCGACTTCAACACCGACTATCACGAGGCAATAGCAATGATACCCACCCCCGACGAAGCTTTGAAAGGCAAGGTACTCGATTGTGTTCAAACAGGTTATACATTAAACGATAAAGTAATACGTCACGCAAAGGTTGCTGTTGGCGAATAATAGACAGTATGGCAAAAAGAGATTACTATGAAGTGCTGGGCGTAGACAAGAACGCCTCGGCAAACGACATTAAAAAGGCATACCGCAAGCTTGCGATACAGTACCACCCCGACAAGCAGCACGACAAGAGCGACGCCGAGAAAAAGGAGGCCGAGGAGAAGTTCAAGGAGGCTGCCGAGGCATACAGCGTACTCAGCGATGCCGACAAGAAAGCCCGATACGACCAGTTCGGACACGAAGGGTTAGGCGGTGCAGGAGGCTTCGGCGGTGCAGGAATGGACATGAACGACATCTTCTCGATGTTCGGTGACATTTTCGGCGGCCGCGGAGGATTCGGCGGTTTCGGAGGCTTTGGAGGCGGCAGCACAGGAACAAGGAAATTCCGCGGTGCCGACCAGCGCGTAAAGGTCAAGCTCAACCTGCAGGAGATAGCGACAGGCGTAACAAAGAAATTCAAGCTGAAGAAATATGTAACCTGCAGCCACTGTAACGGCAGCGGTGCCGAAAGCGGCGCAACCGAGACATGCCCCGACTGTAAAGGAACAGGCCGCGTGGTGCGCACTCAGCAGAGCTTCTTCGGCATGATGCGTACAGAGGTCGAGTGCCCGCGCTGTTCGGGACAGGGCAAGATTATAAAAGACAAGTGCAAGCACTGTGGCGGCGACGGCGTTGTGTTGGGCGAAGAGGTTGTAGAGGTACAGATACCGGCAGGCGTAATGGACGGCATGCAGCTTTCGATGCGCGGTAAAGGCAATGCAGGAAAACTTAACGGCATTCCCGGCGACCTGCTCATACTTATTGAGGAGGAGAGCCACCCCACCCTCGTCAGGGATGAGAACGACCTCGTCTACAGCCTGTTGCTCGACATTCCTACCGCCACACTCGGAGGATTTGCCGAGATACCCACAATCGACGGTAAAGCAAAAGTCACCATCGACCCGGGAACACAGCCCGGCAAAGTATTGCGTTTGCGCGGCAAAGGACTGCCCACACTCAACGGCTATGGCAAAGGCGACATTGTGGTAAACATCAGTGTCTACATACCCGAGAGCCTCTCCAAGGAGGAGAAAAAGAGTATCGAGAGCTTCAGGAACTCCGACAATTTCCGCCCCAGCGAAAGCATAAAGGAGAAAATATTCCGCCGTTTCAGGAACTTCTTCGATTGACAGCCACCCCAAAAGCCACATAAATGAACTACGACGATACAGTCACATACCTTTTCAACTGCGCACCGCCCTTTCAACAAGTTGGCGGTGCGGGTTACAAAGAGGGGTTATCGACAACAATTACACTCGACAACCACCTTGGCAACCCGCATAGAAAATTCCGTACAATACACGTTGCCGGAACCAACGGAAAAGGCTCCACATCGCACACCCTTGCCGCCATTCTCCAAGAGAGCGGCTACAAGGTAGGGCTCTATACATCGCCCCACCTCATAGACTTCCGCGAGCGCATGAGAGTAAACGGCATACCGGCAAGCAAGGAGTATGTGACAGAATTCGTAGAGAAGCACCGTGCATTCTTCGAGCCGTTGAGCCCCTCGTTCTTCGAGCTCACCACAGCCATGGCATTCAACTATTTTGCCGAGCAGGAGGTTGACATCGCCGTGATAGAGGTTGGCCTTGGCGGAAGACTCGACTGCACCAATATAATAACTCCCGAGTTAAGCATTATCACGAACATAAGCCTCGACCACACACAGTTTCTCGGCAGCACACCGGCAAGCATAGCCAAAGAGAAAGCCGGCATAATAAAGCCGGGAGTACCTGTGGTGATAGGTGAAGCCACAGACGAGACCGGGCCGATATTCAGACAAACGGCAACAGAAAATGGGAGCCCGATATTCTTTGCGCAGGAAGAGCTGCCCATAGCAGATGCATCACCGCAAGGCAGCGGTTTCATTTATCACACAAAGGACTATGGCACAATCGAGGGCGAGCTTGGCGGTTATTGCCAGGAAAAAAACGCAGCAACCATTCTCACCGCTGTTGACAAACTGCGCAAGGCCGGTTACCGCATAACAAAAGAGGCAGTGCGAAAAGCCTTTACAAGAGTGTGTTCACTCACAGGGCTCATGGGGCGATGGCAGAAGATAGGTGAAAGCCCACGCATTGTATGCGATGCAGGGCACAACATCGGAGGCATAAAATACATCTCTAAACAGCTTAAAGAGACAAAATGCAGGACTCTGCGCATAGTATTCGGGATGGTAAGCGACAAGGATATATCGGCCGTCCTCGAAGCCATGCCACACAAGGCTGTATATTACTTTACACAGGCAAGCATAAAGCGCGCAATGCCCTCCGACGAACTACAAAAGAAAGGTTCAACTTTTGGATTAACAGGAAAAAGTTACCCAACAGTGCATCAAGCACTTGAAGCCGCAAAAAACGACAGCGAAAAAGACGATTTCATTTTCGTAGGCGGCAGCTGTTTTGTTGTAGCCGACCTCCTTGCCGGCGAAAAATGAGGCTACAACCGGGCGACACGATATTCAAACAATCCGGAACAACTTTAAAGCAAACGAAAACCGCTTCAACAAGAAAATATTTTTTTAGAAATTTAAACAGCTTCACAATTTTATCTCAAATTCTTTTGCGGTGCAACGATTTTTTATTTTATTTGCGGAAGAATAGCTATTAACCAAAAATAATATGAGTTGTACTGAAAATCTCTCACAATTTAAAGCCGCCGACTTCAAGAAAAACATAGGCGGCAAGGAAACCGCTCTCTTTATTTTGAAAAACAAACAAGGTAGCGAAGTCACAATCACAAACTACGGAGGCGCAATATGCAGCATAATGGTTCCCGACAAGAACGGTAATTATGCCAATGTCATCCAAGGACACGACAGCATAGACAACCTCCTGAACAGTCCCGAACCATTCTTGAGCACATTGGTTGGCCGCTATGGCAACCGTATCTGCAAAGGCAAGTTCACAATCGACGGCAAGGAGTACAGCCTCGCTATCAACAACGGCCCCAACCACCTTCACGGCGGCCCCACAGGCTTCCACGCAAGAGTTTGGGACGCAGAGCAGACCGACAGCCAAACACTCAAGCTCCACTATCTTTCGGCCGACATGGAAGAGGGCTTCCCCGGCAACCTCGATGTCACAGTAATATACACCTTCACCGATGACAACGAACTCAAGATAGACTACACTGCAACAACAGACAAGAAGACTATAGTAAACCTCACAAGCCACGGTTTCTTCTCACTCTCGGGCATTGCAAACCCCACAGCAACAATCGACAACCTCATTTGCGAAATAAACGCCGACTTTTTTGTACCCATTGACGACACATCAGTACCCTACGGCTGCATTGCACCCGTAAAAGGCACAGCATTCGACTTCACCACCCCCACAGAGGTAGGTGCACGCATCGACGCCGACGAGCAGCAGATTAAGCACGGTGCCGGCTACGACCACTGCTATGTACTCAACAAGAAAGAGGTGGGCGAGCTCAGCTTTGCAGCAAAGGTAACAGAGCCTGTCAGCGGCCGCACAATGGAGGTATACACCACCGAGCCGGGAGTTCAGGTATACACATCGAACTGGCACAGCGGCTTTGCCGGCGCACACGGAGCCACATTCCCCAAGCGCAGTGCAATATGCTTCGAGGCACAGCACTTCCCCGACTCTCCCAACCGTGCACATTTCCCCAGCGTAGTCCTCTGCCCTGGCGAAACCTACAAGCAGGTCACAGT
>JAUNQV010000007.1 GCA_030535995.1 Bacteroidales bacterium
GCTAACTGAAGGAGTTCCACAGCACCCAAAAATCAACCGGAAAGTTTAAGTGGCACCATTGCGAGTGAGCAATGTTTGCAACGACGGAACATTTATGTTCCCAAAGGAGTGTGCTTTAGCACCCTCTTTGACTGAAAGATGTCGTTTACGACTCTTGAACCAAAAAGAGGTTGACTGAAATTCCCGTGTGCCGGGCGCTTTGGTTCTTTCGCGCGACGAAAGAACATGATAGAACGACTGCAAGAAGAATAAAAGATAACTGATTAAGGGTAAAATTAACCTCGGAATAAGACATTTCGGCATGAAAAGAATCATATAGGTACAATATCCCCACACTGAATTTCTACTGAACCGGTTATTGACTTCGTTATTATGGCTCACCTGCAAAAAAGGGGAAAAGATCTTTAAAAACCGGCAAAGCTGTTCTTGCTTCGCTTAAACCTTTTAACTATATTTGAGGTAAACCCGAATATAGACTGCACTCGCTGTGAAAAATGCTGAAGTAAACTTCGCATTTCTCGCTCGTTTGTTACTATATTTGCCGGTACAAATATCCATATTACAATGAAGCACACCCTATTGCTTATTTATACATTCCTGTTGCTTGCGCCAAGCCTATTACCGGCACAGGCCGTCGTCGAGTTCCCGGCCAAGACAATTGACATCGGTACCGTATACGAGGATGCCGATTCGGTAAACTGCACTTTTGAAGTTGTAAACAAGGGCGATGCTCCACTTTTAATCCAGGGTGTGCATTTGAAATGCGGTTGCGTAAAGGCTACCTACAGCAAGGACAGCATAATGCCGGGCATGAGAGGATATGTAACTGCGACACTTTTTCCCAAGGGATACCCGGGACGTTTCATAAAATCGATATACATATACACAAACACAATACCACGCAAGAACATTCTGCGGTTGAAGGCTTTCATTTCGGAGTCTCCTGAAAAGCAGGAATAGCGTCAATGATTTAAATTAATCAGTGCAGGAGTGTTTTTCACTCCTGCACTGATTAATTATGATTTGATTATTTCTCTCACTCGCACCTATAGCTTACGATGCGGCTCTTCACAAGAAGGCCTTCTCCTACCCCCTTGTCACTGGTAATGTTATAAAGGCACAGCTCAATATCCAGATTATCCCATACAAGTTTGCCATAATTCTCATCGAAATAGCTCTGCAGACCGTTGCAGTATCTATTGAAGATATCTACAGCATCCTCTTTCTCGTATGGAACCGATGCAAGTTCCTTATTCACCGCCTCCAGTTCAAGAACACTCTCATGTGGAAGATAATCGAGCCTGTCATTTACAACAACTTTATAATGCGCTCTCGGGCCATCGAGTTCGCAAGAGGTGAATACCAGTGGCAGAAATGCCACCAGCATTGTGTACAATATGTTTTTTATTCCGCATTTCATGTTGGACACTTTATTCATTAAAGTTTTTCAATTCAATAGCCGTGGGTATAATTTTCTTGCCCTTCTCAAGGAAAATGATATTCTCTACATCATTACCCGATGACATTACTGCCTTAATCTCACGACGGCGACGTGCATTATCGGGAACAATGAGGCCGGCATCGTAGTATGGAGTTGTAAACTCGACGATATTGCCGTATGTAAACTTTCCGCCGGCATATACAAAGGCACGATAGTAGTACCTTGTATCGGGCATGAGATTGAGCACACGCGAATAGTAACCGGTAGTCATGTTTACAGTAACACTACCGTCGCGGTATACATTCTCATTGCCCTCGTTAAGGTCGGCTACACTCAATGCATATTCGAAACCGATATACATATCGTTATATTCTTCTGCCTCAATAGACTCAAGCACCTGACTGTTCACCTTTCCGCGCAGTGTTGTCCACTCGTCGTCAAGGACTGCATCGAATGTCTCAAGGTCAAAGTTCTCAAGCGGTTCCTCTTCTACTTTAAAGCTCTTTATCGAGCCACGGTACGTTTGCTTCTTATCTGCGGTCATTGCCACGAAACGATAATAATACTTCGTATTCCATGCAAGATTACGCAGCTCGGCCGAATATTCACGCTCTTCGGTGAGAGGCACATAGCAGATAGCAGGTGAAGACATATCCTTGTTCCTTGAAACCTCGAAATATAGCATATATTGTTTTTCATCTTCGCTCTGCACCGAATTGTCGAGGCGTTCCTTTAGCGGTTTGGTCACAGAACCCGCCATGCTCACCCTGTTTTTTGTGACAGAGGCCGACATAGTGGTCGCCATAAGGTCGAGTTTTTTGGTCTTGAACAGATGTATGGGGGTTGCATAATCCACCTCACCGTCATCAAGCTCAAGGTCGAGCCTGTAACGGTAGTAATATGTTGTAGCCGGGTCAAGGTTCTCCAGTGTGTAGTTGAGCAGATAGACATCCATCTCCTTGCTTGACCATCCGATTTTCTTGGTAATGTCAATCTCCACCGCATTCTCATCAAAGTCTTTGTTTGTAGTAGAGTACTCGATTGTGGTCTTTACCTTACCAAGAGCATAATCGCCCTGAACATCAGCCTCAAGTTCTGCCGACTCAGCCTCGGGCTTTGCCACCAGATTATCTATTGGAGGCGGCACAGAGAAGGGCTCAATACCCGATTCGTGTCTATTGCCTTTACCATCATCATAGACAACCTTAAAGTAGTACTCCTTGTCGCGGTCCCATTTATTGTCGACCTCCAGGATTATCTCATAGTCGTCCTCGTCGCTGTCACGGCCGATATCCTCGGGACTGATACTTATCTCCTCACCAAGGTCAATGAATTCCTTTTTGTCCGAAACGAGGAACTTGTATTTGTTCTTGTCCGATACTCCCATGAAGCCTTTATCGACCTTTGCGAAGAAAAGCACCTTCGTGTAGCTTGCCTTTGCCTCAAGGTCGGAGAAGACAGGCTTTGTCTTGAACTTCAGCGTGAGGCCTTTGTATGTCTTGCCTGTCTCGTGGTCCTGTACAACGGCATTGAACATGTATTCGGTATTGGGTTTCAGTTTGCCGTCAAGATTCCACTCATAGCCCACCTTCCTTATGTTGTTGAGGTAGTCCATTGCTGTTGAACCATCATGAGATGATGTAAAGCCGACGCTGAAGCGGTTGTCAATGTGGTTCATGTCCTCGGCCTCATATATGCTGCTGTGAAGGCTTGCATTGAGCGTTGCGCCGGTAGAGGTGATTTCCGTTGCATCCTCTGTGGTAGGAGCATAGTACTCGAAGAAACCGCCCGGCCATATATTGCTGTACATAAACTTGTCGTTTACGCTGTCATATATGTAGGCCTGCACATTGAACTCGTCGCGCGGGAACATTCCACGCTCCACAGACATATTCATCACATTGCTGCCCGGGTGTGGCTTGTCAAAAACAACCACTGGTTTAATGACTTCATTGGTTTCAGGGTCAAGGAATATGAAGCCGCCCTCTGTTATATAAGGATTGTCGATAGCATCCTTGTCAAATTCCGCCTCGAACTCGGCACGTTCATAGTCCTTATCGTACTTTGTGAATTTTATATTGTACGGGATGTAGAACTCATCGCACTTGTCGACGACCATGTAGCCTGTAAACATTTTATTAAATACCAATGGGTAGACACCTATCTGACGGCCTTTAAGTATCGGCTGGTCGCTTATGTCAATATCAAGATTTACATAATCGGTCTTAAACGAACGGAAAGTTCCTAAATCCCGAGCGTGATATTCTATCAATCCATTAGGCGGAATACCCTGAGAGATATCAAGGAACATTACGCTGGCATCGTATGTAAACATAGTCGGAGCGGTATTCCTGAGTACACCGCTGTAATGTCCATTGTAGAGTTTCTTGTTTTCAATTTCTGTAACATCGGGACCACCGTTCAAGCGGTATAATTCAAAGAACACCTTGTTGTCCAAACCGATTTTCTCCATCCAATCACCAACAGAGAAAGTCCAACCGTCGTTGGCTGCCGAGAATTGCAAATCGAACAGCAGACCCAACTCAAGAGTCAAGTATGCAGCATCATTAATGCCGCTGTATATCTCCTTGCGCTGTTCTATCCACTCCGGCTCATCCCTGAGCTCAAGGTCGTGCTGCCCATTCTTGTATGAAATCTTGCCAGCCACCTTGGGACCCGCACCGAACTTCAGCTGGAACTCAAGTCCTTCGCCGGCAACACCGATACCCACCTTTACATGCGGAGCAAGGAAGAGTTCTCCCTCTAAAGAGACCTCTGCCGAATACTCATTCTCGAAATTCAGCGGATTATCAAAATCATCTCCGCCGTTATCCCATATCACATCTCTTTTTGAGCCGTCAATTTCAAAGCCAGCAGTGCGTGACATCTTGAAAGACCCCTCGGCGGCGAGCTTCGCCTCCAGCTTATAGTCCCAAGTAAAACCGACATCAACATTTATACTCAAACCAGGAAGTACCGCTATAGGAATGGGGATTGTTACAAAATCAACCTCCGTATCTTCATCATCTTCTGAACTTATTGAAGCACTGACCTCAAATGAGACTTTTCCTTCGACATTGGCACCCACTTCGCATCTTATCTTTTTTTGCTTTGCCTCAACATCGACCATTGCCGAACAAAGAGCATACAATGCAGCCTTTCCTTCTATGGCAAAAACGATAGGAGTCTCATCTTTAAGATCATCTTTGACTATTACAATCTTACCTTTATCGGTTAATGCCACCTTAAAATCAAGTTCATACTCTTTTTCCCATGGAACCAGCCCGGCATCAACATCATACATCGAGCGGGTGGGAATGCGCGACTGCACAATCTTTTGCTCAATCAGAGAATCGGGTACCTCCTCTGTACCCACAGCGCCAGCGACGCCTCCTGCATAGAAGACATCATAGACATCCTCAATCGCCACGGGCCCGCATTGCATTACAACCATTCCTCTGTTGTAATCGGCATAGATATTCTTGACAAGACCCATAAAGCCATAAGGCAGTTTGTCGCGGTAGATGTTACAAATTACCTTCTGCCCCACTTTTGGCAGCCTCGTCTTTGTCAAACAGTCTATTCTGAAATATATTGTAGTCGCAGAATCGCTATCCACAATATACTTGAATAGCTCTTCGCCAATCTCGAACACTCCTGCGGCATACTCCTTCTCCGGGAGCTTGAAAAGCAGACTGTCGACCTCGCTGATATAATATCCTGTAGTGTCGGGATAGAGAGCTCCATCGATGAGCATCTGCACCGGTTTGTTGTACTCGTTACCTAATGTATCGGTTGTAGCGAAGGTAATCTTCCAGTTGCCACCCTCGGCAAACATCAGGTCGTCCTTATCGTTACACATGATACCGAACGACTGCTGATAGTCAATCTGCGCTGTCGCACTCGTAAAGGCCATCATGATGGCCAGCGACGCAAGAATGCATTTAGTTGAAAATCTTTTCATCGTACCACCACTTTAATTTTATAATCATTTACCTTGGCAAGGTATGTACCTTTCGCATAACCTGCCAAAGAGATTCTTTTATCAGCATTTACGGCCTCCGTCATAAGCAACTTGCCGGCAGCATCGTACACATAGAGCGTTCCACCGTTCAAACTACCATGGAACACAAGCTCTCCATCTATATACCGCATAGGGTTCGACTCGTCAACCCCTACAACCTCGGCTACACCTGTAGTGGCAGCCTCGACGAATTTAATCGACAACAGCTCGCTACGCTCGAACAGATACATTTCGCTTTTACCGGAAACCTCGACATATTGTACCAATTTCCCGTCCTCACCACTCTGGGTATATGAGTATATAAATGACTCCGAATCAATGTCGATGTCAAACACGCGTCCATCGGTCAATGTAAGCACGACTTTCTCGTACACCTTCGGCCCGCCTTCGGCCATTGCTGCCGAGGAGAGCATTGCTGCAAACAAAAGAATAACCAATTTTCTCATATCCTTGTAGTTTTATCATTTACCACCATAATTACGGCTCTTGCACCTGTAGCGCTTGAGGTCGGACAGTGTCCCATAGGTTTCACCGTTGAGCTGCAAATTCTCTATTATAAAGCGCTGATGGGTATCGGGGTCGTAGCACTCGATTTCAGCCTCCTCGCCTGGCCATGCAGCTTTGATACGCATTTCGAGATAGGGAACACCGTGTTCCTCGCGCATGACAGCCATTCCACGCAGTTCCCCGTCGACAACTGCCGCCAGGCGCGTGGTGCCCATATTGTCGGTCTTTGTGACACCGTCGACTACCAGCGAGCAATAGAGCACAGTCTCATAGAGGTATTCATCGGAATTCACCTCTCTCCACTCGAAAACATTCACATAACAGCTGTCGGACACAGCCTCTTCAAGCACATTGTTTATCTGCTGCGCCTCCACCACAACCAATGCCTGTCCCGGCCTTAATGCATTAACCTTGCGGCCAGCCAATTCTATGGCATCCTCGTCACCCTTTACCGACCAATAGTACGATACCGGTATAGTATCGGGCGACAACTCGACGCTGAAAGTGATTGAGTCACCAATGATAAGGTCTACCTCGTGGTGCGACATTCTCAATCCCTCTGCAACCGGCTGTTCTGTTTCAAAGTTAAAGAACTCGCCACAAGAACATAGCAAAGCCGCTGCGAACAGCAGGATAATGTTACCTATCTGCTTCATCTTCATCCTTGTTATATTGAAATAGGAAATTCATTCTCATTTATCACTCTACCTCTTCACTCTTCGGAACCGTTACCTCCACCACATTGGAGTATGGAGAGAGATGCCCCTCGCGGCTACGTACCCTTATGCGGTACTCGGCCTTGTCACCCGGTTCCATGTGGGCATCAATTGCATTTGTCTCGCTGATGTTCACTGACCTCACAAAACGGAATATATCGTCGTCGTTCCATCTGCGGTACAGGCATATATACAGTCCTTTGTCGAGCATGTCACGGGTGATGCCCTCAATATCCCATGCAATGTGTACCAGCTCGTCATCGTTTCTGTAGGCCGCGCCCATTCTCAATGTCAACGGCAACACGGTTTCGCCTTTGAACAGGAACGATGTCTCGTATGAAGGTTCCGAGGTAACACCGGTCTCATTCATTGTTTCAATGTGATAGTAGTACCTTTTATTACTGTTGGGTTCGGGAGAATCCACTACCAGCAGACGGCCGTTCTTCACCGAGTCTTTTGTCAATACATTTATAAGCGTATTGTACTCCTCGCCATGCACGCGACGGTATACATAAAACTTCTCTACATCATCCTCTGACGACGGGAACCATGTCATATATACCTTTTTTGTATCCTGCCAAACGGAATCGATACGGCATGGGCGCGGCGGGTCATAGTTCTTGCGCTTTACTGTGAGGATAGGTGAGAAGGCCGACTCGTTACCCGAGTAGTCGTATGCCTTCACACGGTAATACATATACCGCTGCGTTACATTCGTCACCTGCAATGTATCGAAAATTACTGTCGTACGGGTCATTTTGCCGCTCTTCTGCAGGAACGTATGTGTGCTGTCATTGGCATAATAGAGATGATAACCGGCAACATCGGGTTCGGGGTTCTTGTTCCACTTTATCATTACACTGCCTGTAGGCGACATTACGTATTGCAACCCTGTGGGCGCTGCAGGCGGAGTAAAATCGGCAATGAACAGTTCCTGCGGCATCGCGGCCGATGAGTTGTTGGCAGTATCCAGCGCAACCACTGTAACATGGCCTGTTCCAAGGAAACTTACCTCGCAACGGAAAGATTGCATTTCGGGGTCGAGCAACTGCTCATTGAGTTTCACCCACACCGAATCGACCTGTGCATTGTAGTAGTAGACGTTATATCCCAGGAAGTCGGGCTCTATGATATTCTTCTCCCAGATGACATCGGCCATGATTGTATTCTCGTCGGGACGCTCCACATTGAACTGTACAATTACAGGAGCGGTTGGAGGAATAACATCGTGAAGCTGTGCCGTGTGCACCGCGCTGTATTCGCTCTTCTCGCCGAATGTATCGTATCCGCAGATGCGGTAGCTGTATGTGCCCGGCTCAAGGTCGATATCCTCGAATATGTTCTGCACCGTAGACTCATCCTCTTGTGTAAAAAGTGTCATAAAGCGGCGCTCATTGAGCTTTATCCACTCACCATTCTCGCCTTGGCGCTCAATGTCGTAAGTGCTGAACTGCGGCGTCCTTGACCAGAAGAGGCGAATTGAACGGCCGTCGACACCCATCGAGTCGGTTATCACCGGCTCATAGGGCAATGGCTTTTCCTTCACATTCTTTACAATCACCGGCTGGTAGGACATATTCAGCTCCTTTTCGGGGATATTGGTAGTTATCACATAGGTATACTCGGCACCCTTGACTGCAGTCTTGTCCACATACATCATCGCCATGGCCTCGGCAAGGTCGGGGCGCACTTCGGCAAGCAGCATGGCATAGGCGAAACGCGTCTGCTGCTCTTCATACACCTGCATAATACCCTCGGCACCATCAATACCAATAGCCTCATTCAGTTCGGAACCCTTGCCGTATAGCATCTGTGCTGCGGCACCGGCAAGCGAGTCATCAGGCTCGAAACGGGTTTTCAACTGCTCAAGGGTATAAGGTTTCAAGGCTTTCTGCAACGTGTCAATCTTTCCATCCTTGTCCATGCGCAGGATGTTGTATCCATGCTTATTTGCAAGATACCAAGGGGCAAACTCATCGGGTGCCCAACGCAGCAGCACCCTGTCGCCCTTGGCACGTGCAAGCACCTTTACAGAGAATCCTGTGGTGACAGAATCGCGCCGGGTTGTATCGACCGGTGCTGTCAGCAGATACTGTTCATACTCCTTCTGGCTCATCTTGTCCAAAGAAACCCTGTCCGCTTCAACAGTATCGGCAGGAGCGACAAAAGCCTTAATCCTCTCAAACATACTTCCGCCATCCTGTACTGCAGTAGCCTGCACCGTTGTGCCGGCAAGCAACACTGCTGCAACAATCAATCTCCTTATTCCTGAATATACTTTCATATCTTATCGTTGTTTCATCAATTCATTATACTACTCTATCCTTACCGCTCCACCGGCATTCTCTATGGCACTCTTTATTGCCTCTGCATCACTGCTGCTAACCTGTTCAGCTATTGTTGCAGGAACAGACTTTGTGAGTGTATTGGCAACCCCGAGCCCAAGGCCACAAGCATTCATTACTGCTTTCACTACGTTCAGCCTGTTCGTACCCACACTTGTAAGCACCACATTGAACTCACTCTTCTGCACACTCTTGGGTGCATTGACCTGAACAGAGCCTCCGGCCGATTCAATAGCAGCCTCAATAGCCTGTGCCTCGGACTGAGTCTTGTCGGTCGCTATCACTACAGGAGCACTTGAACAGAGTTTGTTGGCCTCAACAAGATTGACACCGCAGACATCCCTCACGGCCTTGACCACATTGACTTTGCTTGCCCCCACGCCCAAAAGGACAACCTCGTATCCGCGTGTCTCATCTGCCTGTATCGCCTTAGGCGCATTCAGGGGCGCATTGACTTGAACAGAACCTCCGGCCGATTCAATAGCAGCCTCAATAGCCTCTGCCTCGGACTGCGTCATGTCGGTCGCTATCACCACCGGAGCACTTGAACAGAGTTTGTTAGCCTCTACAAGACTTACACCGCAGACATCCCTCACGGCCTTGACGACATAGACTTTGCTTGCTCCCACGCCCAAAAGGACAACTTCGTATCCGCGTGTCTCATCTGCCTGTACCGGTTTTATCGAAGCCTCGGCAAGAACTATAGCAGCGCCACCGGCTGTTACTATAGCCTTTCTGAGAGCCTCGGCGTCGGCACGTGTATTGAACCTGCTTGCTGTAGCCGGCAGATTCTCGCACATAGCCTTGGCTTCCTTGAGAGAATAACCGCAATGGTTGCGCAACAGGTCTATTGCAGTCACCTTGTTACCGATACCTGTTATATAAACCTCATACGGGCTATTCTTTGCTACATAGCCAAGTTCCTTGAGCATATCATCGAACTTTGCACCCGGAGCGAAATTGCCTTTTGCGACACAATCGATTATCGCATTTACAGCAAGCTGTTTGTTTGCAGCGGTGAAGCCGCGGCCGGCCTTTGCCTCGGTATTGAAACCCTCCAATGCTGTTGTACAAGCAGAGTAGTTTCCGCCAAGCAATCTAATGTTGAATCGCTGGTTTGAAGCGTTACCCTTTGACCAGTCGGCAAGGAACTTGAGCGCAACATCGGCCGACTTGAATGTGATATTCGCTGTCACATTCTTGTCAAGTTGCAGGTTCGATATTGAAATATCGTCCAAATCACCATGCATGTGCAGATATAGGCCCTGGAACTTCAGAGTCTGTATATTGCTTGAGTAGATATTTACAGTTGCCGAAATTGTGAGTTCACCCAGTTTATTCGATTTTTCGTCTATTGTCCATTGGCCGGCAGAAGATACCTTCAGATTTGTAGTTACATTCTTCAGCGCCTCATTGAGTACACTCTGGTTTATTGTTGTACCGGAAAGGTCAAGGCTTATTGCCTTGCGTGCAAACTTCAACGTATCAAGAGCGACCTTGCCGTTTGAAAGGTCATATATTCCCCTTGCGGTTACCAGCATACTGCTTATCGGGTTACCGGAAGCATTTACCCTTGTTACCGATGGCATGTATGCCAGTATGGCAGCAAGATTGGGCACGTTCATGCCTGCACAGTCGAGTGTTGTAATGCTCTTCACATCCTCCACATGCAGATACTCCTTGCCGGGGGCATACTTGCTCTTGAGCGACTCATACAAGCGGTAGCCCATAGCACGACCCATTCTCAGGTCGTCGGTGGTGCGTGTCTCGTGCAGGCCGAACTCGTCAAGCACCTCATCGAAACGTGCACCCTTTGGTACCTCACCTGTAAACGCATATGGCAATAGGATATTATTTGCCATCTGCTTCATCTCATCATTGAGTTCACCTATGGAGCCGGTCATTGTTGCCGAGTTGATTAATGACAACATACCATTGAGTTTTTGGTCGGTCTCTTCATTGCCAGTCTTGACCTTCATTGTAAACTTGCAGTTCGGGTTGTCATCAATCCACTTGTTTACCCAGAGCAGAGCCATGTCAATACTATTGAATATAAATTCAACAGGATTGTCGTTATTGACAATGACAAGCTTGTCCATCATCGATGTCTTCCTGCCCGATGATACAAACTCAATGGACTTGCCGCTGAACTTTATTTCCGGAATATAACAGCTCTGCAGATAGAGATTACGTCCTTTGCTCAACATTGTCAAAGAGGCCGGAGCCTTCTCCTCTGAAATCGTATTTACTGTCAATGTCTCTGAACCCAGGTCGCCATTGACAACAAGGTCACCGCCAAAGGCTGCAGCCATAGCAGTTTTAAGAATCGCATCATCTATGTACGAATTCGACAACTCCAAATCCTCAACACAGGCATCGTAATTCCATTTGAAGTTCTCGAGTAATGGATTGTTGCTCAGATTCACCTTTTTG
This sequence comes from Bacteroidales bacterium, assembly GCA_030535995.1. Classification (GTDB taxonomy): domain Bacteria; phylum Bacteroidota; class Bacteroidia; order Bacteroidales; family Bacteroidaceae; genus HGM04593. Next base: position 11,467 of record JAUNQV010000007.1, read on the forward strand.
AGTCCCTTGAGCGGAATATAAACTTTAGCAAGTTCGTTACCCGTGGCATCTACATCCTTTACGTTAGGCATATACTTGAGTATACCGCCAAGGTCCACAATCTCCATATTTGCAGCCTCAAGAGCTGTGAGCTCGGTGAGATTGTATGTATGCAGGGCGCGATAGCCGAGGCTGTCGGGACGGAGCTTATCCTTCATATATTTGTAGAAGGTCTCGCCCATTGCCTCACGCAAAGCAATGTCATCCTTGCTCAGTCCCTCAAGATACCTGTCTTCATCCTTATCATAATAGGCCAGTACTGCCATGCTTTGATAGTTTCTGACGGCTATCATATATGTAGTATGGATATTCTCCGGCCAATCCTTCCACTCGTCCCACTTTGTGAACCACTGGGTGCCGAGCACACGCACGGCAACCTTGCTGCCTGTCTTGCGCTGCGGAACGCCCACGCCAAGGAATGTAAGTTTGCACTGTTCGAACCTCGTAAGACCTGTACCGATGAAAACATCCTTCACATCACAGCCCGATACATTAATCTTCCTCAAGTTAGGATAAGAATCGGGGTAGTAACCTACCTCTACAATAAAGTCGGGATTGTTCGACAAGTCAACCTCAATGAGTGACTTCCAGTTCTTCACAGCATCAAAACCGAGCTTGAAGCCTGTATTCAATGAGCAGTCATTAGCGTAGAAGTACTCCAATGAAGTAGCCGACTCCGGCAATACAACCCTCTTGAGGTCCTTGTTGTGGGAAACATCCACCTTGCGCAGCCTTGTGTGGGCCGAGAGGTCAATTGTCTCAAGGCCGGTGAAGGCATTCTTTGCTTCGAATGCCCCAAGGCTGTTACCGGCAGGCATTGAGAAATTGGCCGCATCAATGCGGTTGTCACTTATGCTCAACGTTGAGAGATGGCTGAGCTGGTCAAGGTGAAGTTCAGTCAAGCTGTTACCCGAACAAACAAGCTTGCTCAGGTATTTGCACACATTAGGATAGAGCACCTCAATACTATTATTGCTGCATTCAAGGGTGCTGAGCGAAGGCATCATATCCATAGGCAAAGACGTGAGTTCGTTGTTGCTGATGAGCAATACACTAATCTCATTCTTCTCCCTTACATTGAAGTTGCGTATTCTGTTATTACGCGCATACACGCGGGTCAGTTTCGCAAAGCCGCTTACATCAAGGAGAGTCAGGTCATTGTCATCTACATAAAGGCTTACAAGTTCCGGCATATAATAATCAAGATACTTGATTGACTTTATGTCAAGTCCTTCGGCATGCAGGCTTGTCTGTTCAAGCGCCCATGCATCCAGTTCCTTGCCGGCCTCCTTAGCAAGTTCATTCAGTCTCTTGTAAAGGTTCTTGTCCATCTTTTCCCATGCCGCATCCTCGCTCTTCTTTATAGTAAAGCATACAACACAGTTTGGTGAATTGCTGTCGTTTATTGTTGCTCCGCCGCTGCTTATGCCGAATGTCACCACATCATTGCGGACAACATTGTTCCTTGGCGTTGCAGCGCTCTCCCTAACCTGATAGCCGAGCTTCACATCCTCCTCCTGAAGCCTGTAGGCCGCGCTAATGTCCAAATTGCGTATATGGTTCATGCGCAGGTCAACCTCCTCAAGATTTATATTTTTAGACAAGTCAATCTCCTTGAGATTGCAGTCAACCGCATGCAGCACTCTCAGCTTGCTGCATTTTGAAACATTCAGGTACTCGACACCCTTATGCTTTACAGTACCATTGTTCACCGCAGCCATCTTGTCAGCAGTTGAACCGCTCTTCTCACGCATGTCAATATTGAGGGTAGTGAGTTCCGGATTTGCGCTGAAATCAAGTTTGCCGACATACCAGCGGTGCATAAGCACATAGCTAAGTTTTGGGTTGCTCTCAAAACTCAATGAAGGAGTATTCTTCCTGAACTCATTATGTGTAGAGGACGCATTGTTATAGAGATACAGACTCCTCAAATTAGGCATATTCTTCAATGCGTCGAGTGAACGGATATATACCTTTACTCTCTTGCCGCTTTGATATGTATAGATGTTGTCAAAGTCAAGAGTAAGGGTCGTTATCTTGTTCATCTCATCAATGTGCATCTTACCATCCTTATTGGTATCATAGTACTTGAGGATATATGCAAGCATTGCCTTGTCGCCGATATGTACGAATTCCTCTTTCTCAACCTCGGCATTGCCGACAGTGAAGCTTGTCGCATACTTTCCTCCGTCCCATGCTGTTTTTGCATCCACCTTTGCCGACATCACAACAGTGCGCTTGGCACTTGTCAGCGGGCGCGTGCCATAGTTGTTTACAGTACTGCCGTTACCGGTTACAGCCGCAATGTTGTAGCCGTCGCAGAAGCGCAACTTCACAGTGATTTTCTTTATACGTTTAAGGAAATCCCAAGCGTTGAATGCATCCCAATCGCCGTTCATGTACTTATAGGCATAGGTTGCCAGGCGTCCGCAATTGGCTTCATTAAGGCCATACTTGTGAGGATGGTCGGCTGCATATATAAGACCGAGCTGCCACATAGGCATTGCAGCATAGGCCTTATCACTTTTCTGTGGATAATAATTCTTGTAACCGGTAAGAATATGGCCATTCTCGGCAGCCAAATTAAAATTAGCATCGCCTTTGCCCAGTTCGTAATAATCGTAATAATATTTTATCCACTTTTCGAAATTCATGGCAATATGGGCATCCTGATGGTATGCATCCAATATATCTGTGAATACGCTGGAACCATCAATATCATCATAGCGGTACCACTTTGTGTTGTGCCTGGGGTTATAGTAGTAGTCGTATGTCGCATCGGACACAGTTGCCGCACTGTTGGTTATGCGGTTACGCAACCACTCGTAACCAGGTTCGAATGTGACACCGGTAGATATCTCGTTGCCTTCCATTGCACCAACCTTGCACCTGTTGAACGGATATTTGCAGAAATCATATTTTGGTGTCCTGTTATATGTAATTGCAGCCTGTGAGTGCCAGAAGTTGAGAGCATAGTATGGATTGGTGCTCCTGTAATCTCTGCCCGTCATCTCAACATCCTCGACCTTACAGTAGAGCGATGAATAATCCACCGGATTGCCTTTAGAGTAGTTCTTGCGCCAGAGCTCCCAACCGCCGCGCGACACAAAGTTCTGGAAGGTTGCAATGCCGTTGTATGTGTAGTCTTTTGAATAGACAACCTCGGCAAAGCCCTGGGCATTGGACTTGAGTTCCTCCTTATACTCCTTTATGCGCTGCTCAGCCTCGTTCTCGCCATACATCTCCCCTACCTCCTTATAGTAGTTGTAGAGGTCGCGTATTGCCTGGTTCACCTGCTTGTCACCGGCCTTGGCGTCGCCCTCGGCAATGGCAGCATCCATTTCAGCAAGCTGCTGCTCGTATGCGTCAACATCCTCTTTTGTCATAGCCATGATGCTCTTGTAGCTCTCCTCAATCATGTCCATGTAATTGTCGAGCTGGGCACGGTTTATGCGCTTGATTTCAAAACGATAGGTCTTGTCCTTTATAAAATGTTCACCGGGAACAGGTTTCTCCAACGTAACAGTGGCATACTTGAACTCCTTGCCCTCGTCATCATAGCCCTGCTCCACAATTTCAACAACCGGCAGATTGTCATACTTTGAAACCTGGCCCTTGCGGAGTCCCTGACGGGCGTCGGGAAGCACATACATTCCGGTAGTCTCATCGTACTCCTTTATGCTTGCCACAAACTCATAGTCGGGGTTGTTCCAGTAGTCATCACGCACATGTTGCTCCATGATAGATGGTTGAGTAGCATTCTCAAGAGTCTGTGTAAACTCACTCTTATTGGGCAGATAACCGACAACCTCTTTATTTATATCATCGCTGAGCTTTCCTGTACGGAAATATACATAGCGCTCATCGGCAAACGGACGGTGAACATCCTTGTAATTGGAGAGAGAATCCCTGTAGATTGGGTCAACCTCATCGCCATTGACAATCTCCTTGCAGGTACCGCGCAACTTTATGCGGTAGAGAGTGTTAGGTTCGAGTGAACCGGTAACTATCTCGTAGTTCTCCCTGTCGAATGTGGGGTTGGAATACGTTACAGACGATGTACGCGCGCTACGCTCATCATCGGTGGGGTCACTCTCGTCATACATCTTCATCTCGAAGTTCCTGTCGAGGTGGAACACATACTTGCGTGTTATCTGGCTGCCGTCACCATCCATTCCATCCTCTCTCATGGTAGCGCCTTCATCAACAAGCGTGAGCACCTTGTCAATCTTCATGTTGGTTGTGAAGGTAGCCTTGCCGTAGCAAGATGCAAGAGACTTTTCACTCCAGCCCTTCTCGATATCTTCGTCACCCGGCTGGACATCACCGAAAATCTTGATATCATCGAGTGGGTTACCCATTTCGGGCACGCACACCTTACCGGCCTTCATCTCGATTGTTGAGCTGAACTTGATGAGACCTCCAAGCACTGAACCCTTGGCACGCAGACGGCCATAGACCCATGTGGGGTTCGGGAAGCCACCCTGCAACAGAGCACCCATTGTCATATCGACCAAAGGTACCTTGCCCTTGAATATCCACAAATCAAGCATAAGACCGAGCTCACCCTTGAGCATTGCATATATCTGTCCGGTAGCATAGAAGCCGTTCTTTCCGCCGGCACGTGTACCGTCGGTACACTTCACTCCCTCCTTATACTGCTTGAGGATAAGGTCAAAGCCAAGCATACCCTCGACATTGGCATAGCAGAATACTGCGTTACAGCCAATCTCGGCACCAAGAGCCGCACCCACCATTATACCGCCATTGATGTCACCGGCCGGGCCACCCTTCATTGTCTGCTCACGGGCGGCATCGAGCTTTGTCTTCTGGCTTGCATCCACCTTTCCGTCGGCACCCTTCATGCCCAACGCCTCCTGAACCTTGTCGGGGATTGCAGGCAGTTGGCCGTTACCGGGAAGTTCATTACCGATACACAGGTACATGTTGGCATATACCTTTGCCCACAGGCCGACAGGCGCATCCTTGCCTACCTCAAAGTCAATGAATGTTACACGGCAACGCTTGCTCTCATCGGGCTCGCCCACATAGAGGTGCCAGTATGTCTTGTCGAGTGAAGGATAGTTGCGTATCTCAAGTTCCATGTTTATTGAAGCACCGCAACCTGATTTCACATAGCCTTTGCTTTCTAATTTCCCCTCCGAAGAGCTATTGTTCTTCTGCTCGCCCTTATTCTCGCTGTCGGCATTCTTCTGGTCAAGAGCCTGAAGGTCGGAGATTGGAGCCTTTACCTGATACTCCTCGCCTGTGAATTTCTTGTACATGGCGGCAATATCGCTATCCACCGTTATCGATAGACGGAACAACTTGTGTTCCTTGTTCTTAGCGGCAAGTTTCTCCTTGAGTTCCGAGGCATCCATAGCCTTCTTCTCCTCTTCGGTGATATCGGGCGTTGTGGTATCCTCGTAAAGAATAGTAACCTTGCTGTTGATGAGACCGCTCTCGGCATCGGCCGATGCACACAGTGCGTGTACCTCTCCCTGCAACATTACACCCGGAACACGTATTCCGTCCTTCTGGATATCTACCATGAGCAGAAGCGCAGCCTTTCCGTTTATAAAGGTCTCGTCACCCACTGCAAGCCCGACACCGAACATTCCACCATAGGACTTGTATTTAGGCTTAAGGTTCTTCTCAAGGGCATCTATCATGTCATCGCTGCCTTCAACATCGGAAATAGCAACAGAATAATTAATGAATAGACCACCTGAAATTTCCTTGAGTGATACAGGACCCAGCGGCAGGCCTACACCGAAGCCGGCCTTTGCCAGGAAGTAACCAGCATGGTAATATTCGTCGTTTTTCTCCTCTTCATCATCGAGTTTGAATTCTTCCTCGGTCTTCTTCATCTTGTAATAGCCACCGGCCAGTTCAATATCGAAGAGCCCCTTCACTTTGACATCAAGGTCGGCTTCGAAGCCCGATTTCTCCTCCTCTTCAGAAACAGTGAGGTCACCGACTACAGAAACCATTCCGGCAAACTGCCCCTCGACATGCATGCTCTCGAACTCCACATTCTTATACTTTATGGAGAGCTGCTCCCAATCTATCTTCGACCAGATAGTGAGCCCTACTGTTGTGCCAAGGCCGAACTTCTTGTTACCCATTATAACAATGCCTCCTTCTATTCCAAGACCGATAGTCTCGGCTCCATCGCCCACCTTCATCGAAATATTGTCGAGCACAATAGGCATTCCGCCCCAGAAGGTTCCCTCATCGCTTCCCGGGTCCCCGGCCAAGGCCCATTTTCCTGTGTGGAAATTGGTCTCACCGTCGGGGCTTGTCACGCCCTTGCCATCCTCTTTCTTCTTATCCTTATCTTCCTTCTTGTCGCCCTTCTTGCCTGTCAGCATACTCTGGTCGAAGTTGGCGATACGCATATTCTTGAACGGAATATCGGGCAATTTGAAGTCAATCTTTTCGGTACATGTAATGCTTACCTTACCATCGAGACAGAGCTCTACAAGAGTTTGCTTTCCCTTGGGCAAAGTGTCGCAATAGATTACATTGAAATATGTACTGTCCTTGTCGAACTTCACCTTTGCAAGCATGAAGTCAAGACCGACCTCATCATCAATTTGCTGCATCTTGAAGTTCACGGCAAGGCCATCCTTCTTACCATGAGCCACCGACTTGATATCGGCAAGGTAGCCTATCTGGGCTTTTTCGGTAGTATCTTTCTTGCACAAGAAAGGCACCTCGATTCTACCGTTAAGGCCGGAACTGCCGAAGCCGTTCTGCTTTATATTAAGGTATATGTTGTCGAGTGTTATTTTCCATCCGCCCACCTTTGGAGTGCCGTATGTAAAGAGGCTGTCTATTGAAGCTGTCATCGAGAAGCCCGAAGCATCGTAAATGACACTCTTCACAGCAACCTTCACTCGAGAGTCATCTTCACTGTCAAGTTCCACAAAATGGGGCAGTTTGCAGCTCAGTTCCTCAAAATAGAAGCCCTGCCATTCATTGTATGCCTTCTCGTTCTTTCCCGGGTCGGCAGAAAGGCCCAATTTACCATCAAACTTATAGTTTTCGGGGAACTTTATGCCTGCCGGAGTCCGTTTTTTCGAACGGTCGAGCACAATGCCCACAGAGTCACCCACGGCACTGAATGTAAAGCCGGGAGCACTTGCAACCTGGAAGGGGTCCATTCTTACCGTTGCGAACCAGTCCTCGGCATCGGCAATGAATGCCGTGAGTGTAATTTCGGGGTGCACCGATGGGTCAAGAGCCGCCTTGCCGTCATCTTTCAACAACTCATCGCTCGGCAGGTTCATGCTTATGCTTGCACAGAGTTCGTGGAACTTGCCGTCTTTCCATGAGATGAAACAACCGTCGGTTGCCTTGCTGTAGTCCTGGTTTGTAGGTGCATTGAAGGTGAATGTGAAATCCGATTCAGGGTCTTTCACCTTGAAACTCTTCACCAAGCCCAAAGAACCGCTCTGCGGCAGGAAACTCTCGGGTGAGGTGCTGAGCTTGCGCGCACCGAAAATAAGGATTTCACTCTCTATCGCCTCACTCTCGGGCAACACGAACTCACCTATAAGGTCAAGGTTTGCACTCTCGGGCAGGAACTCCATCTGCGCCAGCTGTATTGTGGCCGGACACTCCAGTTCCTTATCGAGAGGCACAGTCAAGCCTATCGGCAGAGTGACAACTGCAGCAGAATCCACCTTGTTTATTGTCTGCATCGCATTGCCTATCACGTAATTGTAGAATGCGCCCACTCCACTCTCTTTAAGAAGTTTCTCAACCTTCTCTTCGGCACTGACAGAGTCGCTCTTCGCAAGTTCCTTCACAAAGTTCTCCTCAAAAAGTTCAAGCGGTACATGTGCACTCTTTTCGGTAATGGACTTTACACCGTTCTTTACCACACGTTTTATTGATGCATCGACATATATACTGTCGAACTCTACTGCAATGCGCACAGGGGTGTACATCACAGTAGTGTGTACATGCCCTTTACCCTTAAAGCACTCGTAACCTTTCTCTTTCAGGGCCTTATCCTTTATTTCCACTTTCTTGGCCTCGGTAACTGTGAGACGGTACTCGCCAATCCACAAATCGCGCAGCACCGGCTGGAAGACGGTATCGCACATCGAGATACTGTCTACGCTATACACAGAGGGTTTTTCCGGGTCCTCGATAATCTTGCGCCATACAAGAGCTGTAATCTTGTTGTCGCCCTCCTTCATCTTTATTTCCGTGGGGTCGGGTTTCTCGGGCTTGATTTTGCCTAATGTGTCGGCCTCGAAAAGCGGAGCGCCATAGCTGTACATATCGTGACCGCACAAGGCATTCAGGCGCGCAGCCGAGAGTTTCAGTTTCTCGTCGGGCTTAACAGTTATTACACTGTCGGGCTTGCTTATGAAGTAGCGGTCGTTGTATGTCAGGCGCAGCCCCACCTTCTGCTCCTTGCCTGTGACATTGAGCAGTGTGACTTCGAATAGATCACCCGGTTTTTCGAAATATTCGTCGGGCTCGGGCTTGAAAGTTGCATCGGCCTTGGGAGCAACAGTCACCACCACCTCGGAGAAGTTCATCTTCTTGGCATTGAAATCGGATTTTCCGCCACCCAACAAGGCTCGGTACTTACGGTTATTCTCATTTGCACCGATGTTCTTGAGCGAATCGGCACTGTAGGCGACAATCTCAATCTGATTGAACGACTGGAGATTTACAACCTCGTTTATATCGGGTATAGGCCTATCCACGAAAGTTCCATTAAGACGTGCCTCGAAACACTTTATACTATCGGGCATGCCGCACAAAGCATTGAGTTCCTCCGAAGAGAGCTTCTTCACCTCATTGGGCCCCAACTTTATTGCCTTGTCGTAGCGTGGCTCTTTGAACACCGATGAATAGTATGAACCGAACTCATCGAACAGATACATTATGTTCGGGAGTACATTATATGTGTTGGCAGTGTTGTTCTTGAGTTCAACCTCAAACAATGCAGCCGGACTCTCGAAATAGAGATTACCCTGTGCCGGCAGTGGGTCGAGTTTGGGCTTTACGGTTACTGTAACATCGTCGAGACGCACCAATGGCGATACCTGGAAACGTACAAATCCTTCACCGATTGTAAAATCAGAGAGTTTTCCCTCTCCACCGTTCTGCACTATCGGCTTCAGGCCCAGGAAAGTGACCTTATTGAAGCTTTCGGGATTAATGGTTATATCCTTATCGGCACTGAAAATATCGAGTTCCTCCTTTGCTGTGATTACACCGTTGGCATCACTCGTGATTTTTGTAAATCCCTTGCTTGCAAAATAGAGATTTATCTGTTTTTCATCAAGTTCTATGGTTTCGCCGGGCTTTATAAGTATATGCTTTATCTCCTTGTCCTTAAATGAGTTGGAAAGATATGTCACTTCTTCATCGTCGTTGAACCCGTACATAATCATAGGCACGAACTCCAGAACCCTGTCACCTACATTGCTGAGAGAGACCTTGAACAGTTGCTCCGGTTTTGTGAAGTACGCCCTTGCGTTGTACGGCATAGGATTCATCTTGAGGCCGACCGTTACATCAAGGTCGGTAAGAGCCACATCTTCACTTGCCCAGAAGTCGAGTGCCTGGGTAGCCACATGGATTCTTTTTTCATAGTCCTCTGCATCGGCAGGGATAGCACGCAGGCTATCGGCATTAATGAGCGTGAACTTCAGGTGGTTTGCATCAATCAAAGAGATTATCTCGTCAAAATCAGAAAAACCACTCTCTTTCTCACCCGTCTCGTGGTTGATGCGGACTGCTATGGTATCTCCGCAAAGTTGGTTTAGCGTTGCACGGTCAAGTACCTTCTTCTCCTTTGCCTTTAGAACAAATTCAGGTTTTGTGTTCCATTTCGAGGCTATATATGAATAGAGGTCACCATCTATTTCCCTATCGGCGTATGTTATACAGGGGTGCAGTTTCAGGTCTTTGTCGGTGAGGTTCTGCAACTCAATCTCGAACAGACGGCCCGGGCTGTTTATATAGACATCTCCATTATACGGGAATGGGTTAACCCTTGGAGTTATTACAATATCTACATCGCCCAACTTTACACTGGACGAAGCGTTGAAAGAGAGATCATAATCCATGAGCATTGCCGAAGAGACACCATCCTTTTCAATGTCGAGCATACTCAAGCGTTCGTAATCGAAAAGCAGGAGCTTGGCGACATTGCCGGAACCCTCAGCCATGACTACTTGTGAAAAATCGGACAGGAGTTCCCTCTCTTCACCTTTTAGTGTTCTTCCGAATTCCTCGAACCCGCCGAAGAATTTGTCGAATTCCTCATCGGTGAATTTTTTGGTCTCATTGGGTTTGAAAGTTATATAGTTATCGGCAAGGCGCTTTCCCTTCATATACTCTCCCGAGTAGGCGACCTCGTCATTTACCATATATACGAGAGAGGGATATACGCGCATACTCTTTGGCGACAGGCTCTTGATTTTCAGGGTAAACAATCTCGAAGGCTTGTCAAAATAGTGGCTGCCGGCGGTTGGGAGAACCGGCATCTTGGGTTCGAGAGTAATGCTGAACATCTCTCCGCTTATTACATTGGGTGATGTGCGGAACGGAGCACGTCCCTTTCCCACTATTGTCTCACGCAGAACCGGCTTGCCGCCTGTAAAACGGCACACGCGCACAAAAGCCGTATCTATCTCCTCGGTGAAGTAATCGTTCGAAGGCTTGCCTATGACAAAACCGGTCTTTGCCTTGAAAGCAATGACATCTCTGTCAAAATCATAGCCGCCTGCCAAACGGTCAAAATCATCGGCCGACAGTGTAACCTTTGCACCTGGAGCCAGTTCAATATACTCATTCTTGTGTTGCCTGTCGGGTGCAGCAGTAACACCCCAGTTACCCTTGTAATATTGCATGAGCATGCACACAGGAATTGTTTCACTACCCTTGTTCTCGAGCGTAACATTGAAAAGCTCACTCGGCTTCTCGAAATAGGGATACATTGCCGATGGCAATTCAGTGTATTTGGGCTCGACTGTGACATTAATCGGAAGGTCTATTACCGGGTTGTCGACTACAATATCATTATCCTGCCCCTGCCCATCATTCTCCATGAGCAACACAACCATTTCACTCTTACCGTCGTTGCCTATCTGTGTATAGCCAGGGTTGGAGGCATCGTTTACAAGAGGGCGCGCCGTAACCTGTGCCACATACTTCACATTCTTGTAGCGTTTGAGCTTTGCCACCACATTATATGGAACAACACATTGCGGGGTCATGAGGCCACACTGCTGGAATGCTATGTTACCGCTATGCAGTACTGCATCGGAGGGATACTGCTCCTCACCCAACTGATAGATGCAGAAGTCGTAGATGAACTGGCGGGTTACCGTTAGACCGACATTGTTGAATGTAGGTTCTGTCCATGAGAAACGGGGGTTGAATGTAGGGAAATAGGCCGTATAAAAACCTCCGTTCTCGACAAAATCACTGGAACCTGCATTTCCGTCATTGATATATGTTATATTGTTGAATGACGGCGGATTGGCATTGTAGCATATATCGAAGAAACATGTGCCTTCTCCGAGAAAATCTCCCGGGTCGTTGAAATCGGTGAAGTTTGTCTTTGCCGTTATCTTCAAGCCATAGTGACCTTCGGGCAACAAGCCGAACGCCCCATTTCCCGAAGCGCTTTGGAAAGAGTCGTAGAGTACCCCACCACCATATATCTCGGTTCCGGCATCATACTGACGGAACATGTTGAAGAGGTCGGTCTGCGTGAGCACACGTGTTTGCCCGGGCTGCAACGGTATATAAACCGGCATTGTACGGCTTGCCATTGTAGCCATATACGAATCGCCGTTAGGCCATATATCGACAGAGTTCTCTATAGGACCTTCGATACGTGCTTCAAGACGTACCGGCAAGAATTCACTGGCACTGTTGTTTGTCACGACAATGTTGAAGAAGCGCCCGGGGTCGCTCATGTATATACCGCCCTGTGCCGGCAGAGGGTTCTGTTTGCGCTGTACATTCACTGTCACCTGTGCATACAGACTGCATGCACACGCGAGCATACAAACTATAGATATGAATATTCTGTGCTTTATCATAAATATCTCTCCTATCCTATTTTTTATTCCGGCTTAAAATGGTGCAGCCTCTACGCTGTTCATTTTACTGCGGTTCTCATTGTTCTTCTGTCTTTGGTACTCCAGCATCTGGCGTTCGCGTACAGCACTGCGCGAGAAGTCGGAATAATACTCATACTTGCCATATCTCATAATCTCTTCCTTCGCTCTACGCTTTATACTGAATGCCGTGAAAGAGAAACTGTAGCTGAAGGAGCATGTAAAGTCGTAACCGCTGTCGCGTCTGTACTCATCGACTACAAGGTTGGTATTTGCATAGCGGCTATAGTTGAGATTCAGGGTAAAATTGTGTACCTTGGCAAGGGTATACGCTGCCGAGAGATTAGCCGCAGCTGTAATGCTTTTGTCGCTGTCCATGCGGTTATCTACAATTGAAGCCGAGGCATTGAGCGAGAGATTCCTATCTTTAAGCAATGCCTTTGAAGCGCTGAGCGTATATACGCTGGTAGTATATTTGGAGTCATATCCGTCTGACTGCTGGAAACTGTAATTGAGGCTGAAGTTTGTCTCAATCGGAATAACAGACAGAGAATAGTTTGAGCCGACAGCCACCGTACCCACATCACCGCTTCCTGCAATACTCTTGTTATTGTCCTCGTTCAGAGAGTAGTTGCCGGTGAGTGAGAAATAATGCCCGAGGCTCTCGGTATTGGTATTATAGGACGCAGTGCCCGAAAAGCTGTTTACAGAACGGTCAATGCGTGTTGTATCGTTGACAACGGCCGTACCATTATACTGCCGCTGGTTATATCCGTTGTAGTTGGCCGACAGGGTTATCTTGTTGCCTATCGGCAAAGAGAGGTTGGCAGAGTAGGTCAGGCCACGTGTAGTGTAGAGCTGCTCGCCCGATATGTTGTCTTCCTGCAGCGAGAAGTTTCCGCCAATTGTAATATTGCCTAAACGCAGATTGGCTGCAGTACCTATGTTATGATAGTTGTTGTTCATATAAGATACACCCATACTCATATAATCGGGCTGAATCATCTTATAGAACATTGAGAGTGATACATGACGGAATGTTGCAGCAAGAGTTACATCACCCGCCCAACGCATAAGCGATGAATAGCGCACATCGAACAGGTTATCGTACTCTCCGGTCACGTTGCCGCCAAGTTGAGGGGCTTTTGTATCGGTAGAGAATATCGATGTTGCGATATTACCGGTTACAGAGAGCTGTTTGATTATTTGCCACCGGCCACGCAAGCCCAAGACAATATTCTCTTGGGCAAAGACATCGTTATGCCAGATATCATCGATAGAGGACTGGTGGTCTTGTGAGCGGAACAGATAGATATCGGCAAAATTCCGGCTGTTGCCATAGCCTACCTTCAAGCCCCAACCGGAGCGTTTATAGACAGGCTTGCCCGAGGGCATCTCCCCGGGTTCAAAATTCACGGCTTCACGCAGAACACCATAGAAAATGCCGAAGCGGAAACCTGAAGTCTGGCTCTTGTACTCAATACCCACACCATTGAAAGGCAAGTTGTAGACATAGGAAGAGAATGGCATTGAGCGTTTTCCAAGATGCAATGTCCAGCCTTTGTATGTGGGGCTGAAGCTGAAGGCAAACTGTGGATAGGAGAGCGAATAGTTATTTGCGCTGTAATAGAAAGCAAACGGCATATTGTAGCCATAAAGGTTCATATTCATGTTCGCATACATGGAGTAATTCAACGGAGAGGCATAGCTGCCGCCCGAAGAGTAATACAAGGTACTCTGTATGCCCAATGAACCGGTTATAATCAACGGGTCTTTCTCTCGCGGGTCCTCTATAGCATTAGAGGTCGCGAAAAGAGATACCGCAACCGACAGAAGAAGTGCTCGTTTTAAAAATGTCTTCATTTCCCCTATTCAATAATAGCCCAATTATTGTAACTGCTTTTACACAGTAATTTACTAACTTACAAAAAGGCTATGGGAACTCTCCCGAAGGAGAGCCCCACGGCCTGAAACGGTTACATACAAACCTTCTTGGTCACAATCTTGTCGCCTTCACGAACCTTGAGGATATATATGCCATTTGTCATCTTTTCAACCTTGCGGCCCGAAACATCGTAGATAGCCTCAATGCTATTGCTGTCGATTGAATTTATATCCACAATGCCGGTTGTGCCTTCTATTGTACCCATTGCAACAGGAACCTTTACCGAACCTGCCATTCCTGCGAACTGGAGTTCACGGTCAAGCTCGACAAACTCACCCGACACCTTATTATATAGGCGGAAGGTCACGCACTCTTCGGCCTCACCGGCAACTGAAATGAATGCAAGGCCATTGATGAAGCGACCCTCGCCACGGCACTCGTCGCCCACGAATGCACCGATTGTGTAATCGTCGCAATCTTCCACCTCAACCTTGGCAATCACAGCCATTGAGTTTGCGAAGCGGCTGCCGTCATATACCCATACACTGCGCTCTCTTGCTGCAACACCGGCCGGAGCTGGAATTTCAGTTCCGGCGGAAGCTGAAACTTCAAACTCACCCTGGTCAAGAGAGAAGCGGTTAGGCATCTCGCAAGTAAATGCGTTTGCAGAGTATATCATGTAGCCCTCGTTGGGGAGAAGATCGTTGAGTGTACCCACCCAAGCGCCGTCGGTCAATGTAACGAAGCCATCGTTCTTTGAAAGGATTATGTCACCCTCGGCAAATTTTGCAGCATTGAATATATCCTCCACCGGATAGCGGTACTCATAGGGATAAGATACCCAGTTCCAGCCCTTGATGAACTCCTTGCTTTCGATAGCACCATCATAGCTCATGAGGCCCTCAAGGGTCGCATATACAGTAACCGGGTCTATGTCATCCTGCATCTTTATCTTGTAAGCCTGGCTCTGGTCGAACATTGTCAGAGAACCGAAGGGACCCCATTTTGCATCATTAAAGACAAGGTCGGTGCGGCTACGCGCCTCTACAAAGCCATCCTTAATAGCTTCCGGAGCAAACATTGCCGAAGTCAAAGATATCCAGCTCCAACCGCCACCAAGTGTCAGTTTTTCCATAACGCTTACCATACCTTCTGCATAAAGTGTATTTGATTCACCTTCAACGCTGGCCGCGTCATACTCGAATATTACATTTGAATTCTGGCAGAGCGCCATTGGAGTGAACTCAAATGTTATAGTATTGCCGGAAACCTCACCCTCGGAAACCTCAACAACGTTCCAGTGTCCGGGGAAGCTGAACTGTGTACTCTCTACCCTCACGCTCAATGCGCCGGCATCAAAGTCTGCATCTTCGGGCCAGAACTTAAGTGCTGCCTCACGTGCAACACCGTCGTTATAAAGCGGTTCGTTGAAACCATCGAAGGAAATCTCATCCACTTTTCTCTTTACATTCACGATGCACTTTGCAACTACTGACGGGTTATCCTCGCTTGTGAAAGTGATGGTAGCAGTACCCTTGTTCATTGTGCGGAAGTTATGCACTCCGGCAGCTTCGCCTACACCCAAATATTCAACAATAACATTATCGTCAACCTCAACTGTAATGTTCTTGTTTGTTGCATCCTCGGGGAGAGCAATTGCTGTGATTGAGAAATCAATCTGCTCGTTGCCGAACCATATTGTCTTTTCAGTCTCGGACAACTGAATTTCATTGACCGACTGTACTACAAGCAGATTAACCTGGTCAGTAATGGTCTCGTTTACAGCAGCCTTGACAAATACAAGGTCCTGGGGCACTGTAACGAAGCGGAATGTAATTCTGCACTCTGTCTTTGCATCGTTGAGCGTAACCTCATCAATAACAACTTCGGCATCACCGACCGGCATGCCATCGCCGTTTACAATTGACATAACGAACGACTCTATTGTAGCATCGCTTGGTTCAACAGCTGCAACAGCCTCGATTGTCTGTCCTACTGCAATTGTCATACCGTTAGGGCCGGGCTCCAGACCGGCAATGCTTGTAATCTTCACGCCCGTAGGTGTACGCTTGATAACGGTAGAATATTCAACTGCAACATCGGGGTTCTCCTCACTTTTGAAGGTGAATGTCACTTCACCGGGAGCATACGCATGCAACTGGTAGACACCTGCGTCCTCGCTCTTTATAATCTCGGCAACAAGTGGATTTGAAGATTCAACAGTAAAATTGTCATTCTTCACATTGCCGGGAATAACCGAATACTCGAATTCAAAGATATCGCCATCACTATCAATCCAATACTCATCCTGCAATGATACATAAATGTTCTCTACCCTGTTATATACGTTAAGAAGCACATTATCGGACCTCACGCCATCGGCATAAGCCTCAATGCATACCTCTACATCAGGTATTACACTGAACACAAAGTCCATTATGCACTGTCCGCCTGAAATCTTTGTTCCGGCAACGTTTACCCATTCCTCATAGCCGGGAAGCTCCATTCCGTCGGATGTAACGAAACGGAAAGAGAAATCGGTATAGTCGGCATCGGCAGGGTTGAGCTCTGCAACTACAGTGACGGTCTCGCCGACATATACATCGGCCATTGGACGGGTCTCTGCGCCGGTTATATCCTCGCCATTGACTGTCAAGAAGTTCACCTCATATACGGCCTGCCTGATTACGGTTCTGACCTTTACACTCATTGTGGGGTCGTACTTGCTTGTGAACACAAGGTTTGTTTCACCCTTCTTTACAGCTGTAACAGCAACGAGCTTTGTACCTGTATCGTCATACTCTACAAGAACAACCGACTCATCCTCAGAGGCTACTGTATACTCCTCATTGGGTTCAACCACGGTCTCACCGCTGTTCTCATCAATCACCCAATGGAATATCGGCGGATTGATGGAACCCATCATATCCTTGGAGTACTCATCATATATGGTAAACTCAATTTCCCCTTTATAAGTAAACTCCTGAAGAGCAGAAATCACATTCACCTGGAATGTTGTCGAAACTTCGGGGTTGTCATTGGCAACAGCAGTTACAGTAACTGAACCTTTTGCAACAGGAACGATTGTGGTGCCATCTTCAATCCGGACAACATCCTCATTTTCAACGCTGAATGTAACACCCGGAGTTGTAGGATTGGACTCGCCACCATTATAAACCACTTCAGGAACGAAGCTGCCTACACCAAGATAGATATCGGCATTCTCAATTGCAATCTCCGTTACCGGCTGATATACAATGATATTGACCTGCATTTCAAGACTACCTGCACGAGCTGTTACATTAATGCCATCATAAGGAGTCGCATTATTAGCTGTAATGACATTCTCCTCAATTGAAACATAGTCCGATGCAGAAGTGAGGTCCCATTCAAGAGTGGCCTCGGGGGTTGTTGCCGGTATCTCCTCGCCATTTGTAGGGCTAACGAAGAGGTATTCGACAGAACCAGCGTCCTCAATGGTCATAACATCGCCTACATTCATGAAGATACTGTTGCGCTCCGCATCATAGTAGGTGAATCTCATCTCATTGGCAGGGGTAGCTGAACCTATAAAGAGTTTGATACTCTGGTTCTCCTGATATGTGTAATCACCTTGATAGGTTATCTCGGCAGACTCATACTGCTCATCGGTCATCTCAAGAGGATAGACAAGACCACTTACCGGGTCAAAGAGCTTGAAATCAATGGCACTGCCATTGTCGGTGCTCTCGCCGCCTACCCTCAAAGTAAACACCTTGTAATTGCCGAGCAACTGGTACGATGTAGCCAATGCACGGATTTCATCACCGATAAAAGCGGCCACCTGGGGTTCGGTAACACCGGAGTAGATGTCGTAGTCACCGCAATCGACGGTTACATACACAACAGTCTGCTCCTGGTAGTTGCCCGAAGGGTCACTCCAACCGCTCTGCGCCAATGAGGTCATCCCGACCATCAAAAGCAACATGGTTAACAACTGTTTTCTCATAACACAATGTTTTTAGATTTATTGGATTTCTTATTTTATTTACATATTTTCACAAATACAAATATATTCAGGTACCACCTAACTTTTTTTCACTTAAAGAACATCGTTTTTAACTTAAAGTGCATAACAAGGCACAAAAAGGCACAATACATAAAATTCTGCACTGCAATTGAAAAAATAATACTACATAAGAGCCCTTTTTGGTTACATTTGTCGCAAGCAACTGACAAACAGCATGAAAAACACAATTTCCATTGTAGCAATAGCAGTTATAACGGTTCTCATGTCATGCAATAAAGGTACGGGAACGGGTGACAACCGGTACCAAAAGGAGGCCGAAGCAATAGCAGACAGCATTAGAGACATCGAGACACTCAAATTGCATGTAGAACGATACGACTCACTCAAAGAGCGCGAAGCCACCCTGCTTTTAAGACAGAAATTGGGCAGTATGCTACGCAATGTTTCCGATTTTGATACAGCCATCAATCAACACAACCTATGCATAGAGCTTGCTACACAACTTAAAGATACCCTTCAGCTGATTATAGCACTCAACAACCAAGGCACCAACTTCAGACGCATAGGCGACCTTGAAGAGGCAAGCATATACCACTACAGGGCCTTGGAACTATGTGACAAGACAGCAAAAGACACCTCTTATATATCGCGCAAGAACATGGTGCGTACGCTGAATGGCCTTGGCAATGTGCTGCTGTCACTTGGTAACTACGAAGTTGCCGAAGAGATGTTCAACCGCGCACTGCAAGGTGAGAAACAGCTGGGCAGCCTCACCGGACAGGCTATAAACCTGGCAAACATAGGAGCGATAAAGGAGAGAAACGGCGAAATGGATTCTGCACGCATATATTACAGCAGGTCAATGCAGAAGAACATTGAAGGCAACAACCTCATAGGCATCAGCCTATGCCACCAGAACCTGGGAAGGCTCGACGAGATTGCAGGCAATAACATCGCTGCAAGGGAAAGCTACCTGAAAAGTTATGCTTTAGGATTACAGAACAAAGATATATGGCACTGGCTCAACCCTTGCACATCGCTTGCGGCATTGAGCCTAAAAGAGGGGAATATTGCTGAAGCCGAAAAATACAGCAACGAAGCACTGGACGCTGCAATAAAGATAAAGGCAAAAAGCCGCTTGGGCAATCTCTACTCACTGCAAGCCGCAATATATGAAGCAAAAGGAGAAGTGGCCAAAGCACTTGAAAGCACTAAATTATCGGTAGCATACAAGGACAGCGCCGAAATTGAGGAGAACCGGGTTTACACACAGAACATGCGCGTGAGATATGAGATAAACAAGAGAAAAGCCGAGGTTGAGGAAGCACTGGCTATGGCGCAATACGAAAAGAAAATGTTCAACATCGTTTTCTGGAGCAGTATTGCGGTGCTGCTGCTGATTATGCTCGCCGTTGCAGCGCTGGTACGCGCCTCACTTGAGCGCAAAAGAGCAAACAAGGTTCTTGAAAGAACAAACCGTGAACGCCAGGAATTCTACCGCGGGATTACTCACCAACTACGCACTCCACTCACAATAATTCTTGGCATGACAAATGAACTGAAAAGGTTCATCCCCGGCAACAACGATGTTGCACAAAAGGAGTTCGACGCAGTGACACGCAAGAGCAACGAACTTCTCGACCTTGTAAATGAGATGATAGAATATAACCGCGGAGAGAGAGCAAAGGTAGAGATAAACGAGCTTCCAAAGAACGAAACAGCTCAAACCCCGGCAGATAGTACACTATCTGACAGTGATTTACACATACAGAGGGGTGACTTTCACGAATACGTGTTAGTTGCCGAAGACGACAAAGATGTCGCCCTTCTTATAACGCAGATGCTCAAAAACAACGGCTACTGCTACCAATGGGCCGGCAACGGGAAAGAGGCTATTGAAGCTATTGGACAAAAGCAACCGCAGCTCATTATAACAGATATTATGATGCCGGAAATGGACGGCCTTGAGCTCATAAAGGCTGTGAGGACAAACGATGAAACAAACCATATACCAATAATAGTAGTATCGGCACGGACCGAAAACAACGACCGTCTGGCAGGATTTGATGCCGGAGCCGAAGTATATCTGGGCAAGCCATTCATCCCCGACGAACTGCTGATGATGGTGCGCAAACTGCTTGAACAGAGAGATATACTGAGAAAGAAATACAGCCGGCAGATTGAGGAGGCCGCCATGCAGACTGCAATGATATAATAAAGAGCATTGGCAAGGGTGAGCAGGAATTCATGAAACAGATAAACGAATATATCCGTGAAAACATAATGGACTGCAACCTCAACGCATCGATGCTTGCAGAGCACATGATAATGAGTGTTCCCACACTCAATAGAAGAATAAACGGCATAACAGGCACAAACACAACCATATATATACGCCAAAGAAAACTGGCAAGAGCCAAATACCTGCTGAAGAACAGCAGCATGTCAATGGGTGAAATACAGACCGTGTGCGGCTTTGAGACACCAAGTTACTTCAGCCGCACATTCAAAGCCGAATTCGGTATAACACCTACCGATTACCGTAAAGAGAAATAAGCAGGCTCCCATAGACCTTGCATACACAAAAGCCATTGATTTACCCCTAATTTGTCCTTTTAGTGAAAAACATAGGCTTTTGAGTGAAAAAGAATTATGCTTTTTAATGGCAAATTTGTTGCATGTATAAAAGCATTCGGTTCATGGCTAATGTAATCAACACTATCAAAAGTAGATATATAAAACTCATGGGTAAAGAACCACCGTTCTTTACCGACAGTAACTATACAATAGAACAATTTGCCGCAGACCTCGGTACCAACCGTAGCTACGCATCAAAGTTCGTGAACGAAGAACTTGGTGTAAATTTTTACACCCTATTAAGCAGATTACGCCTGGCCCATTTCATGAAACTACATGGCAACGGAGAAAAATGCAGCATAAGTTCACTGGCCAAAAGAAGCGGTTTCAACAACGTATTCTCGTTCCGCAGGGCCTTCAGACGAGAATACGGAACAACGCCAAGCGAATACCTGAAACAGACAACCGGGCACAACACGAATTGCAATAATCGTCTTTAATGCATAATACAAACAAACCGACTCCTGGATGGAGTCGGTTTGTTTGTATATGGGAGTTACCTGTTACTTATTCAATTTCTTTACACCATCCTCGATGTAAACCTGGCCTGCATGAACATCGGCAATGCGACGGCCACTGATATCGTATGTAGCTTTAGAACCTTCTGTATCACCAACTACCGGAGAAATACCGGTAGCTGTTGTAAAGTCAATTTCAACTACAGAGCCCTTTACACAAGGTATGGTTACAATACCGTGTTCGTCAGCCTCTACCTTAACCTCGGCACCATCGACTTTGATGCTTGCATTTGAAAGCTCCATAGCACCAAGAGCACAACGTACACGAAGCTCGGCACCGGCATTGCTTACAATACGCGCTGCAAGACACTTGCCATCGGCCCAGTTGAAATCAACGGTAAAGTTGCCCATTGCCTTCATACCTGTAACTGTACCCTGTTTCTTCCAAACTGCAGGAAGAGCAGGAAGAATGTTGATGTAACCGTGTGCGCTCTGCATGAGCATTTCGGCAATACCTGAACATACACCGAAGTTACCGTCGATCTGGAATGGCGCATGTGAGTCGAATAGGTTGTAGTAGATACCACCTGCACCGGCGTTTGTTCCGTATGCTGTAGAGTGCTTGAGGGCATTCTTGATGATAATGTGAGCATGGTCACCATCCTGTGCGCGGGCCCAAAGGTTAACCTTCCAACCCATTGACCAGCCTGTAGCTGCATCGCCACGGAGCTTCAAAGAGTTCACAGCGGGTGTAAAGTACTCGCTCTCGGGAGTAATCTGGTCCATTGGGAAGAGAGCCATCATGTGTGACATGTGACGGTGGCCTTTATCGTTTGAAATATCGAACGGAGAGTATTTCCACTCGCGCAACAACTGGTCGCCTTTTACAACACCGTTGTATTTCAAGCCCCAGCTGCCTGTGTATGTCTCAATGTGCAAGCCCTTGTCTACCTTCTCATAGTATGTATTCAGTTTCTCAACATCAGCGGCAGTAAGACCAAGCTCTTCCATTCCAAGAATATCTATAGCCTCCTTGATATTCTGGAAGAGGTAGCTTATCATCTGCTGCGCGTGCGCTGTACCGTCCTCTGTCTGGTTGTCATGCTGTTCAGCACTGAACTCATCGGGGGCCACAAGTGTACCGTCGGGGTCAAAGCTGTATGCGGGAGTGTAGTTCCTTACGTGCTCCTGCTCGTCCTTTGTGCTGTCGAAGCCGCGGTCCTCAATAAGACGATGGAACCAGAACTCCGCTGCACCCCACATTGCCGGGAAAGCCTTCTTCAGGAACTCCTTATCCTGTGTATAACGCCAGTGTGTCCATAGGTGGCTTGTGTACCAAACGTTCGCAACAAGGTAGTTGTCGCCCCATGTACTCATGCTGTTGTAGAGTGAGGTCTCTGTGAGAACACTCCAGCCATGGCCGCCATTGTAGCGCTGGCCTACCTCTTTCCAGCCACTGCTCTGTGCACCGCGGATAATGAAGTTCACGAAAGGCTTGTGAAGGTCGGAAAGGTTAGTGATTTCTGTGGGCCAGTAGTTCATCTGGATGTTGATATTGGTGTGGATATCAGAGTTCCATGGAGAGTCTGTTCCACGGTCGTTCCATATACCCTGCAGGTTGTTGGGAGCTGCAATGGGCTTGCGGTTAGAGCTGATAGCCAAATAGCGTCCATAGTGGAAGTAGAGCTGCTCAAGGAACAGGTGGTCGTTGGCTGTGCTGTTCGCATCGCCGTTGTTGGGATAATAGTTGTCTACCAATGTCTTTGTATCTACAGTGGGTGTTGTAAGGCCAAGGTCGAATGTCATGCGCTTTGTGATGGCTCTGAAATCATCGATATGGGCAGCCTCAACTGCTGTATAACCCTTTGCTGCTGCAGCATCAATCGCATCCTTTACACGGGCGTTGATATCGTCAACGCTCTCGCTGGTGAAGTAGTTGTCTACTGCATCAATGTCACCATTGAAGTTGGTGGCACCCTTGAGGTAGAATGTAACTTCTGTCGCGTTGCTTACAGTGATGCCCTTTGAAGAAGATGTCACTGTAGCGCCTTCATCGGCAACCACATGCAGACGCAGTGCGTACTTCACTGTCATTGCGCCTGTAAATACAGCCATGCCGTTCTCGTATGTAACTGCGCTTGCTCCAATTCCGTCACCGGGCTCGAGCTTGAAGCGGAGATTCATCTTGTCTTCACCCTCGGCCTTGTACTGTGCTGCTATAACCTGGTCGGGAGCTGAGCTCAAGTACTTGCGGCTGAATGCCGAGCCGTTTCCGTTTTTGAACTGCACACCGGCAATACCCTCTTCAATATCGAGATAACGTACATAGTCGGTAACACCGTCGAGGATTGCCTTGTCGTTGTTAGTAACGATTACAGAACCGAAGTTCATGAATGTACGGTTTCCGCCACCGGCACCTACAGTGTTAGCAGGACCACTCCAAAGGGTTTTCTCATTGAACTGAATCTCTTCGTGGTACACACCACCGAACACCATACAGCCAAGTTCACCGTTACCGAGCGGAAGTGCATACTCCATCCATGGGTAACTTACACCTGTAGCCTCGGCCGATGTTGTATACCAAAGAGTATTCGGGTTTTTAGGAGCAAATGAACTTACACCTGTGATGTTTGAAATCTCGTGGATATATTCATCGGGATATTCAGCTACATCAACCTCATCGAGGAAGAACTTGCTGCCGGTATCACCTATTGCGCCTGAACTGTTCCAGAGAGCAAGATAACTGTTACGGTCATTCCAATACTGGCTTTGAGTACCGTTCCACTTGATGTACGAAGGCTCACCGTTTCCGAAGTTGAATGTACCGTCGAACAATATTGTGTGGGATGTGCTTTCGGGCTCAACCATAGTCGCACGTGCATTGGCCTCGCTGCCTGTCATTCCAAGCACCTTCGCAAGGCCTGTAGAATAGTTGTATACCTTATAAGCGCCTGAGCTCTGCTTAACGAACGCCCATACACCCTTGTTATCCATAGGAGCATTTTTGTTGGCCAATGTCAATGCACCGTTGCTCATATACTCTGAGTTTACACTCACGTAACCGCCTTTACCGTTCTGGATTGTGTAGAACTTCGTATCCTCGTCGAAGTAGCTTACATAAACCACAAGACCGCTTATGCTCACTACAGCCATCTTTCCTTCAACCTCAATTGCCTGGAACTGGCTCTTGCCAAGTGTCTTTTTTGTTTCTATTGTAGCACCGGTCTTGTACTCTTCGCCGTTGTAAACGACACCGGCAACCTCGCTGTCTGTACCAAGAACAGAGATAGAGTATACCTTGTCTTCGGGAATTGCCAGCTCAATATAATAGCTGTTACCGCCATCCGCCGGGTCCCAGTTGCTTACTGTTATACCAGAGGCCATCTGATTGGCGACTTGAGAGTTGAGTTCATTTCCATTAAGAGACAATTTCCAAGGATAGCCCTCGCGACCCGAGGCATCTATTCCAAGAACAGCTGATGCTGTCTCCTGATATGCACCGTTGGCTCCCACATATTTGCCGGCACCAACACTGTAGAGATAGTAATTTGAACCCTTCTTTTCAATTCTGAACTGCTGTTTAGGGTCTTCAAGACTCGCGGTAACAGAACCGACTTTGCTACCTGTACTTGAGCAGATTTCGCCCGGGAGGTTTTCACTGTACAAAAGGAATGCACGCTCACTGCGCAATACATAGACGTCGTCATTGTTCAATTGCGACAGGTCTGTCACCTTCTGCGCCTGCACAACATTGGACAAACACAGAAACGAGAAAAGGATAAATAAAATCTTTTTCATAAATAATATTTTATAGTTAGTTATTATTGCCACCTATAATGCATATTGAATAACTTTGCAAATATAAACAAATTATATTTATATCACTACTGTCCCATTAAAATTTGGGAAAGTTCTTTGAAATTATTGAAATAT
>JAUNQV010000141.1 GCA_030535995.1 Bacteroidales bacterium
TAGAGCATCTGCCTTACAAGCAGAGGGTCGGCGGTTCGAATCCGTCAACGTCCACAATGCTGAACCTGCGCAGTCCGCAGGTTATTTTTTTGCCGTTACGGCAAGTGCATTGCGTGTTGATGTAAATAATATTTTTGAAAGAATTTTAAACAGCTTCTTAATTTTGATAAACTTTATAGCAACAATAGGTGTTTGTAGCTAAAAAGTGCTATTTTTGCAGTAGAAACCTTATTAATAATGAATATGGAATTGAGCGTTCTAACAGCAATTTCTCCTGTCGATGGACGATACAGGAGCAAGGCCGAGCCTTTGGCCGGTTATTTTTCGGAATATGCACTTATAAAATACAGAGTGTTCGTGGAAATAGAATATTTTATAGCTCTGTGTGAGTTGCCTCTGCCACAGCTCGAAGGTATTGATAAAACATCATATCCGCGTATACGCGAAATATACAAGAACTTTACTCTTGAAAACGCTCTGCGTGTAAAGGAAATCGAGAAGGTAACCAACCACGATGTAAAAGCTGTTGAATATTTCATTAAAGAGCAGTTCGATGCAATTGGTGGTCTTGATACATTCAAAGAGTTCATACACTTTGGCTTGACATCACAGGATATCAACAATACATCTGTTCCATGCTCAATAAAGGATGCTCTTAATGATGTATATTACCCTCTGATAGAGGAACTCATTGCGCAGTTACGTGAATATGCGGCTGCATGGGAGAATATCCCGATGCTTGCACGTACACACGGCCAGCCGGCTTCGCCCACACGGCTCGGAAAAGAGGTGATGGTTTTTGTCTATCGTCTCGAGACACAGTTGGCTGAACTTAAGAAGTGTGTACTTTCGGCAAAATTCGGCGGGGCGACAGGTAATTTCAATGCGCATAAAGTTGCTTATCCTGCAATCGACTGGAAAGCCTTTGCAAACAAATTCGTAAAGGAAAACCTTGGCCTTGAGCGTGAGCAATATACAACACAAATCTCTAACTATGATAATCTTGCCGCCCTGTTCGATGCCATGCGTCGCATAAACATCATTATCATGGATATGGACAAGGATTTCTGGCAGTATATCTCAAACGAGTTCTTTAAGCAGAAAATCAAAGCCGGCGAGGTTGGCTCAAGCGCAATGCCTCATAAAGTAAATCCTATCGACTTCGAGAATAGTGAGGGTAATCTTGGTATAGCCAATGCTATACTCGACCATCTGTCGATGAAACTTCCTATTTCCCGTCTGCAGCGCGACCTGACCGACTCAACGGTTCTTCGCAATGTAGGTGTGCCCATGAGCCACATGCTCATTGCCATAAAGAGCTCATTGGTTGGCCTGCGCAAGCTTCTGCTCAATGAAACAGCAATATACGAAGAACTCGATAGCTGCTGGAGCGTGTGCGCCGAGGGTATCCAGACAATTCTGCGCCGCGAGGCATACCCCAACCCCTATGAGGCACTAAAAGCCCTTACCCGCACCAACGAGGGTATCAACAGGAATACTTTGTTGCAGTTCATAGCTTCACTCGATGTATCTGAAGAGGTCAAGGAGGAGCTTCGTGCAATAACTCCCCATTCCTATACCGGGCTTTAATATGTAAATATATGAATTGGACCGTGAGGTTCGTAAAATATAAGTAGATGAACAATTACAGAGACAAAAGCCAGAAAGGCTTTACTCCAAAGAGTAACAGGGAGAGAAGTTCCTTTAATCCCAACTTTAACAGTGACAACAGATTGAAGCAGCGCCCCCGCTTCAACAGAAACGGTGAGGAGCGTCAGCATTTCGGCCATGGAGGCTATGGCAATGAAGCTGCTGATGATTTCGGCCGTTATAATTCCGAGCGCGGTACACGCAATTTCAACCGAAGCCGTTACGGTAGCGAGAATGGAGGTTTCAATCGCTTTGATAACGAATCAAGACCCCGTCAGGGCGGCTATGGCAAGAAAAATTATGCAGCAAAAAGCGCTGAAAGCTACAGCGTTTGTGGAGGAAACAACTATGGCAGTAAAGGAAACCGTAAAGGTTCTTATGACCCTAATGCCAAATACAGCGCGAAAAAGCGTATAGCGTACCGAGAGGCGGTTATAGACCCCAATGCGCCTGTCCGTTTGAACAAATACCTCTCCAATGCCGGTATCTGCTCACGTCGTGAGGCCGACAATTATATTGAGGCAGGTCTTATAACAGTAAACGGCACGGTCGTTACAGAACTTGGTACAAAAGTAACTCCAAACGACGATATACGTTTCAATAACGAACGTGTAAATCCCGAGCGCAAGGTCTATGTACTTCTCAACAAGCCCAAGGATTGTGTTACTACGGTCGACGACCCACAGGAGCGCAAGACGGTTCTCGACTGCTTGAAAGGTATTGGCAAGGAACGTATCTACCCGGTTGGTCGTCTCGACAGAAATACCACAGGTGTGTTGCTTCTTACCAACGACGGAGATATGGCTGCAAAACTCACACACCCCAAGTTTATGAAGAAGAAAGTGTATCATGTTACATGTGACAAGAATGTAGCAATGTCCGACATGGATCTTCTTGTAAACGGAATTGAACTTGAAGACGGTCCGGTATATGCCGACGAGGTCTCTTATGTAAACGAAGCCGACCGTTCACAGATAGGTATAGAAATACACTCGGGCAAGAACCGCATAGTACGCCGCATGCTTGAGCATCTGGGCTACCGGGTAAACAAACTCGACCGTGTGCTTTTTGCCGGCCTTACAAAGAAAAATCTTCGCAGAGGCGATTGGCGTTATCTTACAGATAAAGAGGTGAACATGCTCCGTATGGGTGCATACGAATAAATGATTAACAATACACAGGCCGCGGCTTGTGACAACACAAAATAGTCGTATGAAAGCGATAAAAAGAACAAGAATATCGGACCTGCTGAAGAACAGCGCAGCCGGAACCGAGGTAAATGTCAGAGGTTGGGTGAGAACCCGCCGCAGTAGCAAACAGGTAGCATTCGTTGCTCTCAATGACGGTTCTACCATAAACAATGTGCAGATTGTAATAGATGTAGACAAATTCGATGAGGAACTCGTAAAGCAGTTTACAACCGGTGCATGCTTGAGCGTTAACGGTATGTTGGTTGAGTCGATAGGCGGAGGTCAGTCTGTTGAAATACAGGCGACAGAGATTGAATTGCTCGGAGCTTGTGACAATACCTATCCTTTGCAGAAGAAGGGCCAATCAATGGAGTTTATGCGCACCGTGGCTCACCTTCGCCCTCGCACAAATACATTCGGTGCTGTGTTCCGTATCCGCCACAATATGGCATACGCTATACACAAATTCTTTCACGATAAAGGTTTCTACTACTTCCATACTCCGCTTATAACAGCATCGGATTGCGAAGGTGCCGGCCAGATGTTCCAGGTTACAACGATGAACCTCTATGATTTGAAGAAGGACGAGAATGGCAGTATAAAATACGATAGCGACTTCTTTGGCAAGCAGGCCAGTCTAACCGTTTCGGGTCAGCTTGAGGGTGAACTTGCAGCAACAGCACTCGGTGCAATATATACCTTCGGCCCCACATTCCGTGCCGAGAATTCAAATACCCCTCGTCACTTGGCCGAGTTCTGGATGATTGAGCCCGAGGTCGCCTTCAATGATATATATGACAACATGGAACTCGCCGAGGAGTTTATAAAGTACTGCGTGCAGTGGGCCCTCGACAACTGTATGGAGGATATCACCTTCCTTAACAACATGATTGACAAGGAACTCATCGAGCGTCTGCGTTCAATCGTAAATACAGAGTTCGTTCGTTTGAGCTATACCGATGGTATAAAAATCCTTGAAGAGGCCGTTGCAGCCGGTCACAAATTCGAATTCCCGGTGTATTGGGGCGTTGACCTTGCATCGGAGCATGAGCGCTATTTGGTTGAGACACACTTCAAGCGTCCGGTAATCCTTACCGACTATCCCAAGGAAATCAAGGCATTCTACATGAAACAGAATGAGGATGGCAAGACTGTACGTGCCATGGATGTGCTGTTCCCGAAGATAGGAGAGATTATAGGCGGTTCGGAGCGTGAGGCCGATTACGACAAGCTTCTTGCACGTATCGAAGAGATGAATATCCCGATGAAGGATATGTGGTGGTATCTCGATACACGCCGCTATGGCTCATGTCCGCACTCCGGTTTCGGCCTTGGCTTTGAGCGTCTGTTGCTCTTCGTTACAGGTATGGCAAACATACGCGATGTAATACCGTTCCCACGTACTCCTAACAATGCGGAGTTCTAAAATATATAAGGAGGCTGACTAAAAAGGCTCTTTTGTTGTTACGCTTGCCCGAAAAATACTCAT
>JAUNQV010000051.1 GCA_030535995.1 Bacteroidales bacterium
ATGAGTATTTTTCGGGCAAGCGTAACAACAAAAGAGCCTTTTTAGTCAGCCTCTTCTATGTTTATATGAAAAACCACGGCTACTTCGCCCTTGACTTATAAAGTTGCCACGTGTTGACAAGATTATGCCACACCGAATAGAAACCGCCGGCAATGGCTGTGACCGGAGTGAGGAATGTATATGCAAACCATATTGCAAAGACGGTATTCTTCTGCCCAAGCGACTGGCCGGCGGCAATAACATCGCCACATGGGGCCCCAACCCTGCGTCCGATTGCAAACTGTAACACACAGCAGACAAAAGAGACCAGAGCGATACCGGCCATCACAAGCAGAGAGAGATTGCTGTGGGCTATTGCTCTCGAAGTCATTGCAATGGCAAGCGACAACGCCACAAGCCACAGATAGAAGGGAAGATTACGCCATTTGGTAACCAACAGCCGATGCAGGGCGGGAAGAAACCTACGTACAACCGATGCACACAGGAGTGGCAGCAGAAGCAACGGAAACACCTTTCCCATTATTAGCAGAAAAGAAGATGCAAGCGACAGCCCCTCCACCGGATGCGAGAAAGCAAGGAAAACAGGTGCTACCACAGCTACCGCAATATTTATCAGTATCGTATATGAGATGAGCGAAGCCGAATTTCCACCCAACTTTGCAGTGATTACCGCAGCTGCCGTTGCCGTAGGAGATAAAAGACAGAGCATCGCAGCCTCTACAAGCACTTTTACAGCAGACGGCATACTCCTGAACAGCGCTATCGAGAGTGAAAGGATAATGAATGAAAGCAACTGGAAAAGCAAAAGTTTGGAATGCCAACGTGACAGACGCAGTTCATGGAGCCTCACCTTGCAGAAGGTTACAAAAAGCATTGCGAATATGAGCGCCGGCTGCACAACCGAAACTGCCGACGACACAAAATCTTTGGTACCTTCGGCCAATGGGAGTGCCGTGTATATCATATAAGCCACAGCACCTCCAATCATGGCAATAGGCAGTGACCAATCGCGCAGGAACTTATGCATACTCATTCCTAACCCTCCACATTTTCCAACTGCCGCCATGCATGGGGCAGAAAATCCACAACATCACCGGCAACAAGCGCAATCTCTCCTTTCTCCTTTGCGGCAAGGTCACCGGCAAGGCCATGTACAAAGACAGCAATGCGCGAGGCATCGGCACTGTTGTACCCCTGAGCCAAGAGTGAAAGTATAATGCCTGTAAGTACATCACCGCAACCACCGGTTGCCATACCCGGGTTGCCGCTACTGTTGAAACTTATACTGCCATCGGGCGAAATTACAGCCGTGTATGCCCCTTTGAGAACCACAGTTGCACCAAATGTTCGGGAGAAAGCCTCCGCAGCCTGCAAACGCACCATGCTGTTGCCGGTTTTACCGAAAAGACGCGAGAACTCGCCTACATGCGGTGTAATGACACTGCCCTGCGGCAACTTCTGGAGATATTGCGGATGGTGCGCAAGAATATTCAGTGCATCGGCATCGAGCACCATCGGGACAGTGCAGTTATCTATGAGATACAGCAGAGCCTCTTCGCTCTCCGCGCTCTGCCCAAGACCGGGCCCCACGGCAACCGCGTTATATTTGGAGGTATCCAACCTGTCACTGAAGCAGCACTCATTGCTGTCGATACTTGCTATTGCCTCGGGAACGGCGACCTGCACAATAGTGATATTGCAGGCAGGCACATGAACGGTGAGCAGCCCCACACCCGAGCGCAGTGCTGCACGTGCAGCAAGCACCGATGCCCCTGCCATTCCCCTTGAACCGGCCACCAGCAACGCATGGCCGAAGTTTCCTTTGTGAGCATGCTTTCCGCGTGGTACAATCAGCGAAGCAATTTCACTCTCCTCGGTAAAGAAGAGCCTTGACGGTGTTGTCGCCATGCACTCCTTTGAGAGAGCAATATCGAGAACCTCCAACTCACCTGTGAAGATATAGTTTTCGGCAAACAGCAACGACAGTTTAGGGAACTGCAATGTGAGGGTGAGCTTGGCCATTACTATAAGCTGGCGCGAGGGGTCATTGCCCTCGCCCATAAGCCCCGACGGCATATCTATAGCCACAATGTCATTTGAGAGCGTATCTATTTCACGTATCACAGCGGCAAACAGCCCTTCTGTAACAGGCCTGTCAAGTCCACTGCCGAAAAGAGCGTCAATAATTACAGTTTCCTTGCCGAGCGCGGGCATTGAGAAAGCCTCAACGGCCTCTGTTACTGCGACACCGGTATCTTTAAGGCGCGAGAGGTTCACTGCACAGTCGGGCGAGAGTTTCCCTTTAGGGTTTATGAGCCACGCCTGTACACGACAACCGGCGGCAGAGAGCATGCGCGCAACGGCAAGGCCATCGCCGCCGTTGTTTCCGGGCCCTGCGAATACAGCAAAGCTACGCCCTGCATAGCGCTTGAGAATGGCTGTGGTGAGTACACGCGCTGCACGTTCCATAAGGTCAATGGAAGAGACAGGCTCATGCTCAATGGTACAGGCATCAATGGCCTTTATTGTAGCAGTAGGGAATATCTTCATAGCCGTGAAATATACTCAAGCCCCTCTTTATAACCGTCGAAACCCTTGCCGCAGATGGTTTTCTGTGCATAAAGGGAGATATATGAGAACTGCCTGAACTCCTCGCGGGTGGAGATATCGGTCAGATGCACCTCTACGGTAGGCAGCGCAACAGCCTTCAGGGCATCAAGTATAGCTACGCTTGTGTGCGTATATGCCGCAGGGTTTATGAGAATTGCATCAAACAAGCCGTATGCAGCCTGTATCTTGTCCACGATTGCACCCTCATGGTTCGACTGGAAAAGCTCCACATCGAGCGACAGTTCCGCCGCGACAGAGAGAATAAACTCCTCAAGCGCCTTGAAGTTCTTGGCACCATAGAGAGCCGGCTCACGCAACCCCAGGAGATTGAGGTTCGGGCCGTTTATTACAAGTATCTTTTTCATAAATTTTGCACTATTATTTCTGCGAAGATACAAACAAACGAGCGAGAAATATCAAGCTTGCTTGAATATTTTTCACAGCGAGTGCGAATGTATGTGCACTGAAAGTGAAGATACAAACAAACAAGCGAGAAATATAAGAAGCTGTTTATTATTTTTTGCAGCTTTGTAACTATATTTGCGCACCAGCAAATATATAATGAAACACGATAAACTGTTCAAACACCTGTCAATAGGTCTGTTTGCCCTGATAACTGCCATTCTCATGGTTGCTACCATAATGGAAAAGATTCATGGCACAGAGTACGCATTGCAGAATATCTACCGTGCCGATTGGATGATTGCACTCTGGGCGGCAGCAACACTCTCGGCCATTGTATATCTGCTACAACGCAAGTTGCACAAACAACCTGTAACATTGTGCCTGCACCTCTCTTTTGCAGTAATTCTTGCAGGAGCCCTTGTTACACACATCACCGGCAAACAGGGGCAGACACACCTGCGCATCGGTGAATACAGTAACGTATACGCCCTAGCCGACGGCTCGACCGAAAAATTCCCCTTCAGTATTTCACTGGACAATTTCGAGGTTCTGCAATATGCCGGTACAAATGCACCGATGGACTTCATAAGCAGTATTGTAATTTTCGACGGAAAGCGCATTGAGGGGGAAATTTCAATGAACAACATTTTCAAGTACCGCGGATACCGCTTTTACCAGGCAGGATATGACCACGACAGGAAAGGCACATTCCTGTCTGTCTCATACGACCCATGGGGAATAGGCGTTACATACGGCGGTTATACCCTGCTGCTCCTTTCAATGTTGCTATTCTTCGCCCAACCCGGCAGCCATTTCCGCACGGCATTGCGCAAAGGTTGCGTTGCACTGTTGGTGATGTTCCCGACAACAACCGTCAACGCCCAGGAGAAACCACAGACACTCCCCGAGGATGCAGCCGAAGAGTTCTGCAGGATATATATATGCTACAACGACCGTATATGCCCATTGCAGACACTCGCCATTGACTTTACGGCAAAAGTATACGGCAAAAGGAGCTACAAGGAATACACCGCCGAGCAGGTTCTCTGCGGTTGGTTCTTCTACTGCGACAAGTGGAAGAACGAGCCAATGATAAAGATAAAAGGCGCAGAGGTAAAAGAGGCGCTTGGCATAAGAGGTGACTACGCTGCATTGACCGACTTTACCGGCAGGCAAGGATATAAGTTAGAAAAGGCTCTGCGAGAAAATGGGAACCAAGATATAAAGGACTTCGCCGCCGCAAACGAAAAGTTCAATATAATAAGCATGTTGTGTACAGGCACGCTGTTGAAGATTTTTCCATACAGCGAAGCTGACAACAAGGTCACATGGTACTCTTTTGCCGAGAAATTGCCGGGCGGGATACCGCAAGAGCAGCAACTGTTCATAAACAAGAGCATGAACCTCGTTGCCGAGAAGGTTGCAATGCAGGATTATGAGGGTGCAAAGTCACTCATAGCGAAAATCAGGAGGTACCAGATAAAAGAGGGAGCAGAGAGCATCCCATCCGGGAAGGCTTTTGATGCAGAGATGCTGTACAACAACATGAACAGCAACCGCCCGCTGGCAATGGCATGCCTTGCAATAGGCACAATTACATTCCTGTTCTTCTGCCTGAAAAGCAGAGAGGACACTTGTGCCATTTCGAACGTATGTGAGAAATATCAAGGATATTTCAAGATGAACTTCATTTATGTTGCTCTGAAAGTTCTGGCGTGGACTATCGTTGCCTACCTTACATTGCTGATTACACTGCGCTGGTATATAAGCGGGCACATACCGCTATCCAACGGCCATGAGACCATGATTTTCATGGCGTGGTGCAGCATGCTGCTCACTCCCCTGCTTGCCGGCAGGATGAGGATGATGCTGCCCTTCGGTTACATTGTCTGCGGCTTCACACTGCTCGTGGCCACAATGGGCGAGGCAACACCCCGGATTACCCCATTGATGCCCGTGCTGCAATCGCCATTGCTCTGCATACATGTGCTGGTAATAATGATCTCCTACACCCTCTTGGCTTTCACTATGCTCAACGGCATTGCAGCGGTAGCAATAAAGGTAACCCGCAAGAATAGAGAAGAGGATATTGCCGAACTGCAGAGAACAAGCATCCTCATGCTCTACCCTGCCGTGTTCCTGCTAACAGCCGGCATCTTCATTGGTGCCGTATGGGCAAACGTATCATGGGGCCGCTACTGGGGCTGGGACCCCAAGGAAGTGTGGGCACTCATCACAATGCTCGTCTACAGCGCCGCCCTGCACGGCGGTTCAATAAAGGCAATGCGCCACCCCATGTTCTTCCACATATACTGCATACTCGCGTTCCTCACCGTGCTTATCACCTACTTTGGAGTGAACTTCATCCTCGGCGGCATGCACAGTTATGCTTGAGATAGAATAGATGGCTGCTATCCCATTTTACCTGTAAGATAGGCCTTTGTGCGCTCATCCGAAGGATTGGAGAACATTGTAGCCGTATCGCCATATTCTACCAGCTCACCAAGATACATAAACATTGATTTTGAAGCTATACGCATTGCTTGACCCATATTATGGGTTACAATAAGTATTGTCACATCTTTCTGCATTTCCTTCATCAGCTCTTCAATATGTGCTGTAGCAATCGGGTCAAGTGCAGAGGTCGGTTCGTCCATCAACAGCACATCGGGTTTCATTGCCAATGCACGGGCAATACAGAGACGCTGCTGCTGACCACCCGAGAGAAATGTACCCTTCTTGTTCAGCACATCTTTAACCTCATCCCATAGTGCAACGCTCTTTAAAGAGTGCTCAACGGTCTCATCCTTCTCGGTTTTTGATAAGCGGATACCATTGAGCGCATAGCCCGAAAGCACGTTATCGTAGATGCTCATCGTAGGGAACGGCGCAGGACGCTGAAAGACCATACCCACACGGCGACGAACATCAATAGGCTTCATGGAAAGGATATTTTCGCCGTTCAACAATATTTCGCCGTCGACACGAATGTTCGGATAGAGGTTGTGCATTAAGTTAACTGCACGCAGCAGTGTCGATTTTCCGCAACCCGAGGGACCCATTATAGCAGTTATCGTATTTCTGTCAATGGCCGCCGACACATATTTTACTGCCATCGTCTGCTTGGTATAGGATACGCAAGTCTTATTGAATTCAAGTATAGGTGTTACTGATTCCATTTTTTTGCAAAGTATTTAGCTGTAAGATTCAATGTGAGAACAAATAATAACAAGAAGAGTGATGCCCCCCAAATAAGTTCCTGAAGATTAGGGTCATTGAAAAACTCCCATATAAGCAGAGGGACTGCCGATATCGGCTTGTCAATAGCAAAGCGGATGAACGAGCAGCCGAGAGCGGTAAACATAAGTGGTGCCGTTTCGCCTATTACACGCGAGATAGCCAACAGAACACCTGTAAAAATGCCTCCAAAAGCTGCCGGAATCTGTATTTTGAGCATCACACGTGCTCGGTTACCACCAAGAGCCAGCCCTGCCTCCTTAAGCGACGCAGGCAAAATCTTCAATGTCTCCTCGGTTGAACGGATAATTAGCGGCAACATCATAATAAAAAGTGCCACACTACCTGCAATGGCCGAGTAACCTTTCATTGGGACAACCACCCAAATATAGACCACAATGCCAATAATAACCGAAGGGGTACCTTGCAACAAATCGGTAAGATAACTCACCGTTTGAGCAAACCTGTTTTTGGGATTCTCCGACAAAAATGCACCGCATAAGATGCCTATCGGAATAGCAACAACAGCAGCCATACCAAGCATCAGCAAAGTTCCTACAATTCCATTTGCAATACCACCGGGAATTGGCAGACCGGCCTCTATTGCTCTCATTGCTTTATACGCTGTTGGAGTAGGCTCGGTGAAGAATGACCACGAAAGCTGGTCGTATCCGCGCAAAAACACCTCCCCCAAAATGGCAAACAGGGGTACTGCTGTAAGGGCAGCGAAGAAACATACAGCCCACAGCGACACTTTATCCGTTATTAAACGATTTCTAATTTTCGACTTATTCATAGTTATGCTATTCTTGCGCGTTTAATCATTATTTTGCCTATCAGATTGATAAATGCAGTAATCAGGAATAGTATCAGACCGATGGCAATTAGCGATGAGAGTCTTAACTCGTCAGCCTCACCGAATTGATTAGCGATGATAGATGCCATTGAGTTTCCCGTTGATGTGATTGAATCGGGAATATTATTGGTATTGCCGATAAGCATCGTTACAGTCATTGTCTCACCCAGCGCACGACCTATTGCCAGAATATATGATGAGAAGATACCCGAGCCCGCAACAGGAAACACAACCTTGCGGATAACCTCGGCACGAGTTGCGCCAAGACTATATGCACCCTCCTTCAAATCATTGGGAACCATTTTTATAAACTCGGCGCTCAACGACGATGCGTATGGTACTATCATTATCGCCAAAACCAATGATGCTGTCAACACCCCTGAACCTTGTGGCGAAATATTTAGAGCCATAATAAGCGGACGCAAAGTGTAGAAGCCCCACAAGCCGTAGATAATTGAGGGGATACCTGCCAATAGGTCGGTTACGGTACTTAATATAGCAGCAATGCGTGTCCCTTTAAAATACTCGCCAACAAATAGAGCTACGGGTAGCGAGAACGGTATGCAAAAAATAAGAGCCAGCATAGTTGTCATCAATGTTCCCGTAACAAAAGGCAACGCTCCATACTGCTCTGACCCCTCGGTATAGCTCCACTGCGAGGAGGTGAGGAACTTAAAGAACCCGAAATGTTCGAAAGCCTCATGCGCGTCAGTGACGAGGGCGTACACAACACCCCCGCACACTATCGGCATAACCAATGCAGCAACGAACAATAGGATTTTGAATAATCTATCATTCATATTACTTGCCTCTTATTGCAATATCGCTGCACCGTCAAAAGTTACAGACTTCAGATTCTCCATGCTCAACTCCTTGGCTTTAGCGGGCAACGGAGCATAATGAACTTCCGAAGTAATAGCCTGTGCCTCATCCGAGAGGATATATTTCAAGAGGTCGAGTGTTGCTACAGCCTGTTCTTTCGAGCGGTCGGAGTAGTTCTGCTCCTTGTAGATAATCATCCAAGTGAAGGTTGAGATCGGGTATGCGCCGACTGCATCCGAATTTGTTATGGAGCAACGTGTATCGGCAGGAATCTCACCCGAGGCAGCAGCCGAGATGGTTGCCGCAGTAGGCAGTACAAACTCACCCTGAATATTCTCAATGGCAGCATAGGGGATCTTCTGCGCAAAGGCATACTCCGAGCCTACATAACCGATTGAATTCTTTGTCTGCTTGATGACACCGGCCACTCCGGGGTTACCCTTTGCTGCCTGACCCATAGGGAAATTGACCGACTTGCCCGCTCCATAGGTGGCTGCCCACATTGGACTTACCTTCGTGAGATAGTCGGTGAATACAAAGGTCGTACCTGAACCGTCGGAACGGTATACGGGCATTATGTCTGCATCTGGCAATACCACATTCGGGTTTAGCTGCACTAGACGCATATCGTTCCACTTCTTTATTTTTCCGGCAAAGATATCAGCCACCAATTCACCCGTGAGATTCAGTTGCTCCACACCATCGAGGTTATAAGCAACAACCACAGCACCCATACAGGTTGGGACATGTACTACATGAGCCATCTCTGCCATCTCCTTCTCGGAAAGAAAGGCATCACTACCTGCAAAATCAACAATCTTGTCACGCAAATTACGCACACCGCCGCCGGAGCCTATACCACCATAAGCTACCTGGTCTCCATTTATTTGTCCGAACTGTTCGAAAACAACATTATAGAAAGGAAGTGGAAAGGTTGCACCTGCACCCGAGAGTTCCTGCGAACCGCGACCGCCATTGTTCTGATTACTGCCACAAGCCACCAAAGCGAATGCAACAGCCAATGTCATTACTGATGATAAGATTTTTTTCATATAATATTTATTATTAGATGTTTATATTTTATTTAGAACCCGAAATAACAGTTCACATAGGCATAGAACGCATTCTCTGCTCCATCAGCTTTAGGCATTGTTACCCTGAAATTAGGAGCAATCTTTACATACTTTCCGAGTTTGAATTGCGCACCAAGGATAGCCGCAGACTCATCTTTTGAGATGTTCCAATCATCTTTAGAGTACAAGTCATCGAAGCGCGCATAGATATCAACTGTTTTTGCAAGACGGGCCGAAGCAAACAGCGAATATCCATACAGGTCGGCACCATCGGCATAAGAAGTGTTCCACATTCGGTTATATTCAGCACCTATAGTAAACCTCTCGCACTTGTAACCTACAAAAGTCGCAAGGTTGGCAATCTCCTCCTTGCCCTCTTCTCCACTCTCGTTCAGGCCACCATATACACGTACCTGAAAGCCCTTGACAGGGGTTAGCGTTACGCCCAAGCCATAATTGAGTCCATCATTTTTCTGAATTTTCTTGTAGCCCTCACCGTTTACGATAATTGCATCGGCAGATAGCCAATCAGCGAATTTATATGCAATAGACACGCCCAAATCGGCACTGTTGCCAAATTTGTACTCATCCTGAAAAGACTTCATAATGTAGCGGTAGCCCCAGAATTTCTCCTGAAAGTTGAACTGGGTAGTAGAGATTAAACCGCCGGAGAGTGTGAGGTTTCCGTTCTTCCACTGTACCTGCGCATTCTTGATGTAGGCAATACGCTGATAATCACTAACATCTGAAGACTTGCCGATATCCATCACCGCCTTTACCGACAGACCTTTGCCAAGATTGTATTCATAGCCCAGATAGCTGCGCTCCAACTCAAAGCCACGGTCATCGTTATCGACTCCGAAACCAGTGTGGAAATTACCGAACACCTGAACAATCGCTTTGCCTTTAGGCTCCTCTGTTTTTGCATCCTGCGCTTGAGCGCCGATACCAATGCAGGTTAAAAGACCTGCCAAAATCATTTTTGTTTTCATTGTCATTTTCTGTTTTTTTAATTTGACACTGCAAATAAACATTATAGCTGTTTCATAAAAATTTCAAACAAATTAGAAATTGGTTAAACAAAACATCGTGTTACCCTTTATAAAAAAGAGTAACACGAGTTGTATAATATCAATACGCGCGAATTTACTTATGTATAAACCCCCGTTCAAGGTCTTGTGATATATTTATCATGTAATCGCCCATACGTTCATACTCATTGACAATATCCATATAGTAAACACTTGTTTGGTAATTATTACCATTGTTT
Organism: Bacteroidales bacterium; assembly: GCA_030535995.1. Lineage (GTDB taxonomy): Bacteria > Bacteroidota > Bacteroidia > Bacteroidales > Bacteroidaceae > HGM04593. The sequence goes on from JAUNQV010000051.1 coordinate 10,274, forward strand.
TCAATCTCCTCTATTGTGGCATCGCGAAGATTATTTCTTAATGTATTCAGATTCTCCTCGGCACTATAAGCATTTGAAATATCAACAAGTTCCCCCCTATGAGCAGCCATTAAGTTCTCTATCATGACATCGTATGCAGCATCCACGGCATCGGCCATCATATTTACATTCTTAATTGCTGCAGCATCGAAATGCTTGTTATGTATATTCTTTCTTGATAGAATGCGGCTGATATTCTCCCCCGAATCACCCAATGACTCCAACTCACCAATAATCTTATACATAGATTTTATCTTTATTGAAGTGTTTTCGCTTACCTCCTCGGCCGATAAGCCATTAAGGAACGCTGCTATCTCATATTCGATACGGTCAGATATCTCCTCATACTTCACAAGTTTCTTTCTCAACTCCTCAAACTCATCTGTATCAGCCTTATTAATCGCACTTTGCGCATAGGCAGCTCCATTTTTTGATATTTTTGCAAATTGGATAATCTCGTTAAATGCCTGCTCTACCGACAGTTCCGGAGTTGCAAGAGGGCCGGCAGATATATATTGAAGACGATAAATTTCTTTGTCTTGATTTTTAGGAGCCGGTATAATCCAACTTACTGTCTTTGCAATCCATTTTGTAAACCACACCAATAATAAGGTATTTGTCAAGTTAAATAGCGTATGCAACATTGATAGACCATACAATGCAGCTGCGCCATCGGCAGATGCCGAATCAGTCACCACAAAACCCTCTGTTGCCGGATTGGGCAAACCAAACAAAGTCCCGGTAACGACACCAACTATATGCAGGAATGGTTTAAAAAGAATTAACGCCCATATAACGCCAAACACGTTAAATATGGTATGTGACATTGCAGCACGTTTTGCTTGTGTGTTACCTACAGACGCAGCTATATTTGCAGTGATAGTAGTTCCTATATTTTCTCCAAGCACCATTGCACACGCCATGTCAAACGGTATCCAGCCCATACTTAACATAATCAGCGTAATTGCCATGGTTGCAGACGAAGATTGCAACACAAGTGTCAATATAGTACCAAAGGCAAGAAACAAAAGTACAGAACCGAACCCATATGACGACCAAGTGCTGACAAATTCCAACACCTCCGGTGTTTCTCTGAGGTCGGGTACCGCATCTTTCATGAACGAAAGGCCAAGGAACAAAAGGCTGAAGCCTACAATCAATTCTCCTATATTTTTCCGCTGGTCCTTTTTAGAACTGGAAAACAGGAAACCGAACAACATCAAAGGTACTGCAAGAACAGAGATATCTGCCTTAAAACCTAACCACGACACCATCCAAGCTGTTACCGTAGTACCGATATTGGCACCCATAATCACTCCTATAGCCTGTGCAAGAGTCAAAAGGCCCGCATTTACAAAACTAACCACCATAACTGTGGTAGCAGATGAAGATTGAATGATAGTTGTTATACCCAATCCGGTCATAACACCCTTGAAAGGATTTGAAGTCATTGCCGACAAAAAACTCCTTAACCTATCCCCGGCAGCCTTTTGCAACCCAGAACTCATCAAGTTCATTCCGTATAGGAACATTCCCAATGCTCCCAACAGTGTAAAGATTTGTAATATACTCATAAAATTCATAAAACTTTTCAATTGCAAAGGAATTGCATAATTGTTTCATAAATGTTTCAAAAAAATTAGGCTTTCATGAAATACTACCTGAATATTACATTTTTATTAAATCTCATTTGAAGCATTTCTCCATTCGCCAAATCTCTTTACATTTGCAGAGTATTTATATGATAGGTTTATGGCAACAGAGCGTATACTGATTGTGGACGACGAAGAAACTCTATGTGAGGTTCTAAAACTAAACCTCGAAAATGAGGGGTATGATGTAGATATAGCCTTCAGCGCAGAACAGGCACTTGGCTATAATTTAAGAGAGTACTCTCTCATTCTGCTCGACATTATGATGGGCGAGATTAGCGGCATAAAGATGGCAAAGATGCTGAAAGCAGATGTTGCAACAGCCAACATTCCCATCATATTCTGTACGGCACGCGATACAGAGGATGATATGGTTATGGGGCTGAACCTCGGTGCCGATGATTATATTATGAAGCCCTACACCATACGCAATGTAATTGCTCGCGTGAAAAGAGTTCTACGCCTAACGTCATCACATAAAAAGAGTGAAAAATACAATGAAAAATCCAATGATTATCAAGTAGAGGGACTAAAGCTTGACCTTGAGTTCAAGTGCTGCACGGTAGATGGCAAAGAGGTAAAACTTGCTCGCAAGGAGTTTGAGCTATTGGTATATTTGGTATCGCATCGTGGAAAAATCTGTTCGCGCGAACAGATTCTGAGTCGTGTATGGAGCGATGAAGTTGTTGTATTAGACCGTACTATTGATGTCAATATAACCCGCTTGCGCTCAAAAATTGGAGTATACGGTTCATATATAATAACCCGTTCAGGCTTTGGCTATGGCTTCCGAGAATAGGATATTGTTTCACAAACGGCTATTTATGATGTTGCTCACCTTTTCGTGGGCAATTGTACTCTGCTTTATCGTGTTCCAGTATGTGCGTGAGAAAGAGTATAAATCGGAGTTCTTGAATGCACAACTTCAACAATACAATCGCCATCTGCTCAATACCGTTGAAGAGGGGCTACCGTATGAAGATTACATTGCAACCCACGATAAACCTTTTGATGAACTGCGAATATCCATTATCGCCCTTTCGGGTGCAGTAGTTTATGACAATACCATATCGCTCGACTCGCTCGACAATCACCGCAGTCGCCCGGAAATAGCAAATGCTTTGGCAAAGGGTGAAGGATACAACATCAGCCGGCAATCGGCAAGCGACGGACGCGAGTATTTCTACTCTGCCACACGAGGAGAGAGAGTCGTTATCCGTACAGCTATTCCATATTCAAATACACTGCGCGACCTGCTTGAAGCTGATTGGTCATTTATCATGGTCATGATTTCTATCAGCCTTGCCATGAGTATATTGGCATACTTTACTACCCGCAAGCTCGGCAAGGATATTGAACGTGTCAACAGTTATGAAGCCGAGCAGGAGAAGAACCGCCTCAAACGACAGCTCACAAACAATATAAACCACGAACTGAAAACCCCGGTAGCATCTATTCAGGTTTGCCTTGAAACATTGTTGTCGGGAATTTCATTGAGCGAAGAAAAACGACAGGAACTTATTGGGCGGTGCTATACACACAATGAGCGTCTTCGCCGCCTGTTAAACGATGTATCACTTATTACCCGAATGGAGGATGGAAGTGCGCTAATTGGCAAGGAGCCTATTATAATCAACGAAATAATAAATGAGGTTGCCGAGGAGTTGAATATAATGCCTGAAGAAGAACGCTTGATGCTACATACGGATTTTGAAGAAGAGGTTGTAGTTGATGGCAATCCTTCGTTGATAGGCTCAATATTCCGCAACCTTACCGAAAATGCCATAGCCTACTCCGAGGGCAAGAATATATATATATCATTGCTTGAAAACAACGAAAGAATGTGCCGTATCCGGTTTGAAGATGACGGAAAGGGTGTGGATACAGAGCAGTTGCCACACCTTTTCGAGCGGTTTTACCGCATCGACAAGGGGCGCTCACGCAAGAAAGGTGGCACCGGACTCGGCCTTGCCATAGTAAAACATGCCGTTCAGTTCCACGGAGGCAACATAACCGTCACCAACCGCCCCGGTGGAGGCCTCAAATTCGACTTCTCATTGAAAAAACAGCCCTAAACAGTACAAATTACCCCATCAGCCACAGCAACGCAGTTCTCGCGCTGTCAAACACTGCATAATTATTAATATAAATTGGGCTCACCTGCAAAAGTTGGGGGATATCTTTTTAAAACCAGTAAAGTATTAAACAAATTCTTGTATTCTTAAAATAGCTTACCCTTAACCCATTGTCTTGTATTTTTCTTGTTGTCGTTCTATCATGTTCTTTCGTCGCTCGAAAGAA
>JAUNQV010000142.1 GCA_030535995.1 Bacteroidales bacterium
GCACGTTGTACTGCTTGTCTGTATGGAATGTTTTCAAGGATCACTTCGTCGCTTAAGCGGAATTAACTGTGCGTTAATTGCCGAAAGCGTTGACAAAGGTATGGCAAAATTTTGAACCACAAAAATATTTTAGCAGTTTTTTTGCAAAAATTTTTCATTTATTTTATTGCCTATTGATTTTCAACAGTTTAGAAAAAGCAAAAAAATAAGGGCCAAATTGGCAAAAGCGACAAAAATGGCGAAAAGTGCAAAATGACTAAAAAATGAGATATTGCCAGCTCTCTTGCTAAAAACGCCCAAAGGCCCGGCGGGCCTTTGGGTTACTTTGATAACAGTGCCTCAAGTTTGCGGGCATCGAGGTTCTGGTACAGCTTACCGTTCATTGCCACGGACATTGAACCGGTCTCTTCGGATACTACTATTGCCACAGCATCGCTCACCTCGGATATTCCCATAGCAGAACGGTGACGAAGACCCAACTTACGCGGTATATTGAGGTTATGTGACACCGGCAGAATACATTGCGCTGCCACAATGCGCCCCTTGCGCACAACCATTGCGCCGTCGTGCAGGGGAGCGTTCTTGAAAAACACAGCTTCGATGAGCCGCTGACTGACATCGGCATTGAGGATTTCGCCTGTATTTATTATCTCATCGAGTGTATCGCCACGCTGTATGACAATGAGCGCACCAACTTTCTGCTGCGCCATGCTGTTACACGCCATTACTATGGGCATTACAGTAGGGTCTTCCACCGCCTCGTTCTTGCGTGAAAAGAATTTGGAGAGAAAACGGAATTGACGGTGGGAACCAAGAGAACGGAAGAAGTTACGCACCTCGTCGTGAAAGATTACCACAAGCGCAAGGGTTCCCACACTCATCAGCTGGTCAAATATAGAGCCAAGCAGCCTCATGTGCAGCACCTCGGAGACAAGCACCCAGGAGAAAAGAAAGACCAGAATACCCAAAAAGACATTCAGGGAACCGGAATCTTTCATCAATTTATAGAGATAATAGAGCAATAGCGCCACAAGCACTATATCTATTATATCCATTACTGTTATATCGAAAAACATAGTTTCACTCTTTTTATATATAATGTATACTTATTTCTTCGGGTTCAAAGCTTTCCACATTTTCACAGCCTGGACGGCTTCCCGCACATCGTGCACCCGCAGTATTGCCGCGCCCTTTGACAGTGCTACCATATTGAGCGCTGTTGTTGCCGGGAGGGCTTCGGACGGTTCAATGCCAAGCAGTTTGGTTATCATAGACTTGCGCGATAGACCCACCAGCAACGGAGCATCGAGGAGCGACAGCTCGGCAAGCCCCTGCAACAGTTCATAGTTCTGTTCTATGGTTTTGCCGAAGCCCAAGCCAGGGTCTACTATTATATCGGCGACCCCCTCGCTGCGCAGCTGCCACATCTTTTGCGAGAGTTGCCGGAGCACCTCCGGAAGAGCCTCGCTGCCGGGCAACAGAGGAACAGAGTGTGTGAGTATATAGGGCAGACGAAGAGTTATTACCGCCTCTAACATCTCACTATCCCAGTCGAAGCCCGACACATCATTTATAATTGCAACATTATGCTCCTGCGCACACTCACGCGCAACCATGCCACGAAAAGTATCGACCGAGACAACTGCTTCGGGGAACTCCTTGTCAAGAACCGACAACGCGGCATGCAGCCTCTCAAGTTCCTCTTTCTGCGATACCGGTTCACTGCCGGGACGGGTAGAGCAGGCTCCGACATCGAGTATGGCAGCCCCGGCATCGAGCATGGCTCTTGCTCTCGCAACGAGTTGAGCCGGGTCGTTGAGCCGCGAAGCGCTGTAGAACGAGTCGGGGGTAACATTAAGTATACCCATCACCAGCGGCTCATTTAGCTGCAACAAACGCCCTTGTATGTTTAATGTATATTCCATTGCCAAATTCGTTCTGCCCTCAAAGTTACAAATAAAATATCAATACTGAAACAACCACGCAAATCAATTGCCCAAATAGATTATTTTTCATATTTTGAGATAAATCTCGAAGATTTTCTGCACTCGCTGTGAAAAATATTCAAGCAAGCTTGATATTTCTCGCTCGTTTGTTGCTATCTTTGAGATAAATCTCGAAGATTTTCTTTGGGGCGGCAAGCCGCACTCCTTTGTAAACCTAAAGGTTCAGTCGTCGCAAACGACGCTTTTGCGTCGTCGCTGTGAAAATTTCCAAGCAAGCTTGCATTATTTCGCTCGTTTGTTGCTATCTTTGCAGTAAACTGCGAACATAGACTGCACTCGCTGTGAAATATTCAAGCGAGCTTGTATTATCTCGCTCGTTTGTTGCTATCTTTGCATAATGTAAAAGGGTAAAGATTATCGCCGGATTCCGGCATAACCATAATTTTTAAAAGAAAATGAACAAAAGCACATTTGCCGTAGCCGGCCACCACTTCAGCATTGAGACCGACGACGACATTCTGTCGTTACTCCCCAATTTCGAACCGTTTGTAACAGATGGGGCCACCGAGGCGCCACTGTTTACCGTAACAATAGACAACAGCCTGATACCTTCGTGGAGAGGAACAAAGATAGGGCATTTCCCATGCCCGTCGACAATATTCGATGTATACCGCCAAGACAGCGGCGCATACCGCATTCTTGTATCGAGTGACGATGAGATACCATGCGCATTCATTGTGAGCGACGACGAACACAAGCAGTTCACCATAACCACACGAGGCAACAGAACGCAACGCACATTCGGGCTCAACAACTCGCTGATGGTAATTTACACCCTATGTACCGCACTACACAACACACTTCTCATGCACTCGGCCGTTGTTGAGAAAGCGGGGCGCGGATACATGTTTGTGGGTGTCAGCGGCCAAGGCAAGAGCACGCATTGCAACATGTGGGTAGAACATATAGAAGGCAGCACGCTGATAAACGACGACAACCCTGTAATTAGAATTGACAAAGAGGGAACACCTATTGTCTACGGCTCACCATGGAGCGGCAAACGCCCGATATACAAGAATGTACACTACCCCATCGGAGGCATTGCAGCCATTGAGCAGGACAAAGAGAACAGGATACGCAAGGAGCATGTGCCTATAGCATTTGGAATTCTGTTGAGCTCTTGCAGCACACTCAAGTTCGACAAGAAGATACACATGGCAATTTGCGGAACTGTAACCAGCATTCTTGAGAAGATACCAGTACACACCCTCTTCTGCCGCCCCGACAAGGAGGCTGCCGAAGTATCCAGCAAAGCATTCGGAGCATGAATTTAAATGAAAGGAGCGTAAGGGTAAACAATCATCTTTTCATTCAGGAGATAAAACGCATGTTCAATGAAAAGGGGAAGAAGAGCGTGACATTCGTGGTACGCGGCTTCAGTATGCGCCCTTTCATTGAGCACGAACGCGACAAGGTTATTCTTGTGCCTCCTCGCCGCCCCAAAGTAGGCGATGTTGTGCTTGCAGAGATTGCAAAAAAGAGATATGCCCTGCACAGGGTTATCAAGATAGATGGCGACCGGTTCATTATGCAGGGCGACGGAAACCCCACACGCCTCACAGAAACATTCACCATGGAAGATGTAGTGGGTATTGCCGAGGCCTTCGTGCGAAAAGGCAAGGTAGTGCCTGTCACAAGCCGCAAATGGCGCTATTACTCAACAGCATGGCGTTTACTGAAACCCATGCGCAGAATACTATTGGCAATTTATCGTAGAATATAAATTTATTAAGGATATGAAAGTAAAGAACGGTTTTGAAATGCAGAACGTGTGTGGAGAGCACATAATAGTTCCTGCCGGAATAGAGAATGTCGACTACAGCAAAATCATAAGTATGAACCCCACAGCGGCCTACCTTTGGGAGAAAGTTGCAGCAATGGAGGAGTTTACCATTGATGAGATGGTGCAGCTCCTGCTCGATGAATATGAGGTTACCGAGGATGTTGCGCGTGAGGATTGCAAACTGATAGTTGAACGCTGGGCGGAGATTGGATTAATTGAGGATTGATTGACAGAGAGGTGTCTCTCTCCATGAATATATACAGGCGCGGTAGCAACCGCGCCTGTTTTTAATATTAATGAATGTATCAGTAATTCAGCCAAGCAAAAGAAAAACTGTATATATTCAAAAAAGGCGCGGTATGCACCGCGCCTTTTTTGAATATTATCGTATGGCCAATTACTTAACCAATACTTTCTTTGTCTCAACAACACCGTTGTTGTATACAATC
>JAUNQV010000143.1 GCA_030535995.1 Bacteroidales bacterium
TTAATATTGTACATGTACGATTAATTTCTATCCAAGATATCTTTATTCCAAGGTTGGTTTTACCCTTAATCAGTTATCTTTTATTCTTCTTGTTGTCGCTCTATCATGTACTTTTGTCGCTCAAAAGTACCAAAACGCCCGGCACACGGGAATTTCAGTCAACCTCTTTTTGGTTCAAGAGTCGTAAACGACATCTTTCAGTCAAAGAGGGTGCTAAAGCACACTCCTTTGGGAACATAAATGTTCCGTCGTCGCAAACATTGCTCATTCGCAATGGTGCCACTTAAACTTTCCGGTTTGTTTTTGGGTGCTGTGGAACTCCTTCAGTTAGCCACTCCTTGCAGAGTGTCTAACTAGCAGTCAAACAATCCTCGCACTGTTTCCAAAAACCAACCGGGTTTAAGCTGTGAAATTCAACGGTGCCGGTTTCTCTTTTAAAATTACTGTTGCTATACAACTTGCTAAATATCCGTCACCGGTAAAGGTTGTATGTAAGCGAATACAATAAAAATTATTTTGCATTGCACTCATAAAAGCCCACACCTTTTTGCTACTGAACCGTTATTGCTGCTTTCAGCTTATTGCATCGCGCAGTAGCAACACTCCCTTTTCGCTGATGCCACGCGACAGCAATGCCTCCTTGTCGTTCATGAGGTATGTTGAGATATCTCCCGGGCATAGCTCTTTTGCCTTTGAATAGAGTTCTATTGCGTGGCTGTTGTTCCGGTTTACCCATTCTACATGAGCCGCGTTGAAATAATCCTCGAATTTTGCATCGGGCATTGCATGCAGTTTTTTGTAGTAGCCACGTGCATCCTCGTCGCGGCCTGTCAGGAATGAACACCATGCAATGGCACGTAAAGCCCTGCGTGTGCCAGGTTTCAGGTATTCGGCCTTGTAGAACCTTGAAAAGGCTTCGTCGTAGCGCTTTAACGTGGCAAGACATTCTCCTGTCTGCAATAGCAATGATGTGTTTTCGGGGGCAAGTTCCTCGGCAAGCAGGTAGTAGGTGAGTGCCTTGTCCGATTCGCCTTGCAGGCGGTAGCATTGCGCTATGTGGCGCAGTGTCCATAGAGTGTCGGGCTTCACGATATCAGCCTTGGTGTAGTAGTCTATGGCGCTGTCGTAGTCGTGTATCTTCTGTAGGCAATAACCCATCTCCTGGAAGAATTGTGCATCACATTCTCCGCCCTGTTCAAAAAGTTTCCCGGCATTGAAAGCCTCGTTGTAATACTCCTTCTCTACCAGGTAGCGGAAGGTGTGCAGGAGAGCCTCGCTGCTGTTTACAAGCGGGGCGAGCTCTTCGCTTTCGAGCATGTTCAGCGACATGGTGAACGGGTCGGTAAATTCGTGGCGCATGCTTGACAGCTTGAAGAAACGGTATAGGTCCTGAATGTACTGGTTGCTCTCAATCTCAATCTTTTTCTCTTTTTCCATGCTTGCCGTGCTGTTTGCCTCTTCCTGCATCTCGCCATCGCCTGTCATCTGCCCCATGAGCATGTCGCGCTGCTGCGGGGGAACCTGGCGGAATGTGAAGCAGAAAGAGTATTTGTCGCTGTTGCAGAAGATGGGAGATTTACAGATTGCCTCAATGAGGCTTTTGCCGCCGGTGCTCTCCCGGGGGAGTATCTCGGCAATGTCGGGGACAGTGGTGTCAAATGGACGTAGCCAGTTCGATATCTCACCGAAGAAGGGAAAATTCTTCAGTTGCGAGAAGGTGCTCATGTAAATATCGGCTCCCTCGAACTGCCATTTTGCCATCTCCTCTATCTTGTCCTTTATCTCACTCTGTTCCATCCATTTTTTCCATTCAGGGTTTTTATCCTCGTCCTGTTCAATCTCTTTGAGAATGTCCATTGTGAACTTCTGGTTGCGCAGGTTCGGGTTCTTCATCATTGCAGGAATTATCTCCTCTCTCATGCGGCGGTCAATCTTCTGTGTCTCGCGGCAACGCAGCAACTGTATCTGTATTGTCTGTATGCGGCGCATGAACGAAGCGTCATCCCTCAATGTTGCGATGGCTCTCTTTATTTCGGGGTAGTGCTTGATGCGTTTCCCGTATTGCAACAACAATATTGCAACTGCAACAATGGCTCTTGTCGACAGCAGGCTCTCGTGATGCATGGCCAAGCGGCACAATGTTGTCACTTTCAACGGCTCGAAACACTTCATGGCACTCAACATTATCGCGCCGGATATTGTTGCTCGGTCGTTAATGCTTAATTCGCTGTCGGTTACGATGTTGAAAATGCGCTCGGCATCGCTTTTGCTCCAGGCTATGCTGCTCCAGATGGCGGCAAACAGTTTGGGCAGCAGCTGTTCATGCTCTTTTGAAAGCTGTGCGGCAATGCTCTTGCACTCTTCGGGCGGTAGTGCCTTGGTCACTTCCATGTTGGCGGTGTTTTCCTTCAGTGCAATATGAATGTGCTCAATGTCATCTGCTCCGTGGTATTTACGGCGCATCTGGCAGTAAACCTTCATGGAGTGTTCGCTCAAGCGCGAAATGGCAATGAGGTCATTTATAATGAAACATTCTCCCATGAGCTTGTCGTGAAGCAGCTCTCTGTCGGGGTCGGGCATGCCGCGGCGCAGATATTCGAGCATGTAGCTGTAGGCGGTCTGCAGTTCGTTGAAACGTGAACGCAGCCCCCAATCCTGCAACTCCTCGATGCCTTCGCCGAGTGTCTCTATTGCCTTTTTTAGCCTCAATTCACCAAGTGCTTTAATGACGCTCTTCTGTATTTCTATGATACGTTTTTCTTCCATAAACTATATATTGTTCTACTCCTCACCGCTTCGCGGAGCTCCTCTTATCATGAGGAGCACTGTCGTTTTTATTTAAGTTCTTTTTTCTCGGTCCTCCTCTGTTTATATAGGAGGTGTCCGAAGGACGGAGGAGTTTTATATCATCTGCGCTACCTGCGACCTACCGCTGCTCGTGTTGTCGAATGTTCAACCGTGCGGTTGAACATTTTCGTTATAAAATAAACAGCGCGGGAGCCCGCGCTGTTTATTTTATGGTTTACGGGCTTTGATTATTCACCCTTGATGGCTGCTACGCCCGGGAGAACTTTACCCTCTATTGCTTCGAGAAGAGCACCACCACCTGTTGAGATGTATGATACCTGGTCGGCCATACCGAACTTGTTGATACAAGCTACAGAGTCACCGCCACCGATGAGTGAGAATGCACCGTTGGCAGTTGCCTTGCCGATAGCCTCGGCAATTGCGCGTGAGCCAGCTGTGAAGTTGTCAAACTCGAACACACCTGCAGGGCCGTTCCATAGAATTGTCTTTGCGTCAACGATGGCTGCAGCGAAATCCTGCTGTGCCTGTGGACCTGCATCCAAGCCTTCCCAGCCTTCGGGGATTGCACCTGCGGGGCATACCTGTGTGTTGGCATCGTTAGAGAAATCATCGGCAGCAACGCAGTCTTTTGCAAGAACAAGGTTTACACCCTTTGCCTTTGCCTGCTCCATGATGCTGATAGCAAGGTCGAGCTTGTCGTCCTCAACGATAGAACGGCCAATCTGGCCACCCTGTGCCTTTGCGAATGTGTATGTCATACCACCGCAGAGAATGAGGTTGTCAACCTTGTCCATGAGGTTCTCGATGATACCTATTTTTGTAGATACCTTTGAACCGCCCATGATGGCTGTGAAAGGACGCTTGATATCCTTGAGGATGTTGTCGACAGCCTGAACCTCTTTCTCCATCAAGTAGCCGAGCATCTTGTTGTCAGCATCGAAATAGTCGGCGATTACAGCTGTAGATGCGTGACGGCGGTGAGCTGTACCGAAAGCGTCGTTGATGTAGCAGTCGGCATAAGAGGCGAGTGTCTTTGAGAACTCCTTCTGTGACTCCTTCATTGCCTTCTTTGCATCGTTGTATGCAGGGTCTTCCTTGTCGATACCTACAGGCTTGCCCTCCTCTTCGGGGTAGAAACGGAGGTTCTCAAGCATCAAAACTTCGCCCGGTTTCAATGCGGCAGCAGCCTCGGCAGCCTTTGCGCAGTCGGGAGCGAACTGTACGGGTACGCCCAACTTCTCGGCAACAGCGTCAACAATCTGGCTCAAAGAGAATTTTGCGTTTACCTTGCCTTTTGGCTTACCCATGTGTGACATGATGATGAGAGCACCGCCATCGGCCAAAACTTTCTTCAATGTAGGAAGAGCACCGCGGATGCGGGTGTCGTCAGTGATTTTACCCTCCTCATTC
>JAUNQV010000052.1 GCA_030535995.1 Bacteroidales bacterium
CTGTTTTCATAAATAAATTTATCGAAATGTCAGTCAATAAAGTTATTCTTATAGGCAACATCGGCAAGGAACCCGATGTGCGTCATCTTGACAGGAATGTTGTTGTTGCCAATATGGTTCTTGCTACAACAGAACGTGCATATACATTGCAGAACGGTACCCAGGTCCCCGAACGTACCGAGTGGCATAATATAGTCCTTTGGGGCGGGTTGGCCGAGGTTGCCGAGAGGTATGTGCACAAAGGTGACAGAATATATATAGAAGGTAAGATAAGGACAAATACCTATGAGGACCAGAATGGTATACGTCGTTACCGTACAGAGATTTTGGCCGAGACTATGGAGATGCTTTCGTCTAAGAGCGGTGCGGCACCGGTTGCCGAAACTGTTCCCGGAGGTTCTTCTTTCTAATTTATTAATTAAGTTTCTCTATTTTGGGTATTCATTTGTCTGCTTTTATGCAGTTGTATTCTCTTGCACTCCCCGAGGTGACTGTTACGGCTCCTTCGTTGAGTGCAATTGTGGCACTTGTGATTGCCATAATCCTGTTGATGTTCTCGGCTTTTGCGTCGGGTTCCGAAATGGCTTTCTTCTCCCTGTCGAAGGCCGAGCTGGATGAACTGGCCGATAGTAAATCAATGCGTGACAGGCATATTCTGCAGCTCTTGTCGGAGCCTGAACACTTGCTTGCGACAATCCTTATTGTGAATGATTTTGTCAATGTGGGCATCGTAATGTTGCTGAACTTCTTTTTTATGGATATTCTGGAGTTCGGTGCTGCTGCCCAATGGCTTGAGTTTTTGCTGCTCACTGTAATGCTCACCTTCCTTCTCTTGTTGTTTGGTGAGGTGATGCCTAAAATCTATTCAAAGAACAATGTGCTTCAGTTTGCACGTTTCTCTTCTTCGGGCTTTTATGCTTTGTCGCGTCTGCTTTCTCCTTTTGCGAAGTTGCTTGTGCGCTCCACTACATTCATGCAAAGGCTGGTGTCGAAGAAGAACCATCTCCTGTCGGTCGATGAACTTGAGCAGGCCCTGGAGCTGACCGATAACAAAGAGATAGGTGAGCAGAAGAAGATGCTCGAAGGTATTATACGCTTCGGTGATGAGACGGTGAAGAACATCATGACCTCGCGTCTTGATATGGTTATGCTCGATATCCGTGCACCATATTCCGATGTCCTTAAATGTGCTGCGGAGAATGCATATTCAAGAATCCCGGTGTATGGAAAGACACAGGATGATATACGTGGTATATTGTATATAAAGGATCTTATTCCTCACCTGAACCGTGGAGGGTCGTTCCGTTGGCAGTCGCTCATGCGCCAGCCGTTCTTTGTTCCCGAAACGAAGAAAATCGATGATTTGCTATGTGATTTCCAGACTGTGAAGGTGCACATGGCTATTGTGGTCGACGAATTCGGCGGTATTTCGGGGCTTATAACCCTGGAGGATATAATTGAAGAGATTGTTGGAGAAATCAACGATGAATTCGATGAACCCGATACATCTTATGAGCAGCTCGATGAGAATACCTATCTGTTCGATGGGCGTACCATGTTATCCGATTTCTATCGGATAGCCTCTCTTGACAGCGATGATTTCGAGGTTGTGCAGGGTGAAGCTGATACTCTTGCCGGTTTGTTGCTGGAGTTGAAAGGGGAATTCCCGCAGTTGCATGAGAAAATAGGGTGTAACGGTATCCTGTTTGAGGTAGTGGAGAAAGATAAACACAGAATAGTGAAAATTAAGGCTACATTGCCTGTCGCAGATGCGGTTGATGAATAGAGAGGATTTTGTAATTTTTAGGTTTTATTAAAAATATTTCCTTTTTTGTAGCTCTATTTAAGGTTTTTTCTTATTTTTGTGTTCGTGCAATAATGTTGTCTGCATGTTTTTTATGTGTAAGGCTGTTTTTGCGCGTTTTTGTGAAACATAAAATATTTTGGTATGCTTAACAAGGTTGTCCGTAGCATGGCTACAATGTTGGTTGGTTTTTTGCTGGTATTCTTGCCGGAAAGTGCCATGGGGCTGATTATACGTGTCGTGGGTGCTGCATTCTTTTTGCCTGCGCTTATTTCGGCCATAAGATTGTATATGTCGCGTAATCAGGTCGATACTATGCGTCTGATTGCTATTGCTGTGATAGACCTCGGCAGCATGGTTTTTGGTGTATGGCTTATGGTTGCTCCAACAACTTTTGCCGAACTGTTTATAACACTATTGGGCATAGCTTTGCTTGTGTTTGCGGTTTTCCAGGTTTTTGTGGTATATTCTGCCCAAAAATACAGGCCTATGCATTGGGGGTTCCTTATAACTCCGTTCCTGCTTGCCGTAGCGGCAATCATTGTGCTTGCCAACCCGTTCGGTACATTGGAGGCAGTTTCTGTTATGCTTGGAATATGTGCGATAGTTTCGGGCTTGTCCGACCTTGTAATATCAATTATTGCAGGTAAAAAAGCCGGTACCGACGTAGAAGTAATAAGTAATAAATAACATCTGATTATCCGCCGGTTGCCCTGAATTTCATGGCAATGGCGGTTTTTTATAAACTGCGACTTTGCATCATGAATGAAATAAACGACCTGTTCCAGCAAATTGTTTCTCAAATCACGACTCTTGAAATTATTGTCAAGGGTGTGATTATCGGCATTGTTGCATCGGCTCCTATGGGGCCCGTTGGAGTGCTTTGTATACAGAGGACATTGAACAAGGGTAGGGTCTATGGCGTTGTTACCGGAACAGGTGCTGCTTTCAGCGATATCTTGTATGCGCTTGTAACAGGTTATGGTTTGTCATTCCTCTATGACCTTATACATAACCCTACGGCTCTCTATTGGATGCAACTTGTCGGTGCAATAGTAATGTTTATATTCGGTGTGCATACGTTCAGGACAAACCCTATGCAGAATACACGCAATGTGAGCCGCAATAAAAGCAGCCTTCTGCATAATGGTATAACTGGCTTCTTTATAACTCTGTCCAATCCGCTAATTATTCTGTTGTTCCTGGCGCTGTTCACCCCATTCAACTTCATGTTGCCCGACCAGTCGCTGTTCATGCAGTGCCTCGGTTATCTTTCGATATTCGGTGGTGCAATGCTGTGGTGGCTTTTCATAACATATGTCGTGAACAAGTTGCGTGCACGTTTCGATGTCCGTGGTATATGGATTATCAATCGCGTGATAGGTGCCACAGTAATGCTCGGTTCATTGGTAGGTGCAATACTAATTGCTACCGGTACTTGGTCGTTCCATTAAAACTATTCTGTTTTGTTTATATCAAGAGAACTTCGGAAAAAAAATATATCGGAGTACCTGCTGTATATGTGGCAGGTCGAGGATTTGTTGCGTGCCAATGACCTTATGATTGAAAAGGTTAAGGCATCGCTTGTTGAGCCTTATGGCCTTGAGGAGCCTGCGGCTTCAGAATTGCTGCAGTGGTATGAGGGCCTTATTGAAATGATGCGTAGCGAAGGGGTTAAAGAGCATGGTCATCTGCAAATAAATAGGAATGTAATAATAAATCTCACCGATTTGCATCTTCGTCTGCTCAAGTCACCCAAAGCTCCGTTCTATTCGGCAGCCTATTATAAGGCGCTTCCGTTTATTGTCGAGTTCCGTACCAAGAGCGAAGGACGTGAAAAGGGGGAAATTGAGAATTGCTTCGATGCGCTTTACATGTTGTGGCTCATGAAAATACAGAAAAGGGCTGTCAACGAGGAAACTTTAAAGGCTGCGGCAGAAATCGGCAAGTTCATCTCTATGCTGTCGTTCTATTACAAGGAAGAAGAGGAGGGGAGGCTCGACCTGGAGAGTGTCGAGTAACAGCAGGAAACAATAAATCATTAAATCGATAATTAATCTAAAATGAGTAATATACAAGAAGAAATTGGCCGCAGACGTACGTTTGCGATAATATCGCACCCCGATGCCGGAAAAACAACGCTGACCGAAAAATTGTTGCTTTTCGGTGGACAGATACAGGTCGCAGGTGCAGTAAAGTCGAACAAGATAAAGAAAACGGCAACATCGGACTGGATGGAGATAGAGAAACAGCGTGGTATCTCTGTTACCACTTCTGTTATGGAGTTCGACTACGAAGGGTATAAAATCAACATCCTTGATACTCCCGGTCACCAGGATTTTGCCGAGGATACGTTCCGCACTCTCACTGCTGTTGACAGTGTAATAATTGTTGTAGATAGTGCAAAGGGTGTGGAGACGCAGACAAGAAAACTTATGTCGGTATGTCGCATGCGCAATACTCCTGTAATTGTCTATGTAAACAAGATGGACCGTGAGGGCCGCGACCCATTCGAACTCCTTGATGAGCTTGAGAGTGAACTGAAGATTGCTGTGCGTCCGCTCAGCTGGCCCATAGACCAGGGTGCCCGTTTCAAAGGTGTATATAATATTTATGAGCAGAAACTCGACCTCTTTACACCGAACAAGCAACGTGTGACAGAGAAAGTTGCCATAGATGTCGATAGCGACGAACTCGACAGGAACATCGGTGAGGATCTTGCATTCAAGCTCCGTGCCGATCTTGAACTTGTCGATGGAGTATACCCTGAATTTGATGTCCAGGATTATCTCTCGGGCAAGGTGGCTCCTGTCTTTTTCGGCTCGGCACTCAACAATTTCGGCGTTGAGGAGTTGTTGAATTGCTTTGTAAAGATAGCTCCAAGCCCGCGCCCCGTGCAGGCTGTAGAGCGTGTAGTGAGCCCCGAAGATCCCAAATTTACAGGCTTCATCTTCAAGATTACAGCAAATATTGACCCGAACCACCGCTCTTGTGTGGCATTCTGTAAAATCTGTTCCGGAAAATTTGTCCGTAACACACCATACCGTCACATCCGATTGGGCAAGGACTTGCGTTTCTCTTCGCCTACCCAGTTTATGGCACAGCGAAAGAGCACGATAGAGGAGGCCTATCCGGGTGATATCATCGGCTTGCCCGATACCGGCAACTTCAAGATAGGCGATACTCTGACAGAGGGTGAACTTCTGCACTTCAAAGGGCTTCCCAGTTTCTCGCCCGAAATGTTCAAATACATTGAGAATGCCGACCCGATGAAGACAAAGCAGCTGGCAAAGGGCATCGACCAGCTCATGGGCGAGGGTGTTGCACAGCTTTTTGTAAACCAGCACAATGGCCGTAAGCTCATTGGAACTGTCGGGCAGTTGCAGTTCGAGGTTATACAGTATCGTCTTGAAAATGAATACAATGCAAAGTGTCGCTGTGAGCCTCTACAAGGCTTGCTGGATAGAGAGTGACGATGCCGCAGAACTTGAGGCTTTCAAGAAACGCAAATATCAATATATGGCAAAGGATATTGAAGGGCGCGATGTCTTTTTGGCAGACAGTAACTACGTGCTGCAGATGGCACAGAGCGATTTCAAGTCTATACGTTTCCATTTTACAAGTGAATTCTAACAGTTTGTTATGGGTACAATTGCTGATGAGGTAAAGAAATGCATAGAGGTTATGCGCAAGGGTGGGGTAATACTTTATCCTACTGACACTGTGTGGGGTATTGGTTGCGATGCTACCAATGCCGATGCGGTAAAGCGTGTGTTTGAAATCAAGAAACGTGCCGACAGCAAGGCTATGCTTCTGCTTGTCGATAGTGCCGACCGCCTGGCGCGCTATGTGGGCGATGTTCCTGCTGTTGCATGGGATTTGATAGACCTGGCAACAACTCCGCTGACAATCATATATGACGGTGCCCGAAATGTGGCCCAAAATCTTATAGCTCCCGATGGCAGCATTGGAATACGTGTCACATCGGAGCTTTTCACAAAAGAGTTGTGCTATCGTTTCCAGAAAGCTGTTGTTTCAACTTCGGCCAATATAAGCGGTGAACCTACTCCTAATAATTATAGTGAAATAAGCAAGGACATTATAGATGCCGTTGATTATGTGGTGAATTACAAACAGCTCGAAAAAGGCCGTGCAAAATCATCGAGCATAATTAAACTCACATCAAACGGTGTGGTGACAGTAATAAGGGAATGATGGATAAGAATAAAAAGATTGGTCTGCTCGATCGTTTTATCAGTTGGCGTGAGAAGCATATATCGCAAAACCAGTTTATCCTGGTTTTGAGTTTTGTTGTCGGTGTTTTGTCGGCACTTGCAGCCTATCTGCTCAAACACCTCATCCATTTTATACAACATCTGCTCACCGGAGGCTTCGACCCCCATACATTCAACTGGTTGTATCTGGTATATCCTGTTATAGGTATTTTCATTACAGGTCTTGTCATCCGGAAAATAATACGTGATGATATCGGCCATGGTGTAACCAAGGTGCTTTATGCCATTTCGTGCAGGCAGGGTAAGATACGGAGGCACAATACATGGTCTTCTCTTCTGGCCAGTAGCATTACCATCGGCTTTGGAGGTTCTGTCGGAGCCGAGTCGCCTATTGTAATGACCGGTTCTGCCATTGGCTCTAATCTTGGAAGTTTCTTCAAAATGGAGAAGAAGGTGATGATGCTGCTCATAGGATGCGGTGCAGCCGGCGCTGTATCGGGTATATTCAAGGCTCCTATTGCCGGGCTTGTGTTTGTTATTGAGGTACTTATGCTCGACCTCACAATGTCCTCCCTGTTGCCTCTTCTCATTTCGAGCGTAACTGCTGCCACTCTCTCATATATACTCATGGGCACCGAGGCGATGTTCGAATTTCACATGGAAGATGCTTTTGACCTGGCACGTGTTCCGTATGTGATGCTGCTCGGTATTGTCTGCGGTGTTGTGTCGTTGTATTTCACGCATGTTACAATTGCCATTGAAAAACAGTTCAAGAAGATATCCAACCCCTATTACAAATTGCTCATAGGCGGCAGTGTGTTGAGTGTCCTGATATTCCTTTTTCCACCATTGTATGGAGAGGGTTATGAGACAATTCACCAGCTGATAAACGGAACATCGGAGAATATAATTCTCGATAACTCTCTTTTCTATGGGCATGCAAGGTTCTTGTTCCTTTATATGTTCTTTATAATCCTGTTCAAGGCTTTTGCCTCTACTGTAACCAATTGCGGCGGAGGATGTGGCGGTATCTTTGCTCCCAGCCTGTTTCTTGGTTGCATAGCCGGTTATCTTTTTGCAAGCCTGTGCAACATGACCGGGGTTGGTGTGCCTGTGTCGGACAAGAACTTTGCGCTATTCGGAATGGCAGCGCTCATGTCCGGCGTGTTTCATGCTCCTTTGACGGGTGTATTCCTTATTGCAGAGCTTACGGGCGGGTATTCGCTTTTCTTGCCGTTGATGATAGTCTCTGTCTGTTCGTATCTCACAGTCAAGGTGTTCGACAAGAATAATATTTATGCAATACGTCTTGCCCAGCGTGGTGAGCTCATTACTCACCATAAGGACCAGGCGGTGCTCACAATTCTTAAGGTTGCTGATGTCATTGAAAAGAATTTCATGAAAGTGGCACCCGATATGGACCTCGGGGAATTGACATCGGTTGTTGCAAAGACCAAACGCAACATATTTCCGGTGGTGGATGCCGGAAACAGGCTTGTAGGTATTCTGTATCTCGATGATATAAGGCATATAATGTTCCGTCAGGAACTCTATCATCGTTACAATGTGGCAACTCTCATGCGGGAGGTTCCGGAGCGTTTGAGCATTGAGGAACCAATGGAAGCTGTAATGAGAAAGTTTGAAGAGACAGGTGCTTGGAACTTGCCTGTAGAAGATATCACGGGTGAATATATCGGTTTTATCTCAAAGTCGGCGATATTTACCGCATACAGAAAAACTTTGTTGGAATTTACATCAGATTAATAGACTTCCTGAAATGAGCAAATTAAGAATAGTATATCTTGGAACTCCCGATTTTGCAGTGGAGCCCTTGCGCCGTCTTCTTGAAAAGCAACGTGCTTGCGATGGTTGCGGCTATGAAATAGTAGGTGTGGTAACCATGCCCGATAAGGTTATAAACAAACGTGGAGCACAGCTTCTTATGAGCCCGGTGAAGCAGTTTGCGGTGGCCGAGAAACTGCCTGTGCTTCAGCCCGAATCGTTGAAGGATGAAGCTTTCCAGGAGGAGTTGCGTGGGTGGAGAGCCGACCTGCAAATAGTTGTTGCCTTCCGCATGTTGCCGCAGGCTGTTTGGGGAATGCCACGCTTGGGTACATTCAACCTGCATGCCTCGCTGTTGCCGCAATACCGCGGTGCGGCTCCAATCAATTGGGCAATAATAAACGGTGACAAGGAGACCGGTGTTACTACTTTCTTCCTTAAACATGAGATAGATACAGGTGATGTAATATTCAGGGATGTTGTTACTATTGATGAAGAGGATAATGCCGGGACTCTTCACGATAAACTTATGCTTCAGGGTGGTGATACAGTGTTGCGTACCGTCGAGGCTATTGTAAAAGGCGAGGCGGCTTCTGTTGCCCAGTCTCAAATGTATGCATGCGAAGAGGAACTCCGTCCGGCACCAAAGATTTTCCGCGATACATGCCGTATCGATTGGAGCAGGAGTGTACAGCAGATTTATGATTTCATTCGTGGCTTGTCGCCCTATCCTGCAGCATGGTGTGAACTCTCCGATGCTGCGGGGAACAGGCTTTCGTTAAAGGTGTATAGTGCCGGAAAAGAGTATGCTGCACATAATATCACTCCGGGAACTCTCCTTTCCGATGGTAAGTCTTTTATGAAGGTTGCGGTAGATGGCGGCTATGTCGTTTTTAATGAGGTGCAGCTTGCCGGTAAAAAACGGATGCCGGTGGTAGATCTTCTGCGGGGCTTCTCTGTAGAAGGTATGAATATATGCAATGATTGAAAAAAGCCCGCAATTGCGGGCTTTTTTCAATCATTGGTGTTGTTTGTGTGATTATTCAATAACAGCAATAACCTCAACCTCGACAAGTACATTTTTGGGCAGAGTCTTTACAGCAACGCAAGAACGTGCAGGTTTGCTTGTAAAGTACTCGGCATAAACAGCGTTGAAAGCCGCAAAGTCGTTCATGTCGCTCAAGAAACAAGTTGTCTTTACAACATTCTCGAATTTTGTTCCTGCCTCGGCCAATACTGCTGCAAGGTTCTTCATAACCTGTGTCGCCTGGTCGGTAATACCTTCTGTCTCTACATTACCTGTTGCGGGGTTAATGGGTACCTGACCCGATGTGAACAACATGTTACCGCACACGATGGCCTGTGAGTAGGGGCCGATAGCCTCGGGGGCATCCTTTGTATAAACTTTCTTTAACATAGCTCTTTGTTTTATAGTAAATCAATCTGTATTTATTCCCAAATGTTGAATCCGGCTTTTGTTATGGCCTCTTTGATTTTCTTGATATGGTCGAAATTGCGTGTCTCCATGTCAATGCGCATAACGCAACCGGTGATGTTTGTGTTTGCACTTGAACGCTCGTGGTGCACTGAAAGCACGTTACCGCCATGCTCGGCAATTATACGTGCAATCTGGAACAGCTGGCCGGGGCGGTCGAGCGATTCTATGGACAGCTGCGCTGTGCGTCCGGCTGTCAGCAATCCACGCTTTACAACGCGGTCGAGTATAGTGACATCGATGTTGCCGCCTGATACAACACATACAACGTTCTTGCCGTCAACCGGAACTTTATTGAACATTGCTGCTGCAACTGCAACTGCGCCGGCACCTTCGGCAACGAGCTTGTGCTGCTCAATCATTGCAAGAATTGCCGAAGATACCTCATCGTCGGTAACTGTTACAATGCCGTCGACATATTTGCTGCATAGATCGAATGTGTTCTGTCCCGGTTCCTTTACTGCAATACCGTCGGCAATTGTTGAAACGGCTGCAAGGCGTTCAATTTTCTTGTGCTCTACAGAGTTCTTCATGCTCGGGGCACCTGCAGCCTGAACTCCGTAAACCTTGATGTTGGGGTTTAGCGATTTTATTGCAAATGCTATACCTGAAATTATACCGCCGCCGCCAATGGGTACGATTACTGCATCTATATCCTTTTTCTGGTCCATGATTTCAAGACCAATTGTTCCCTGTCCGGCAATTACATCGATATCGTCAAACGGGTGTATGAATGTGTATCCCTTTTCATCGCGGAGCTCAATGGCGCGTTTGTATGCATCGTCGTAGACTCCTTCTACAAGACAAATCTCGGCACCGTAATTCTTTGTCGCCTCAATCTTTGAAATAGGTGCGCAGTCGGGAAGGCAGATGATGGATTTGATACCATTCTTTGTGGCAGCGAGGGCTACGCCTTGTGCGTGGTTTCCTGCAGAACAAGCAATTACACCTTTGGACTTCTCCTCCTCCGACAACTGCGATATCTTGTAGTAAGAACCGCGAACCTTGAAGGAACCTGTCAGCTGAAGGTTCTCCGGCTTGAGGAAAATGTTGCACTTCTTGTTGATGTTGGGAGCATGAATGAGCTCTGTGTGGCGTATGACATCTTTCAGTACATACTTTGCGTGGTAAATCTTGTCAAGTGTGAGCATAATTATTATGTTTATTGGCAAATGTACAACTAATTTTTTATATCCTATAAAATTGTCTGCAAAAATTCGTTGCAAAAGATTTTTGCGGCAGAAATGATTTTATTCTCATATTTTTCAAGATTTGTTTGCATAGTTTTTTTGCCTTTATTACTTTTGTTGCGGACATGGTGTAACCTCCTGTCTTTTTTGCATGAGGTTAGTAAAAGGGAATCCGGTAAAAGTCCGGAGCTATACCCGTAGCTGTATGTTCCATTTATTCCGGCAATCTTTTGCCACTGCCCTGTAACGGGGTGGGAAGGCGCCGGAAGGGAACGAGCCAGAAAACCTGCCTTGTCCGTTATGTTTTATACAAGACCTCGGGTAAAGGTTTTTATAAACTGTTTTTTATGTTCCGTTTTATTTTTAGGATTATTGTATGCGCTGTTTGCGCATTTTTGCCATCATGCCGGTTGTTGGCACAGGATATTGATACATTACAGCATGAAATGTTGCGTGATGTTGAGGTTGTTGCCGACAGGGTGCCGTCGGAGGTTGCCTCCTCGGCTCCGTTGCAGGTGGTTGAAAGCGAGGAGTTTATGCGGCTCGGGCATGTTTCGCTATCCGATGCTGTGAAGCGCATGTCGGGGGTGGATGTGCAGGACTATGGTGGAGTAGGAGGGCTAAAGACTGTTTCGGTGCGTGGAATGGGGGCAAAACATACTGCTGTCAGTTACGACGGAGTTGTGGTGGGCGATGCACAGAGCGGTATAGTGGATATCGGCCGTTATTCGCTCGATAACATCTCGTATATCTCGCTTCTCGCCGGGCAGGGTAGCAAAATATTCATGACTGCGAGGGAGTATAGTTCGGCCGGGCTTCTCTCACTTGTTACAAGGCGTCCACAGAAAACATCGTTGGGCTTTACTGCACGGACAGGTTCCTTTGGCTATGCAAGTGCTTTCTTGCGCGGCAATTATTGTTTCTCGCGCGGTTGGGCTGTCTCTTTGAATGGCGGCTTTGTGCGTAGCGATGGCATGTACCCTTTTACTCTGAAGAATTCCTCTGTATCATCGCGCGAAAAAAGAAAAGATGGCGATTTTGAGTTGTGGCAGTTCGAAGGTAATGCATTTGGCTCATTATATGGCGGGAATCTGGCTCTAAAGGTCTATTTCTTTGATTCGGAGCGTGGGCTTCCGGGTGCTGTAAACCTATATAATAAGGAGAATAGTGAGCGCTTGTGGAATAAAAACTTCTTTGTTCAGGCAAAATATGAAAGAAAACTGCTTGAAAAACTCTACTTCAAAGGTATTGGAAAGTTCGACTATAATTCATCGCGTTATGTAGAGGTAAACAAGAATTATGCATCGGGTTGCCAAGTGGACAAGAACTGGCAAAAGGAGTGTTATTCTTCATTGGGTGTTCTATACAAGGCTTCAAGCAATTTTTCACTCTCTTTTACTAATGATGTGGCTTATACTTCACTCGATAATAATTTTGTGGCGAGCAAGTCTCCTCGGCGTTTGTCGTTGCAGTCGGTTTTGGCGGCCGCTTTTTCTGTGGGTAGGGTAGATGTTACAGCTTCTCTGTTGGGTACATATATGGCCGATAAAATCTCAAATGGGGTAGAACCTTCTCCGTATAAAAGGCTTTCACCGGCATTGGGCTTTTCTTGCAGGCCGTTTGCCTCTTTGCCTCTGCGGCTGCGTTTTTCTGTAAAGGACAGTTATCGTATCCCCACCTTTGCCGATCTTTACTATCTACGGTTAGGTAATGTGGGCTTGAGGCCTGAAAGGGCTACCCAATTCAATTTCGGTGTCACTTATAGTGCTGCTTCTGTGGGAGTGCTGGACTATCTTTCTATCTCTGTCGATGGCTATTATAATAATGTACGTGACAAAATCGTGGCACTGCCGACTATGTATATATGGCGTATGACAAATTTCGGTGAGGCGTGTATGGCCGGAGCCGATATAAGCGCTATGGCTCATTTTTCTTTGTCGAGAAATGTGATGCTACTCTCCGATGTCTCCTATTCATATAATTATGCGGTGGATATTACCGACCCTGCTGCAAGGAATTATCGCGACCAGTTGCCTTATACACCCCGTCATTCAGGTTCCTTCTCTCTGGCATTAGAAACGCCTGTTGTAAACGTAGCCTACATCCTTTCGGCTGTGGGTGAGAGGTATATGCTTCCGCAGAACAACGAACGCAACCGCATGCATGGGTATGTAGAACACTCATTCTCGCTCAATAAAGAGATACGGCTTTCCGGTGCCCGCGCCAGGCTGCAATGTGAACTGCTGAATGTGGGGGATAGGCAGTACGAAGTCATTCGTTACTATCCTATGCCGGGTTTCTCATGGCGTTTTTCTGTGTCTTTGTATATCTGAAACTTAATCAATATTTTAATTTCTAAATTATGAAAACGAGATTTAAAATTTTTTTTCTTGCAGTTTCTGCGGTATTATTTACTGCTTGTTCCGATGATGATAACGGCAATTCGTCGGGTGGTGATGGTGAAGCAAAAGGCCTTTTCTATGTACTCAATTCGGGTGACTGGAAAAGCAATAACTCTTCAATAACTATGTACAACAGGGAGACTGGAACGGTTGTACAGAACTACTTTGAACTGCAGAATGGTCGAGGACTGGGAAATACTGCAAACGACATTATTGTCTATGGTTCAAAGATGTATATTGCTGTTTCCGGTGAAGGTACCATAGAGGTTGCAACGCTCGATGCAAAATCGTTGAAGCAGATAGAGTGTGGTGCGCAACCCCGATATCTTGCTGCTTATGGCGGAAAGGTGTATGCTACGTACTTCGATGGTCATGTGGCACGCATCGATACAGCTTCGCTTGAGGTCGATGCCAAGGTAAAGGTAGGCCGCAACCCGGAGCAGCTGGCTGTGTGCGATGGAAAATTGTTTGTTGCGAACTCGGGTGGAATGGATTATAATACAGAAATCGGTTATGACAATACCGTTTCTGTGGTTGACCTTGTATCTTTCGGTGAAGTAGAAAAGATTGAGGTGGTTTTGAACCCGGCAAATGTTGTGTCGACCGGTGATGGTGTGTTTGTTGCATCGTACGGTAACTATGCCGATGTGCCGAGTGCCTTGCAATATATATCTAAAGGCGGTGTGCAATCTGTTTTGCCCGATGCCTGCAAACAGATGACGGAAATCTGCTGTAATTCCGGTACGTTGTATGGCTTCCTTTCTCAATACGATGCCAATTGGAATGCAACAATAACTTATATATCGTATAATCCGTCAACAGGCGTGGTTGATACTCCTTGGATAAAAGAGGAACAACTGCCTATTCCTTATAAAGTCTGTTCAGTAGGTGAGTATGTCTGTGTTACAGCGTCTGATTACATGAATGACGGTGATGTCTATTTTTACGATACCGACGGCATGCTCTGTTTTAAAATACCGGCAGGGCTTAATCCTGTAAAAGCTGTAGGTGTGGAATAATACCTTATAAATAATATTCTTTAATCATAAAGGCGCTTCGGCGTCTTTATGATTTTTGGCTTGTTTTTGTGAAAAATGAATAAATTTTACTCTTGATGCGAAATTTTTCAATAATATTTTTGTTTTTGCGAAAATATGTCTACTTTAGCCGGGCAAAGGTACATCC
>JAUNQV010000053.1 GCA_030535995.1 Bacteroidales bacterium
GAAGTAGAAAACATCACTATAACAGAAGAAATAGCAAAAGATGAAGAGTGACAGTTACACACCAAAGCCCATTGACACAAGCGATGTGGTTCTTGACAAAGAGCTATATTCACTTGCCGAGGTTCTTGCAAAAAATGTACATGAGGTTTGGGCACAGAGCAGGATTAAAGAGGGATGGACCCTTGGCGAGACACGCGACGACAAGAGAAAAAAACACCCTTGCCTTGTACACTACGAGCAGTTGCCCGAGCACGAAAAGGACTACGACCGCAACACAGCAATGAGCACACTGAAGCTGATGATAAAGCTCGGGTACAAAATCACCAAATAACAGCAGAACACCCTGTAGCCAAATATTTCGCCCAAAAAGTTTTGCAGGCTCAAAGATTTATACTATCTTTGCACCTCGAAAAGCCATTATACACTTTTTGGCTACAAGAAAAACAGAATTTTTAATATTATAAACAATGAAAAAAGACATTCATCCCGCAGCTTATCGTCCGGTTGTATTCAAGGACATGTCAAATGGCGACTGCTTCCTTTCGCAGTCTACATGCAACACAAAAGAGACTATCGAATTCGAAGGTGAGACTTACCCATTGGTAAAGCTTGAGATTTCAAACACTTCTCACCCCTTCTACACAGGTAAAGCAAAATTGGTCGACACCGCAGGTCGTGTGGACAAGTTCATGAGCCGTTACGGCAAGACCCTGAAGAAGTAATCGAACTCAATATCATATTAAAAGGTGTATTACGATACACCTTTTTTTATGCCAAAAAGCGAACAACCACAGTAGTATCCCATTTACACACTACAATATCATGAGAAAGCTCACAGCTCTGTTTCTTGCACTTACACTACTTGCCGCATGCAGCAGAAGCGATGACAACGGCCCTAAAGGAGTGCCCGGCAACAGCAATGCGAACATCTCTCACGGCAAACATGCACGCCGCATAG
This sequence comes from Bacteroidales bacterium, assembly GCA_030535995.1. Classification (GTDB taxonomy): domain Bacteria; phylum Bacteroidota; class Bacteroidia; order Bacteroidales; family Bacteroidaceae; genus HGM04593. The sequence continues at coordinate 959 of JAUNQV010000053.1, forward strand.
AGGTTCCCGCAATAAACAACGGCGAGCTGTTCATAGCCCACACCACAACTGTCAACGGCAAGGAGAATGTGACATACAGCATTGTGCACAACCCCGAGCGCAAGCATTGCCGCTGGACAGCTTTCACTTTCGACCCAAGCAACAGAGCCATAAAGTGGAAACGCGACAATTGGGAAACTACAGAATGGGGAGGAGACCCCTTCCAACCCAATCCCGAAATGCCCGACAACTATGTCTTTACCAAGAACGAGATAAACCATAACGGTTTCGTACGCGGACACGTTGTCGCATCATACGACAGGGTTTATTCAAAAGATGCCAACGAGCAGACATTCTACTACAGCAACATATCTCCCATGTACAGCCGTTTCAACACTGGTGCATGGAACGATTGCGAAATGAACGTCCAGGACTGGGGGCGCAACAGCAGTTTCTGCGACACGCTTTATGTTGTAAAGGGAGGCACAATAAGAGAGGGCGAATACCGCACGGTAGGCACATGCCCTACTGTTCCAAACTACTATTTCATGGCGTTGCTTTGCCTGAAGAACAACACCTACAAGGCCATAGGCCTCCTGTTCAAGCATGAGAACGGCAACAGCCGAACACAAATTTGCACAATAGACAAATTGGAGGAGTTTACAGGCATCGACTTCTTCTGCAATGTGCCCGATAATGTAGAAGCAACTATTGAGCGGACACTCAGCCCCGGACTGTGGCAAGGACTGAAGAACTACACACTCTTTGAATAAGAGATAGACACCAGGGGCTCTCCCTTCATCACATTCAACTTATTATCGCGCGCAAAACAATAGAGCCGCAAATTTGTTCTTTTAGATATTTTTTCCTATTTTTGTAGTTTAGAAATTCGAACAGCTTAAAAAAACTGCATCTAAAATCTACAACTACAATATTATGGAAAAGATTATCGGACTTATCGATGCGCCGTTCACCCCTTTCTACGAGAACGGCGAGGTTAATTATGAGCCAATCCCTGCATACGCACAGATGCTTGCCAAGAACGGCATGAAGGGAGTCTTTATCAACGGCTCATCGGGCGAGGGTTATATGCTCACCGAAGAGGAGCGCATGAAGCTTACCGAAGCATGGGTGGCAGCAGCGCCCGAAGGTTTTAAAATCATAGTCCATGTAGGAAGCACATGCGTAAAATCGAGCCGCAGAATGGCCGAGCATGCGCAGAAGATGGGCGTATTCGGCATTGGCGCAATGGCACCGCCGTTCCCCAAAGTAGGCCGCGTCGAGGAACTTGTAAAGTATTGCGAAGAGATTGCATCGGCAGCCCCCGAACTCCCCTTCTACTTCTACCACATTCCGGCATTCAACGGAGCATTCCTCCCCATGGTCAAATTCCTTGAGGCAGTAGATGGCCGTATTCCCAATTTTGCAGGTATAAAATATACATTCGAGAGCCTTTACGAATACAACCAGTGCCGCCTATACAAGAACGGCAAGTTCGACATGCTGCACGGACAGGACGAAACCATACTCCCATGCCTTGCAATGGGTGGCGCACAGGGAGGCATTGGCGGAACAACCAACTACAACGGTTGCAACCTTGCGGGCATAATCGACGCATGGAATGCCGGGAACCTTGAAAAGGCACGTGAATTGCAGAACTTTTCACAGGAGGTTATCAATGTCATTTGCCACTACCGCGGCAACATTGTAGGCGGAAAGCGCATAATGAAGCTTATAGGTCTTGACCTCGGCAAGAACCGCACACCGTTCCAGAACATGACAGATGAAGAGGAGGCTGCAATGCGCAAGGAGCTTGAGGCCATCAACTTCTTTGAACGCTGCAACAAATTCTGATATATAAAAAAAACAGTCCTTAAAGTTATAGGCACATCACCCCTTTTTAGGCCTTAAGGACACACATTGAACATTACTATGGATTGGAAAGAATATCTTAACGATTGGTCACAGAAATATCGTGACGACCTTGTAAACAATATAATGCCTTTCTGGCTGAAGAACGGCCTCGACAGAGTAAACGGAGGAGTCTACACCTGTGTCGACCGCGACGGTTCACTCATCGACAGCACAAAATCGGTATGGTTCCAGGGGCGCTTTGCCTTTGTGTGCAGCTTTGCATACAACACTGTTGAAAAGAACCCCGAGTGGCTTGCTGCAGCAAAAAGCACCATTGACTTCATTGAGGCACACTGCTTCGACAGCGATGGCAGAATGTATTTCGAGGTGATGGCCGACGGTACACCGCTACGCAAACGCCGCTATGTATTCTCGGAGAGCTTTGCAGCTATTGCCATGGCCGAATATTCAAAGGCCAGCGGTGACAAGAGCTATGCCGAGAAGGCACTCAAACTATTCAAGGATATACGCCGTTTCGTTGCCACACCCGGCTACATGGAACCCAAATACCTGCCTTCGCTGCAGGCAAAAGGCCATTCGCTGGTAATGATACTCATAAACACTGCTTCGCGCATACGCAATGTCATAAGTGACCCTGTACTCGACCTGCAGATAAACGAATCGATAGAGTCACTCAAGGATTTCATGAAACCCGAATTCAAGGCTTTGCTTGAGATGGTGGGCCCCGAAGGAGAATTCATAGATACCATAAACGGCCGCATAATAAACCCCGGACACTGCATTGAAACAGCATGGTTCCTGCTCGAGGAGGCAAAGAACCGTGGATGGGAAAAGGAACTCACAGCACAAGCCCTGCAGATACTCGACTGGTCGTGGGAGTGGGGCTGGGACAAGCAGTACGGCGGAATAATCAACTTCCGCGACTGCCGCAACCTTCCACCGCAGGACTATTCACAGGACATGAAGTTCTGGTGGCCGCAGACCGAGGCTATAATAGCCACACTCTATGCCTACGAAGCTACCGGCGACGACAAGTACCTGATATGGCACAAACAGATAAGCGAGTGGACATACGCCCACTTCCCCGATGAAGAGTATGGCGAGTGGTACGGCTACCTGCACCGCGACGGCACAGTGGCGCAAGCAGCGAAAGGCAATATATTCAAAGGACCGTTCCATATTCCGCGAATGATGATAAAATCCTTTGAATTGTGTAACGAATTGACGAAGTAACAAAACATGAAAAGATATCTATTACTGCCACTCCTCTTATGCTCACTGTTCTGCATAGCGCAAAATAGGGTATCTGTGTCGCCGGCCACTCCATTGGACAAAGCTGTTTCCGGTCACTATGCAGGATGGGTCAATGGCAAACTGACAACTTACGGAGGATGCAATTTCCCCGATGTACCATGTGCCGACGGTGGAGAGAAAGTTTACTACCCACGTGCCTATGGTGCCAGTGTACAGGTACCCGGAGGCGTTGTATACTTGGGTGGCATGGATGCTACAGCTTCACTTGACGAGTGCATATTCATAAATGCAGCAGATGGTACATCCTGCACTTTTGCATCCTTGCCAAAAGCATTGGACAATTTTGCAGCCACATACTACGACGGCATGATTTGGGTAGCAGGAGGAGCAACCGACGGCACACCCAACCGCGATGTATATGCCATCCCGTTCCCTGGCGGAAAACAGAAAGCGGAAAACGGAAAGGTTGGGAGTGAAAACACCCGCAATGAGTGGATAACCGTAGCCACCATACCTGACGAATGTCGCCTGCAGCCCTGTGTGGCTGTACAGAACACAGCAACCGGCTATGCCCTCTTTATCTTTGGCGGATACCAGCCAAAAGCAGAAGGCAAGGAGGCTATAGTACACACCGACGGTGTATATATCCCTATCAAAGAACTAAAGAGAGGTGGCGTAACACCTGCACATTGGAAACGCACTTCACCGGCTTTCGCGTGGATGGACAACGCTGTTGACGGCAAACGTACACAGCACATACAAGCCATGGTGGGCAGCACATGCAGCCCTGTGGGCTATAGCCACGTGCTATTCTTCGGCGGCGTAGACTACGAAATATTCAACAACGCCATTGCAGGAAAACAGGATAGCCTCTATTTGCGTCACGAACCCGATTGGTACCGCTTCCGCGAGGATGTACTCACCTACCACACCATCACCGACTCATGGGGCCTGCTGCCCGGCAACAGTCTGCTTGCCCGAGCAGGAGCCTGCCTAACCAACGAGGTCGGTGGCAGCGGCTGGAGCTATAGCGGAGGCGAACTGATGCCGGGTGTACGCAGTGCCGATGTATCACACATTGAAGTGAGCAACGAAAAGAGTTTCGGCTGGCTCAACTGGACAGTCCTCGCCCTCTACCTTGTAGGAATGCTTGGTATGGGTGCATACTTCATGCGCAAGGAGAATAGTGCCGACGATTTCTTCAAGGGTGGCGGACGCATCCCCTGGTGGGCTGCCGGTATAAGCATCTACGCAACCATGCTGTCGGCAATCACATACATGACCATCCCGGCCAAGGCCTACAGCACCGACTGGACCTACTACCCGATGCTGTGGATGATACTGCTAATCAGTTTCCCTGTAATAAAGTATTACCTCCCCTACTTCCGCAAACTCAACGTAACCAGTGCCTATGAGATACTTGAACAGCGTTTCAATCTCTTCACACGTATGCTGGCATCTACCCTGTTCTGCATATTCATGATTGTGCGCATGGCAATAGTGCTATATCTTCCCTCATTGGCACTCACCGCCGTTACCGGAATAGACATTTACCTTTGCATTGTGCTCATGGGCCTTGTCACAATAATCTACTGTACAATGGGTGGTGTAGAGGCGGTTATATGGGGCGATGTAATACAAGGACTTATACTTGTCTTTGGAGCCATCTTTGCAGTGGTATACCTGGCAATGGGAACCGAGGGCGGAATAAGCGGCTGCATCAACATTGCTTTGGAAAACGACAAACTGCGGCTGTTTGACCTCGGCAGTTCCTGGTCACAAGCCACATGGTGGGTAATTATATTGGGAGGTCTTGCAAACAACCTTATCTCATACACTTCGGACCAGACTGTAATACAGCGATACCTAACCACCCCCGACGAGAAGTCGGCCGGTCGCGGTATTCTTGTAAACGGTATTATGAGTGTATTCGTGTCGGTAGCATTCTACATGATAGGTACAGGCCTTTACACATTCTACAAGACACACCCGGCAGAACTTGATGTCACAATGGGACAATCGGATGCGATATTCCCATTCTTCATGATGAGCCAGATGCCTGCCGGTATTGCCGGTGCTCTTATTGCCGCTATCTTTGCTGCTACCATGAGTACAATTTCGAGCAATATAAACAGTGTAGCCACAGCCTTCTCTATTGACTTCTGGAAGCGTTTCCGAAGCAACACAACAGAGAAACAACTTGTGAAGATAGCCCGATGGGCATCGATTGTGAGCGGTATGGTAGGCCTGCTTCTTGCCCTGCTTATGGCTACATGGGATATTCAGTCGTTCCTCGATTTCTTCAATGAAATATTGGGACTGCTCACCAGCGGCTTGGGAGGTCTCTTCTTCATTGCCGTGTTCATGAAGCGTGTCAAGGGCTATGCAGGACTTGCAGGTTTTATTGCCGGTGAGGCCGTTGTATTCTGGATGAGCAAATGTACCGATGCCAACTTCCTTCTGTTCGGAGCCACCGGTATCGTAGTGAGCATCGTTGTAGCGTGGATATTATCATTCATCCCATGTTTCAAGAGTTGTAAATAAAGAGAGAAGAGGGAAAATCCCTCCACAGTTTAGGACAACCCCCTGCAACTAATAGGATTTATTCGTTGCAGGGGGATTCTCTTGCCATTACCTTTGCGGTAGACAAAGTGAGATAAGAACAGGTTTAACCATTTAAAGATTACGACTATGAAAAAGATGATGATTATTGCAGCGTTGATAGGCGGAATGCTTATGCCTGCACAGCTTTATGCAAAAAACGACAGAGGTGGTGAAAAACCGAGAGTTGAAAGAAGAGAAAAAAGAAAAGAGATAAAGGTTGGGAAAGAGCGTGACAAGGGCGGCAAGCCCGGCAAAGGCTACAAACCGGGAAAACCGGGTAAAGGCAACAAACCCGGTAAACCGGGAAAGCCCGGCAGACCGAACAAGGAGGTTGTTATCATAAACCGTCCGGCACCACGCCCATGCCCTCCTCCACCTCCACGCAGGTATTGCTACAACAATGGTGTTGACGATGCTGTTTCTGCATTCCTCAGCATTGTAGGCCTCATGGCAATTATAGCAGACTAAAATAATAATGAATTGCAAAAAACAGAAGCACTTTTTTCATACTTGACAACTGATTAAAAACCCAGGGGGAGAGCGACGGCTAAACGCTCTCCCCCATTTCTGCTGATGCAGACGATAAGATAATACAATTCATTTGTCAGTTTTAGAAACTGCAAAAGTTTCACATGGCAAAAATACAATCACATATAGTATTGTACAATAACAACATATCATGATTTTTTCGTTTTACGATAGTAACATATATCCAACAGTAGTCACAAATAACTACTTATTGCAGAAATTTAAGATTTATAGCTATTGATAAGTTGCCGAAAGAAGAGTATTTTTGCTTGCAAAAATAAACAGCACACCGAATAACTGTAAAAGTGTGCATGCAACTGACAAAAAGATATTTATATATAAATGAAACTCTCGGAGCTAAAGAATGGTGAAACAGCTGTCATTGTGAGACTCTCGGGGCACGGCGGATTCCGCAAGCGCATTATGGAGATGGGCTTTATACGCGGAGAGAAGGTAAAGTCGGTGCTCGACTCCCCCATGCACGACCCTGTGAAATATCATGTCATGGGGTACGATGTCCTGCTGCGCCGCAACGAGGCTGCAATGATTGAGGTATTGCCCGAGGAGGAGGCAAAGAAAGAACTTGCACCGGCACCCACGTTCAGCAGCCTCTCTATTTGCGAGAACTGCAACGGACTGAATTGCATAAACTGTACACAACGCAAAGTACCGACAAGAAGGGATAATGTAATAAACGTGGCACTGGTGGGCAACCCCAACAGCGGAAAGACCTCGATATTCAATGCACTGTCGAAGCAGAATGAGCATGTAGGCAACTACAGCGGAGTGACCGTAGATGCAAAGACAGGAAGTTTCAACTACAAAGGATACAGAATAAACATAACCGACCTGCCCGGAACATACTCCATTGCAGCATATTCGCCCGAGGAGATATATGTACGCAGGCACCTCTTTGAACAACAGCCCGATGTTATAATAAATGCGGTTGTGGCATCGAACCTCGAACGCAATCTCTACCTTACCACCGAGCTCATAGACATGAACCTGCGCACAGTGGTTGCCCTGAATATGTATGACGAGATGCTTGCAAGCGGTGCAACGGTAGACTACACACACCTTGGTGCAATGATGGGAATACCTATGATTCCCACTGTAGCCAAAAGCGGCAGAGGACTCGACAGACTGCTCGACACAATTATAGAACTGTTTGAGGGCAAGAACGACACCATACGCCATATACATATTAACTATGGCAACATTATCGAGGAGCATATCGCCCCACTTTCGGCCGAAATGCACAGAGCCAACGACATGCCGCAACAGTTCCCGGTGCGCTACTGGGCATTGAAGCTCCTTGAGCAAGACAAGGAGGCCGAAAAGCAACTGGAGGATTGCTTCGAGTTCCCACGATGGAAAAAGATGGCCGCCAACGCTGCGAAAAAGATACAGATGCAGGTAGGTGTTGATGTAGAAACAGCAATAAGCGGTGCAAAATATGGCTTTGTGAGCGGAGCTCTACACGAAACATACAAGGCCGGTGACAAAGATGCACAGAAACAGACAAAACTCATTGACCGCCTTGTCGCCAACCGTTGGCTGGGTTTTCCGATATTCATTCTTGTAATGTGGATAATGTTCAGCACAGTATTCATTGCCGGTGCCTACCCCCAGGAGTGGATTGAGAACATTTTTGCATGGATGGGAGATTTTGTATCAGGCATTATGCCCCAAGGAGCCTTGCAGGACCTTGTTGTAAACGGTATCATAAGCGGAGTAGGCAGTGTTGCTGTATTCATTCCGCAGATACTCATTCTATACCTTTTCATCTCGTTCATGGAGGACTCGGGTTACATGGCACGTGCGGCATTCATAATGGACCGGCTCATGCACAAGATGGGCCTGCACGGCAAATCATTCATTCCCATGCTCATGGGCTTCGGTTGCAATGTTCCGGCAATAATGGCTTCGCGCACGATAGAGAGCCACAGCAGCCGCATAATAACAGTTCTTGTCACACCATTCATGTCGTGCAGTGCAAGATTGCCGGTGCTAATACTCTTTGCCGGTGCATTTTTCCCGGAACATGCAGCACTTATATTGATAGCTCTTTACCTTTTGGGTATACTCGTCGCTATTCTTACTGCACGTATGCTCAGGTTGACAAAATTCCCCAAAGACGAAACTCCCTTTGTAATGGAGCTGCCACCCTATCGCTGGCCCACATTGCGCGCCACGTTGCGCCACATGTGGGAGAAATGCGCCCAGTACCTGAAGAAGATAGGAACAGTAATTCTGCTCTCGACTGTGATAATATGGTTTCTCGGCTACTTCCCCCGCCCCGAGGAGAGCCCAACAGGTGAAAAAGCCCAAACAGAACTCATTGCTACCCCAAACAGCGGAACAGGAGAGGAAGATGGTATAGAGAACGGAATATATGAATACTCGTTCATCGGCATGATGGGCAAGTTTGTTGAACCGGTTCTTGAACCGCTTGGACAGAACTGGCGTTCAAGTGTAGCCATAATAACAAGTATTCCGGCCAAGGAGCTTGTAGTGAGCACTCTGGGAGTGTTGTACAGCAGCGACTCTGAAGAGGGGCTTGAAGATGATTTGAAAAGCTCGGGCGATTTTACTCCGCGCTCGGCAGCAGCTTTCCTTGTCTTCATACTGCTGTTCTTCCCATGCATTGCCACCATTGGTGCCATTGCCAACGAGACACACAGCAAATGGTGGGCACTTTTTTCAATAGTATATAACACAGCCGTCGCATGGATTGCAGGATACCTTGTATATACCATAGGCGGGATATTATAAACCTTCAATATTTTACTGATGAACAACAAAGAGACAATATACAACAACCGCATGAAACTTGCCGAACTGCTGGCAAGTGACATAAGCCTGCTGTCAATACTCCAAAGACTCGATATCAGATTAGGGTTCGGTGAAGCTACGGTAAAAGATATATGCAACAGATACGGCATATCGGACAAGCTGTTCCTTATGATATGCAACATATACTCTTTCCGCGACTACCAACCAGAAGTAGAGGCACTGGCCGAAAAGGATATACGCAGTATCATTACCTACCTGCATGCCTCGCACAGATTCTACCGCCAGGTATATTTCCCGGCAATACACGACAGCATACACAGCCTGGTAAAAGAGCTTGACGAAGTGAACCGCAAGCTTATAGACAAGTTCTACGACGATTATGACAAGGAGGTAAACAACCACTTCGACTACGAAGAGCACACGGTATTCCCATATATCGAGAGTTTGCTTTCCAACAAGGCGGAAGCCGGCATAAAGTACAACATAAGGCAGTTCGAGCACAACCACAGCAACATTGGCGAGAAACTCAGCGACCTGAAGAACATAATAACCAAGTACCTTCCGGAAAAGCACTCCTCAACCCTGATGTTCAACATTCTGGGCGACATATACAACATTGAAAACGACCTGCGCAAACACTCTCTCATAGAGAACAAGCTGCTTGTACCATTGGTTGAAAAACTTGAAATGAGCCATGAATAAAGAGGGAAAATACAGAATAGTGTTGATTGAACCGTCGGAGATTGTTGCAACAGGCATTGCAACGATAATAAACAACAGCCCCGAGTTCAAGGTCGCCCACACATTGAGCAACCCGAGCTACTATAACTCAAACGACGACACAGATATTGTAATTATAAACCCGACTGTAATTGACTACAACGAGAGGTTCGACATACGCTCATATCTCGGATGCAAGAATGCAGCAATAGTGGCACTTTCACACAGCAACTACGAAGAGAGTGTACTGCGCCAGTATGACGAATGTATAGGCATATACGACAACGCACCACGCATTATACAGAAACTGAAGAATGCCATCGAGGAGAACAGCCAGAACCCAAAGAACGATATAAATGAACTATCCTCGCGCGAACGCGACATACTTGCAGCCGTTGCCAAAGGAAAGACAAATAAGGAGATTGCCGACGAGTTCAACATATCTATTTACACAGTCATCTCGCATCGCCGCAACATATCGCAGAAACTTGGCATAAACAGTATCCCGGGACTCACTGTATATGCAATAATGAACAAACTGGTAGATATTTCCGATTTCGGGTAAATAAACACCCTGCAAAGCACCCCTTGTCACTTCAGGCGCAAGCAGTGCTTTCTCACCTGCCGCAATATCATTGCACAATGCATCAGTGCAAAAAGTATTGCCGAGAGCAATGCTGCCCAAACAACCGAAGAGAGCGCTGCCGGAACAAATGTAGGCGAGGCATTACTCATTATATCCGAAAAAGAGGGATACAGCAACAATGTAGCTACAAGTGCCGACACCCACACAACAACATCGGCAACAACAGCCAAAGCCATATATGTACCGGCTATCTGCCGGGGAGTATAACCGATATAATAGAGATTGATAATCTTCTCCCTGTTCTTCTCTATAAGCAATACAATGCTTATTACAAGAAGAGAGAATGCAAGTAGAGAGAAGAGAAGCCCTACTGCTATTACCACAAATATCAGGCTATAGATGAATGTCTGGAGACGCACATGAGAAGAGTCGCCTTCAACAACGTATTCCCTTTCATTGAGATAACCGAACAAAGATTCATCGGCTTCGCTTGCATCGGTAGCCAGAATAAGACGGGAAGGGCGCGACTCCACACCGGGAGCACACACAGCATTGGCCTCGCTGATGAAATCTAAAGGTGCCAGTATCGTATTGAGCCTGTTTGTGAGACCACAGACTACAGCATCATACTCCCTTATGCCGTCACTGCCATAGATATAAAGCTTTATTGGAAACTCACCCAGCAGCTCATCGCTTATCTGTGGAAGCCCGTGAGATGCCGCAAAGCCGAAGTTATAGAGATTGAAATAGTTACGCGGAATTATTATGGGCACGGTATCACTCTCAAGCGTTGCACTCCATGGGCGATGCACTCCTCCCACAGCATTATAATCGTTCTTTATGAATTCATCGGGCACAGCTTCAAGAAAGATATCAGATTTCACCTTTACGGCACCTATGGCAAGGGCAGCCTTTATCTCGAATTCTGCCGGAACAAATGCACCCACCGATGAAACCGAGGATAGCTCTTCAAGTTCTTTTATCTCACTTTTGCTGAATGACGGGCGAAGACCGAAGAGGCTCCCGACTGTCGATACAGAGGTCACAGGTTTTGAAATCACCACATAGCCACCCGACAGAAGCTGGTCTTCTTTACCGGATAGTTTCCTGAAATCAAAGGAGGCCTGCATACCCGAAAGCACTATCACTCCACCTATAAAATTGACTATTATAAAACCCAGAAGCTGGAGAGGGCTTATGTTCTGTTTAAGCAGTTTGAAGAGCAGTTTCATTTTATGAGAAGAAGAAAACAGGAATTAAGGAACTTCCTATAAGTTAAGTATTTTGTCATAAAGATATGGCATACGGTAACCGATTGACGTGATAATAACTCCGGCACCATTCTGCAGCTGACGCTCTTTCAGCATCGCACTCATGACCGCAGCGTTTTCATTGTCAAGATGGCTCACCGGCTCATCGAGCAGTATGAAGTCGAACGGCTGGCATAGTGCGCGTACAAATGCGACCCTCTGTTGTTGCCCGAAAGAGAGAACGGCACAAGGTGTATCGAGATGCCCTGCAAGGCCAAGCCTCTCCAACATTCCTCGTACTTCCGTTTCTGTTGCAAAGCCGGTGAGATTGCTTTTTAGCATGACATTATCAACAGGAGAGAGTTCGGGGAAGAGCCTTAACTCCTGGAACATCATGGATATCGACTCGCGGCGCAGCAGCTGAAAATCGCAATCGGCATGCTGCAACGCCCCACACCCGTTATGCTTATATATGATATTACCTCCGAAATCGCTTCTCAACCCATAGAGAAAGGAGCAGAAAGAGCTCTTTCCGCGCCCCGAGGCTGCCTCTACAAGATAGGAACAACCCCTATTGAATGTTATATTACAATTCCAAACCATTGACGATGCGCCTGCAGGCGCATCGTCAATGAATTTTGGCTTTACATTTTTAAAGCTTATGCTTTCTATCATTCTAACGATTGTATTAGAGTTCACTCATTATCTCCTTTGAGAATATCGAGAATATCTCCTCCACAAGCACTTTAAGGAAATTATCATCTTTGTCATCAAGTTCTATTCTTGCCCTTACCTCGAAAGGAGAATCCACAACCAACTGGGCATTCTCAAAAAGTTCTACAAACTCAACAACTTTGCGCTCACTTGAACTCATACGGCCGGCAACATCGGTTATTGCCTCGACAATTCCATCAAAGTCTGCTATGAGACCGGCACCTTTCAGAGCGCTGAACTTGTCGCTGTTTGCGATACTCTCATCAAGAGCGACAACCTCATCATCTTCAACAAGTTTGCGGTATATATTCTCGGGCAGGAAGAATATAGCGTTGTCTCTGTACATGAAATAATAGTCGTAACCGCCTTCTTTCTCTGTGTATGAGTAGTCATCCCAATAGTAATTGTTATACTCGCGGTATTTGTTCATACCCAAGGCATATACATCATCATCAATATATGATACCCCCTCTTCTTCTTTTATCATCCTTACAATCTGGTCGAAGAGCGCGCGGTCGTTGCAATCGGCAACAATCATGAACTGCGGAATATCTTCCTTACCCAGTTTTTCCACTGGCAGAACGGCAAATGTGACATCACCATATACAGAACTTAATACACCCTTGCTGAAACCCTCCTTGCTTAAACTCTTGAGAGGTTTCTCCATTGATTCCATTTCAAGAATTTTCTCAAAATCCACACCAATGCATGCAACACCAATAGCATTCTCGGGAATATACTTGAAATGACGGTGAGTCGGTTCTACCCAGTTCTCTTCAATAGTTTCCTTGTACTCCTCGGGGAG
>JAUNQV010000054.1 GCA_030535995.1 Bacteroidales bacterium
ACCCACGCCTTAGAAGGGCGTTGCTCTATCCAGCTGAGCTACGGAACCGACCTTTTTTGCTTTATGGTTTTGCTCCATTTGCGTCTGCAAAGATAGTGCATTATTTTGGTTATGACAAGAGTTTTTAGCTCTTTTTTCTATCCTTGCCTTGCTGCTTGTCTGTTTTTGCCTTTTACTTTTGGTGTTGAGCGGTTACAACTCGTCAAAATCGAATTCATCGAGTACGTCGCTATAGTTGTCCTCTACAAATTGGTCGAGGTCGCGACGCTCTTTCTTTGTGGGGCGGCCTGTGCCGCGCATACGCCCTACAAAACCGCTTATCTTGCTCATTTCAAGTATTTCATACTGCTCTTGAGGTGTGATGTTTTCCATCAGTTCGGGAACCAGTTTTGCACCTACTCGGTTCTCGGCACATTTGAGTACTCTGAATGAGTATGTCACCGGTGCTTTTTTCACGTTTACAATGTCGCCCACACGTATGTTGTGTGCAGGTTTCGCGGTGCGTTCACCAATGGTTATGTGTCCTTTCTTGCATGCTTCGGCTGCAATGCTGCGTGTCTTGTATATACGCACTGCCCAGAGCCATTTGTCTATGCGTGCCTGTTCGCTCATGCTTGTTCCTCTTCTTTTTTTCCGTTGCCTTTCTTGTTGAACTGGTTCATGGTACGTGCCAACCCTGCAAAGCAGAAACTCTTGATTATCTCTGTCGTGGTTTCTGTCTGTTTGTCGATGGTGCTTTGCTCTTCGCTGTTAAAGTTGCCGAGAACAAAATCTACTTGGTGCCCCTTGCCGAAGTCGCTGCCTATACCTACGCGCAAGCGGGCGTAGGCGGTGGTGCCGAGTGTTGCGGCAATATGCTTTAGTCCATTGTGTCCTCCGTCGCTGCCTTGTCCTTTGAGTCGCAGTGCTCCTACCGGGAGCGCAAGGTCGTCTACTATTACAAGAACATTTTCAAGAGGAATTTTTTCTTGCTGCATCCAGTATCGTACTGCATTGCCGCTGAGGTTCATGTAGGTCGATGGCTTCAGCAGAATAAGTTTTCGTCCACGAACAGAGGCCTCGGCAACGTAGCCGTAGCGCTTGTCCTGGAAAATAGTATTGGATGCCTTTGCAAAGGCATCCAATACTGTAAATCCTATGTTGTGGCGGGTGCCTTCGTACTCTCGTCCGATGTTACCCAATCCTACAATCAGATATTTCATGCAACTGCTCTATTATTTCTTGGCAGCGGCAGCGGCAGCGGCAGAAGCACGTGTTGTCTTGACTGAACATACGAGAGACTCTTTTGCCGATACGAGCTCAAGACCTTCGTATGAGAGGTCGCTGACTTTGATAGACTTGCCAAGGCCAAGTGCTGTTACATCTACTGTAAGTATCTCGGGGATAGCGGTGTATATAGCCTTTACCTTGAGGTAGCGCTGAATCTGAACGAGCTTACCACCGGCGCGTACACCTTCTGCAAGACCTTCGAGCTTAACGGGAACTGCCATAACGATGGGTTTCTCCTCTGTTACCTGATAGAAATCTACGTGAAGGATTGTGTCCTTTACAGGGTGGAACTGGATGTCTTTCATCACAGCCTTTACAGTCTTACCGTCGATTGTGAGGTCTACAACGTGAATGTCGGGAGTGTAAACCAATTTGCGAAGACCCTCTGTGGGAACGCTGAATGCCTTTGTCTCTGACTCTACTCCATAGATGCAGCAAGGTACGAGACCTGCGTTGCGGAGTGCGTTGGTAGCTTTCTTGCCTACCTCGGTTCTAGCAGAACCGCTGATGCTGATTGTTTTCATAATTAAAATGTGTTACTCTAAATTAAGTTTTTTGTTTTTTTTGCTTAATTCGCCATCACACGATGTCTTTAAAGCGGACGCAAAGGTACGCTTTTTTTCTGGAATATACAAATTTGGAACGAACAATGTTCTGTTGTGTCAGAACTCGATATCAATGTTCATTTTGTCGGTATCGCCGTTCCCGTTCTCATTTTCCGGTGTTACGGGGTAGTGGGGCTGGTATTCTCCCTGCTCGGCAATGACAAAGTTTATGGCTTCGTTGAGGCTGTTGGCGAATTTTGCAAAATCCTCGCGGTAGAGGAATATCTTGTGCTTCTCAAAGCTGATGCTTGCATTTTCGCCTTCGCCTGTCACAATCTTCTTGCTTTCGGTTATGGAGAGATACATCTCATCCTTTCTGTTCTTCTTGACATCGATATAGTAAATTCTCTTTCCGGCTTTAATTGCTTGCGAAAATACTATCTCTTTCTCGCTCTCGCTGAATCCGCTCTTTCTGTTCTCTTCCATAAAATTAAATCTGTATTTGTGTTTTTCAAGCCTCAAATATGGTTAAATTTTTTAATAAATCAATGTTTTTGGTTAGTTTTTTTACAAATAAGTGCACCTTTTTGTATAAAAATAGAACTTTTTCAAGTTTCCGGCCGAACAATTTAACCTTTTGCTCTGTTTTGTCCAAAAATGCTTCTTGTTTTGATAATTTGGCGTTTGTGGGAAATTTAATCAGTTTTTGTTTGTCAGTGTCGTTATAAAATGCGACCTTTGCAGAAAATCAGAAAAAGCGTTTTATGATTAATAGAGTTCTTATCCGTCTGAAAGTAGTTCAGATAGTATATGCCTACTACAAGAACAGTGGCAAGAGCCTGAAGGCTGCCGAAGATGAGGTTTTTTTCAGTTTGTCAAAGGCGTATGACCTGTACAACTACATGTTGTTGCTCATGGAGGGTATAACACAGTATGCCAGTGACCGCATTTCGTTCTTGAGTATGAAGATACGTCCCACAGAGAGTGACAAGAATCCCAATCTCAAGTTTGTGAACAACCGTTTTATTGCTCAATTGCGAAGCAATGAGCAGCTTGTGAAGTTTGCCGAAAAAAGTAAACTCAATTGGGTTGACAATTCCGATTTTCTGCGCCGTCTGCTCGATACAATAGAGGCAAGCGATATATATAAGGAGTATATGGAGTTGGGCATCTCCTCTTATGAAGAAGACAAGGAGTTATGGCGCAAGCTATACAAGGCTTTCATATTCGACAATGAGGAACTCGATGCTTTGCTTGAAGAGCAGAGCCTTTATTGGAACGATGACAAGAACATTGTTGATACTTTTGTGTTGAAGACAATAAAGCGTTTCGAAGAGAACGGGGGTGGTACACAGCAGCTCTTGCCCGAATATAAAGATGTGGCCGATATGGATTTTGCCCGAAAACTCTTCCGCACGGCAATAGTGAATGCCGAGGAGTACCGTCAGATGATGAGCGAAAGCTCAAAGAACTGGGATATGTCGCGCCTGGCATTTATGGATGTAGTAATAATGCAGGTTGCACTTGCCGAGCTTGTTACCTTTGACGATATACCTCTGTCTGTAACACTCAACGAGTATGTGGAGATTGCAAAGCATTACAGTACAGTAAAGAGCGGCTCGTTTGTGAATGGTCTTCTCGACTCAATATCAAAGAAGTTGCGTGCCGATGGCAAAATATCAAAGTAATTGAAACAGATAATTATTAACTGAAAAAGAATTGATACAATTATGATTTATCCAACATTCGCAGTAAGCTTGCAGGGTATAATTGCAAACCCCATGTTCATGTTTGTGATTATTATTGCAATTATGTATTTCATGATGATACGTCCGCAACGTAAGCGTCAGAAAGAGATTGAGAACTTCCGTCGTAGCCTTCAGCCCGGTCAGGAGGTTGTGACAAGCGGTGGTATCTATGGCAAGATTAAAGAGGTTAACGACGGTGTTGTTGTTCTTGAGATTGCCCACAATGTAAATGTACGTGTAGATATTTCAGTGGTTTTTGCCAACCCTAATGCAATGCAGCAGGAGGGAAAATAATAGGTTTTGAAAGATTTACTGAAAAGAGTATTCAAAAAACTGGAGGAAAACAATCTGTTTCCCTTCATGTTTTTCCTGTTGGTCTCGTGTTGTCTTTGGTTATTGCAGACCTTGAATGACGATTACGAGACTGATGTGGCTTTCGGCATTTCGGTCAACGGGGTACCGGACAATATCGAACTCTCCGAGCCCGGTGATATTGAGGTGAAGGTCAGGCTGCACGATAAAGGTACTGTGCTTGCAGGGTACAAAATGGGAGCCGAAGAGCCTATAGCCGTTGACTTTACAAGTTTCAAATACCGTAACGGAGTGCTCTCCTTGCCGGTGTCGGTGCTGAAGAATGATGTTCAGTCGCGTTTGCAGTCGACAACCTCCATTGTGCGCTTTGTAACCGATACATTGCATATAAATGTAAGGCAGAACCAGAAACTATTGCCGGTACATGTGAGCGGCAGGTTCGATGCAGCCGACCACTACGAGGTGGTTGGGGTAGAGGTTTCTCCTTCGAGTGTCATGGTTGCCGCAACCCCCGATGCTCTTGAGAAAATGGATGCCGTGAATACGGAGTTCATTGTCAAGAAGTATATGAAGGCCGACAAGGTTGTCACGGCAAAAATTCTTCTTGACGGTGCTGTGAGCGTAGAACCCTCTGAAGTGAAGGTGCATGTTAAAGTGGCTCCGCTCAAGATGAAAAAAGTGCGTGTGCCATTGACAAAGGTCAACTTCCCGGCCTATTATCACTCGTTGTGGCTACCTACAGAAGTAGAACTTGCCTTTGAGGTCTCCGATACCCATTATGAACTTTTGGGCCCGAGCGATTTTGTTGTACAAATAGATTACAATGATGTGCTCAATGCCCATGGCCGTCCGGTAGAGCTGAAACTGACATCTTCTCCTTCGGAAGCAAAGAATGTGGTAGTGACTCCTGCCAAAATCAACTCTGCGGCTCTATGAAAAACAGTTTGAAACTTGCAGTAACCGGTTGTATCGGGAGCGGAAAATCCGTCGCCTCCCGTATGTTGGAGATAATGGGGGTGCCTGTATATAACTGTGATAATCGTGCAAAGTATCTCATGCAGCACGACAAGGCTCTGGTAAAAGAACTGACAAGAATGTTCGGCAGTGAATGTTACAGGGCCGACGGTGCTCTCGACCGCAACTATCTGGCTTCGCGCATCTTTATTGACCGCGATAATGTGAAACGCGTCAATGCTCTTGTGCATCCGGTTGTAAAGAGTGACTTTGAGAATTGGGCTCTGGAGCAAGCTGCTCCTGTTGTAGCTGTAGAAACGGCGATACTCTACGAGTCGGGTGTCATCGATTCTGTTGACAAGGTGCTTGTGGTGTGGTGCGATAAGGAGACTGCAACAACCCGTACCATGGCGCGTTCCGGAATGAGCAGGGCGCAGGTAGAAAGCCGTATGAAGAATCAGATGCAACCCGATGAATTGTTGCTGCTATCCGATTATTCTTTATACAACGATGGCGATTCCCCTATGCTTCCCGAACTGATTGAACTTGTCGATGAGTTAAAAAACATTTCATTTTTTGAAAAACCGGAATGAAGATATATCTTCGCGTATAACTCCTTGTAAAAAGTTGAAAAACTAATTCACTAACACAATAATAAAATAATATGTTTGAGAGAATTTTGACTATTTCGGGCAAGCCCGGTCTTTACCGTCTTATTTCAAGCGGTCGTAATATGTTCATTGTTGAAATGGTAGATGCAGCGAAAAAGCGTATGCCGGTATATAACAGCGAGTCGGTTGTAATGCTCGATGATATTGCAATATATACCGATACCGAAGAGGTGCCTTTGCGTAAGGTATTTGCAAAAATCTATGAAAAGGAGGCTGCTGTATTGCCTTTCGACATCAAGATGGCTACTCCCGAGGAGTTGGTAGAATATTTCGAAGGCATAATGCCCGATTATGACCGTGAGCGCGTATATCTCACACATATCAAAAAGATATATTCGTGGTACAATATCCTTGTATCGAACGGTATTGTAGAGTTCGCTTCTGAAGAGCAGGAGGCAAAAGAGAATTAATAAGCACTAAAATGACTATGAAAAAGATAATATTCATACTCGCCCTTCTATTTACATTCTCTTCGGGTGTGGAGGCGCAGTCGTTCAAAAATCTTTTGGGCAAAGTTGTAAATAAGGTTACCGATGGCTCATCTTCTTCGGAGGAGGGTAGTGTACTTGGCAATGTGCTCGGTACAATAATCGGTAATTCGGTGCCTCTTTCGGCAGAGCTTATAGAGGGTACTTGGAACTATGAAGGTGTTACATGTGTACTTGAGAGCGAGAATGCGCTCTCGAACATCGGTGGTACTGTAGTCACTTCAAAACTCGAGGACAAACTCGATGGCTACCTTGCAAAGGTTGGTGTGAAGAAGGGTAAATGTTCGTTTACATTCTCTGCCGGAGATTCTTGTGTATTTGTTATAAACGGTCATGAAATTCCCGGTACATACAAACTGAATGATGAGGAGAAAAAGATTGATTTCACTTTCTTATATGGTAAGTTGAACATTAAGACACACGTTTCGTATACTGTATCGGATATGAATCTTGTTTTTGATGCCGATAAACTGCTGTCACTGGTCAAAGGTGCGACTTCGGCTGTTTCGGAAAAAGCATCGGGCCTTGGTTCTACTTCGTCAAAGGCTGCCGCTGCAAGCTCGGCTTTGGGTACAATAGGTACTTTGCTCAACAGTTACGATGGCATGATGCTTGGAATGAAACTGAAGAAATAAAGATATATTCCATTATGATACAAGCGGGTGACCCTTTTTATTTTTGGGTCACCCGCTTTGTTTTTACTCCTCAAAGAAGCGGAATATGTTGTACCATTCCATTTTCTGTTGTGCAAGTTCACTGCCATATTTCAGTGCAAGCGAGTACCAATATGCGGCTTTCTGTTCATCTTTTTTCGTTCCACGCCCTTTCTCGTAACATTCGGCTACACGTTCCATGGCAAGCGGGTGGTATTTCCCTGCAGCCTGCAAGTACCACTTGAATGCTTTTTTCTTGTTTTTTCTCACATAGTATCCGTTCTCGTAGAAACGTGCAAGTTGGTATTGCGCCAGTGTATTGCCGGCCTCTGCTGCACGCTTGAATAACTCTATGGCCGGGCTTTTGCGTAGCTGCCGTTTGGTCTTGTTTGCCATGGAGTCGGCCTTTGCTTCCCTCTCGGCAAATATGTAGAGCGCAGTTGGGTCTTCCTGCTCCATTGCCTTTCTGTACCACATGTCGGCCATCGTGCTGTCCTGTTCAAAGCCTATGCCTTTAAGGTAACAGTTCGCAACCATCACCTGTGACTGTGCAAAGCCCATATTGCCCGATTTTTCATACAGCCTTGCTGCCATTTTGTCGTTCTTTGCAGTGCCTATGCCCAGCAGATAACAGTTGGCAAGGTTGTGGGTTGCCTGCACATGTTTCATGTTTGCGGCCTTACGGAAACAGCGGAAAGCTTGCACAGTGTCTGCTTCTGTACCCTCTCCATTCAGGTAGCAGATGGCTAGGTTGTAGAGTGCATCGGAGTAGCCTAGTGTAGCAGCTTCACTGAACTTTACGAATGCCTTACGGTACTCTCTGCCTTTGTAGAGTGTGCGCCCCTCTTCGTTTATCCTGAAACTGTGTACAAGTAGGTCGGGGTCGTGTATACCTGCAACAATACTTGGCTTTATAGTGTTCTCTGCCTTCGCTTTCTCTATTGGGGAGACCTCGTTTGTGGCAATGTTCCCGTTGTTGCTGTAGAATGTTCCATTGGAGTAACCTTCAACATCTACCGCAATCTGTTCCGATGAGGAGTTGTTGTACAGTACCACCTCGATTTTTCCGTCAACAATTTTGGCTTCCGGTGTCCAGAACAGTGTACGTCGATAGTCCTTTACAATGCTGTCGGGTTGCACTCTGCTGTAGTCGGGGGAGTAGAATTGTTTGCTTTCGTTGTAGCCATATACCATAGTGTAACGTGTAGAACTGCGGTGATAGAGCAAGGGTGTTATACCGTTATTCAGTTCCTCTTCTCTGTTTGGAATAAAGCATGCAACATAGTTGGGTATGTCATCGTGCGAGAAACGGTTCAGGTAGAAATGGTCAAGCCTTTCGGCGCTGCCATATTTATCGAGCTCACGTGGCAAGATACCTATTTTGTTGCCAAAAGAGGTATAGAAACTGCTGTAATTGTATTGTCCTTTGTTCTTTCCTCTTATCTTGTCGGGTATGTGCCCATGTGGGAATTGCTTGCGTGTGTTCTCATCGGAGCGTATGACTATCTCCTTGAAATTGAGCATCTTCTCCGGTGCAATACCTTTAAGGTAGTGGTTGTCGGGTTGAGGAATACTGTCGGGTGAGTACTCTCCCTTTACAACCATGCTCTGTATCCAGTAGCACCAGTCAAGATTGTGCCGCCAGAAGGCACTGCGCAGAATGTCGGCAGCGCTCAATGTGTTGTAAAATGCCGGGTCGCTTATAAAGAATCCGTTTTCTCCGTAACCGAAATTGCTTCCGACCTCAATTATACCTGAATTTGTTCCGCTTGTACTTGTCCAGCCCGATGGCATCACCTTTCTGTCGAGTTGTGAGAGGTTGTCCGTGCTGAACATGTTGTTCTCACCGAAGGTTGTTGAGCCTGTGTATATCTCCTCGGTGTACAGTCTGCTCCAAGAGTCAATCTTCCGGCTCCTGTAGGTGATGTCTTGGGCATATTCCCACTCATCGAGGAAATCGAAACGCATTTCGCTGCGCGGAGGGCGGTAGTTGCGCTCTTTCTTCCGTTTAGATACAACCTCGACCTGCGAGAGAAGATATTCGAAAGGGCTTATCTTTACTGTACCCTCTTTCCTGGCAGGAAGTTCCTCCTCTGTCGTGGGCTTGCCTACGTTGCGTTCCCAATAGTTGAATAGGCGCATTTCGGGTGAGAAGTATCTGTCGAGGAGAAAAGAGAATGTGCTGTCCTTGTGGTTTGTAAATGATACTCTGGGTACAAGCTTGGCTACTCTCTTTCCTGTAAAATCATCGGTTTGTATGCGGAACTCGCCATACTCGTCTGTTATAAAGTTGTAGCTTGTGACAAGGCTGTCACGGTATCCTATGCTGAAGGTTACAACTGTATTAGGCCTGTTGGTGACTGTTAGTTCGTTGAGTTTACCTAACCTGCGTACCGGCATTTTTTTTACGAAACTGCCTTTGACAATAATTCCTTTCTCAATAGGTTGTTCAAGTTTTGCTTCGCGACGGCTGAGCTTGCTCCAGTCGTATGAGGTCCAGCCGCGTGTCATCATTATAAGGTCGAGTTCTTTTGTGCGGTTTATATTCGCCGGGTCGAAATATCGTGCGGCATCGGGTATGTAGCCTTTTACCTCGGAACCGAGCAGCATGTATGTGTACATGCTGCTCGGTTCCGAGGTAAAGCGCATCGGTCACCGATAGTGAAAAAGAGCCGTTCTCTATAGGTTTCCCGTCTTCACGTTCTATTGTCAGCGGTATCCTTGCATTAGGCTTCAGTGGAGTGCCGTCAAGGCTTTTTCCTTGGGTTGTAACCTTTAGCTTTGCAGTTTCGTTGTCACCCAGAAGCAGGCTGTCACGGGTTACAAAGAACATGCGCTCGGCAAAAGGAATGCTGTCATTTAGAAACACGACAGCACGGTTCACTCCTTCTGGGAGTGTGCTCTTGTCTATAAAGAAAAACATGGTGCTGTCGGTTGCATGGAAACGCTCGTAGAATTTTACAGCTCCGCGGTAGAGTACAGCACAGCCTAACTCATTTCCGCCACCTATGTTGTGGCTGATGGTAATGCCTACAGCCTGTGGAAAATCCTCTACTTCAACTACAACTCCTTCATCCTCGGTTTTTGGTAATTTGAAGCATGCAACACTTTTCCCATTGGCAACTTCAGCTGTGTATTCTACTCCTTTTTTGGGGGTCAGCCCGAACGTGCCCATGCCCATAAAGTCTGGCTTTACTCTCATTATTGCTTCACCGTTGGCTAGAATTGTTATTTCCTTGTTGCTGTTTATTCCATCTTTGCCGAAAAGTTCAAATGCTATGTTACTTTCGATACCCTCTACAAGATGTCCGCCTTCGGGGTAGAATTTTAGGTCTACTGCGGGCAGTGAACTTTCGACTTTCTTTGCGTCTCTTTCAAGCCCTATTGCCGATTTCCCTTTGTCGTCGTACACGACAAAACTGCGCCGGCGGTCGAGCATGTTCATGAAATCCCAGTTGTCGGCAATTACTTTGTCGAAAACGGGGAATACACGGCTGAAAACAGCATCTTTCCCGCGGTTGAGCATGTAACGTGTATATGCGCGTATCTCGTAATAACCCGAAAGGAGCAGAGGATTCAGTTCATACTCGCCATGGCATGTACCGTCGTTCTCTATCTTGTATTTCTTTGTCTGTATAACATACCCCTCGGGTGCCACAAGCTCCACATAGAGTACGCGGCTGGTATTTGTAGGTTCATTCTTCTCGCCGCTGAAAACATAGGCCTTGAACCACATTGTTTCGCCCAGGTAGTAGGCTGTATTGTCGAAATGGAGGTATACACGTTCTTCGGGGAACATGCTTTCCTTTACTGCAGCTCTTATTACCAGATTGTCGAGCGGGTTGCGTGCAATGCTGTCGCTCATCCCTTGTGCAGCGGTTGGTGTTGTGCACATTATGGTGAGCAGTGTTGTGAGTATTGTTGTAATCCGTTTCATATAAGAGATTTATTCAATAGGTGTTAGCCCTACAAGCAGTGGGCGTGAGGTGTCGTTTGATGCTATTATGGAACTCTTGCCGTGGTGGAATATAATATGTGCATCGTAAATGGTTGTGCTGTTTTTGCCTGTATTTTTTGTCGGCCACACTTTATCGGCAATGTGTTCTGTTGCAATCTGTGAGGCAAACCGTTTTATGTCTTCAATAACTGATGGGTCGTTGCAGGCTTGCTTTCCTTTGATTGATACATTGCAACCGCCAGGGGTAATGCTGTAAGCCATTCCGTTACAGTCTACCCTAAACTGCATTCTTATACTGCATTTGTTAACACCGTTGTGCGCAAGCTTTCCGGTAGCATGGTTCTCGTCAATAGAGATATACTCATAGTATTGCTCAAGTGTGTATTGCAATTTCTCATTTTGTGCTGTATCTTCAGCAATCTGTTTTGCCGGTTCCGCAATTGTGGTATCTCTTCTCTCTTTTGCTTGGATTGCTATTTTCTTTTGTATAGGTTGCTTATGTTCTGTTTTTATGTTTTTCAGTTCTGTTGTAGCTACTGTAGCCATTAGTTTCTGTTCTTCTTTGGTTATGTCGGCTTCTCTTTCTGTCGTTATGCAAGAGCCTTGTGTGATGCTACTATACACATATACGGGCTTTGCCTGTATTAGTGCGGTGAATGCAATTGCCGGTATTATATAAAAGTATTTGCTCTTTTTCCACCTTTTTGACTCTTTACCTGCTATCATCTTTATGCGGTTCCGTACGCTGCTTTGGCCGAAGTTGTTTGCAAGAGTGAAATTAGAGTTGCCTATGGCTTTACGCAGCAAGAGGAGTTGGTAGGTCTGTTTGTCGCAACCGTGCTCTATTACATATCTGTCGGCCTCGTATTCGTGTATCTCCTTGAGGTCGTTCCTCAGCATGTAAATGAACGGGTTGAACCATTGCAGCGTCCTTGCAATGCTGATGAAAAGCATCTCCCAAGAGTGACGCTGGTTTATATGTCCCTCTTCGTGAAGCAGTATCTCTTTTCCGTACCGGGTATAATCATCTTCTGATATTACAATGTGCCCGAACCAACTGAACGGAGCAGTGTCGTTTGCGTGACAGTGTATGGTATATAGTGCACGTTTCTCCTTCCATACGCAACCGGCCTTGATTGCTCTTTTAATTCTTGCTATGCCGGCAATCTCCCACAGAAGTGAGGCGGCAACTCCTGCAAGGTATATTATTGCTATTGTTTCAAAGGTTGAAATACTGTCACTCCTGTTTTCTGTGCCGTTTCTTATTTCGGCAACACTTTCAAAGTTTTCAATAGCTTCAAACGCCGGTAATTTAATCTCTACCGTGTAGTGTATTGTGAGCAGTGGCAATAGTGACGACACTATAACAATCCCCAGCAACAGTTTGCGGTTGAGCGAAACGAATGTCTCTTTGCGTAGCAGCAGTGAGAAAGGGATATACAGTAGCGCCAGGCAAATAGCCCATTTCAATATGTAGGTTAAAACTGTCATTCTGTATAAATGTCTTCAAATTCTATTTCAATAGTACATATATTCTCGTTTTTTATGCCGTTGCGTGTTCCCGGTGTCCAGCGCGGCATTCCTTCCACTAGCCTTTGTATCGCTTTCCCGACAGCCTTTATAGCGCGGGCCTTTTTGTGTCCCTCGGCAAATGTGAGCCTTTCAAGGCTCTTGCGGTCAATTTCAGTTGCGCTTGTGGCGCCGTCCGTTCCAATCTTGAAACTAATAGTCACTGAACCCTCAGGCTTGCAGTTCTGTATATCCTTGTCACCTTTCAGCATCTTCTCTATATAATCAGTCAATGCATCCTTGCCACCCGGAAAGTAGGGTGTGCTCATCTTTACAGCTCCGTTTACTCCGCATACATTCACCTCAAAGCATATCTCTTTCCCGCTTAAGGCAGGCACGGCTGCAGAGCGTATCTCGTCAGTTCTCTTTTCTGTGTACCTCTTTATTATATGTCTTATATCTCTTACTCTCTTCTCATGCTCAATATCATTTCCATTGTGAACGCGCATGCCGGTTATTGTTCCGTTTCCGGTGTAGGTTCCATTATATAACGACCCATTGTGGCTTATCCTCAAATTCTCAATGTCGGCCGTTCTGTACTCCTTCATGCGCCATATTATGCAGCCCAGATACTTCGTGTCGCATACTTTTCCTTCGTCATCGAATTCTACAAGTATGTACCCGCTGCCGTAGGCCTCAAGCTCTTGCATTTTGCTGTCTTTGAAACCTTTTCCTAAATAACTGGCATTGGCTTGTGTGTAGTTCATAGGTATTTCACAATCCTCTCTTTGGCTCTGTTTCCACAATATTGTGCATGCATTTTCTCCGAGTGTCCAATTTGCTTCCTTTATAATGAATATGCAGCCGGCTTCCAGTATTTTTCTTGCGCACTTGAGCTCTTTCTTGCTATAGCCTGCGCGCTCATTGGCCTTGAAGCTCTTTACCTTTATTTTCCCGGCGTTGCCGTTGCTGTCTGCTGTGAAATAGAGTTCGACAGAGGCTTCTGTGTAAAAGTCTCCCAAGTCAATGCTGTCGGCAATCAATCCCGGAACATAGGAGAGGCTGTGTGTCAAAAGAGTCTCTTTTCTTGTAACATCAGTCGCATGAATGTTTACAGCCATAACCATAGCCGCTATGCCGAGCAGTAATTTAAGGCCTGTTATTCGAGAGCTTTTCATGGTCGTTGTTGCTTCTGTATTATTTCAAGAAGTTCTTTGACTTCGCTTTCGCTCATCTTTTCCTTTTCCACAAAGAACTTCACCATTGATGAGCCTGACCCCCCGAAGAATGAGTCCTTAACATCTTTCATGACATGGTTTGTATACTCCTCGCGGCTGATGAGAGGGTAGTAGGCGTGTGTCTTTCCACTGCTCTTGCGGTAATTGACAAATCCTTTGTTGAATAGTATCTTCAAGAATGTGGAAATTGTAGTGTATGCCGGTTTCGGTTCGGGGTAACGTGCTATTATCTCGTGTATGCAGCAGTCCTGTGCTATGTCCCACATTACATTCATTACAGACCTTGTCAGAGTGTCGAATTTTTTGTTGCTCATATTATCAATAGTTAAATACAAGGCAAATATATAACTAATAATTTAGAAAACTAAAAATTTAAAAATTAAGATTGCCTTTGATTGAATATTTAACATTCATTGTTAGTAATGTAAATCAATTGAATTGCAGTGGATATATATTATGTACAGTGCACCTGTAACATAGAAAAAGGTCATGGACAATTTTCCATGACCTTTTTCTATGGTGATTAATTACC
>JAUNQV010000055.1 GCA_030535995.1 Bacteroidales bacterium
GGTCTGTTTCTTTTGATTTTTTTTCATTTTTTTGGTTCGTTTATACGGGAAACTTTTCTACTTTTGCGGCGAATTACGCGGTGAGAATGTTCTCGCCACAAATAAAAATTGAGAAAGTACAAGCTTAAGCGTTATGCAGAAGAATTTAGTAATTGTTGAGTCGCCCGCAAAAGCAAAAACCATCGAGAAATTTCTGGGCAAGGATTACAAGGTAATGTCGAGCTACGGTCACATCTGCGACCTGAAGAAGAAAGAGTTCAGCATCAACACCGAAACTTTTGAACCGGAATATGAAATTCCTGCCGAAAAGGAGAAACTGGTAAATACACTCAAGAACGAGGTAAAGAAAGCCGATACAGTGTGGCTGGCTTCCGATGAAGACCGCGAGGGAGAGGCCATCAGCTGGCACTTGTTCACGGTCCTTGGACTCAAGCCGGAGAACACGAAGAGAATCGTATTCCACGAGATTACTAAAAATGCCATCATAAACGCTATTGAAAAGCCAAGGGATATAGACACGAACCTTGTATATGCACAACAGGCAAGGCGCGTACTTGACCGTATTGTAGGCTTCAAGCTCTCCCCTGTGCTGTGGCGCAAGGTCAAGCCGGCACTCTCGGCAGGCCGCGTGCAGAGCGTCACGGTGCGCCTTATCGTTGAGCGCGAACGCGAAATAAACAGGTTTACCACAGAGAGCGGATACCGCGTTACCGCCATATTCGAGCTTCCGGGCGAAGAGGGTACACTGAACACTGAACTGTCGCGCCGCTTCAAGACAAAAGAGGAGGCCGAGAAGTTCCTCGACTCATGCAAGGAGGCGACATTCGTCATTGACGATGTTACCACAAAGCCGTTCAAGAAGAGCCCTGCAGCACCGTTCACTACATCGACACTGCAACAGGAGGCTGCACGAAAGTTAGGCTTCACTGTTTCACAGACAATGATGGTGGCGCAAAGACTCTACGAATCGGGATACATAACATACATGCGTACAGACTCGGTAAACCTCTCTTCACTCTGCATAGGAGCAAGCAAAGGCGTTGTGACCGACCTGTATGGCGAGAAATACCACAAGAGCCGCAATTATGCGACCAGTTCCAAGGGGGCACAGGAGGCACACGAGGCCATTCGCCCAACATACATGACAAATACCACAATTGAGGGAACTGTGCCGGAGAAGAGATTGTATGAGCTTATATGGAAACGCACGATTGCTTCACAAATGGCCGATGCCATTGTAGAGAAGACAACAGTGAACATTGCGATAAGCGGACACGATGACAGTTTTGTGGCAACAGGCGAGGTGACTGTGTTCGACGGTTTTCTGCAGGTATACCGCGAGAGCACCGATGACGAACAGGGTGGCGAACTGGCTGCAATACCGGCCGTTCATAAAGGCAATTCTCTCAAGGCAAAGGAGATTACCGCTACCGAGAGATTTACACAGCACCCACCAAGATACACCGAGGCAAGCCTTGTACGCAAGCTCGAAGAACTTGGCATAGGGCGACCTTCGACCTACGCACCGACTATAAGTACAATACAGCAGCGCGGCTATGTAGAGAAGGGCAACAAGAGCGGAGAGACACGTATATACAACATTCTTGCCCTGAAGAACGGCAAGATAACAGCCAAGGAGGGAAAAGAGACTGTCGGTGCAGAGAAAGCGAAGCTGATGCCTACCGACATCGGCATTGTGGTAAACGACTTCCTGCTCGAATGTTTCCCGGAGATTATGGACTACAACTTCACCGCTACAGTGGAGAAGGATTTTGACGAGATTGCCGACGGCAAACGCAACTGGTCGGAGCTCATATCGGAGTTCTACAAGGAGTTTGAGCCCAAAATCGAGGGATTGATACAGACAAAGAACGAGCACAAGGTGGGTGAGCGTGTATTAGGCAACGACCCTGCAAGCGGCAAGCCCGTTTCGGTCAAGATAGGGCGCTTTGGCCCCATTGTACAGATTGGCTCGGCAAGCGACGAGGAGAAACCCCGTTTCGCACAGATGAAACCCGGGCAGACACTTGAGACAATAACCCTTGAGGAGGCACTCGACCTCTTCAGCCTGCCACGTACTTTGGGAGAGTACCAGGGAGAGAGTGTTACTATAGGTGCCGGACGCTTCGGGCCATACATAAAGCATGGAGCAGCATACGTTACACTCCCCAAAAGCCACGACCCGCTCACCGTGAGCCTGGAAGAGGCTGCCGAGCTCATTGAGGCAAAGCGCAAGGCCGAAGCAGAGCGCATTATAAAGAGCTTTGCCGAGAATGCCGACCTACAGGTTCTGAACGGACGCTTCGGGCCATACATCGCATACAAGGGAAGCAATTACAAACTGCCGAAAAACGTAACTCCGGCCGAGCTGTCGCTTGAAGAGTGCCTCGATATTGTGAACAAACAGCAGGAGGGTGGAAAAACCCCTGCAAAAAGACGATATACAAAAAAGAAGTAATGACACGCATATTCCTCATAGGTTATATGGGAGCCGGGAAGACAACTCTCGGCCGGGCTCTTGCGACAAAGCTTGGAGTAGAGTTCATAGACCTCGACAATTACATCGAGAAGCGCTACCACAAGACCATTTCGGCCATTTTTGCAGAAAAAGGCGAGGAGGAGTTCAGGAATATCGAGCGCAACATGCTTCATGAAGTGGGCGAGTTCGAGAATGTGATTATATCAACAGGAGGAGGCACGCCCTGCTTCTTCGACAATGTGGAGTTCATGAACAGGCAAGGCACGACTGTGTTTCTCGATGTTCCCGAAGAGAGACTTTTCATAAGGTTGAGCATAGCAAGAAGCAAGCGCCCGCTTATAAAGGAGAAGAACGACGAGGAACTGAAAGCATTCATAACCGAACAATTGGGAAAAAGAAGAACACACTACAGCAAGGCGCAATATACCTTCATTGCAGACAAACTTGAAGACAGGAGACAGATAGAGATGTCGGTCGAGGAATTCTGCCGGCAGTTCAATATATAATACATTAGTACTAACCGCTATCAAACACCACGAAAAATGAGAAAATGGCGCATTGAAGATTCGGAGGAGCTGTACAACATCAATGGATGGGGTGCATCCTATTTTAGTATCAATGAAAAGGGCAATGTAGCTGTCACACCAAAGAAAGACAGCGTACAGATTGACTTGAAAGAGCTCATGGACGAGCTATCGCTACGTGATGTGGCGGCACCTGTGCTGTTACGTTTCCCGGATATTCTGGACAACCGCATCGAGAAGATTGCAGGCTGTTTCAAGATTGCCGCAGAAGAGTACAACTACAAAGGTGAGAACTTCATCGTATACCCCATAAAAGTAAACCAGATGCGCCCCGTGGTGGAGGAGATTACAAGCCACGGAAAAAGATACAACATAGGACTTGAAGCCGGTTCAAAGCCAGAGCTCCATGCCGTGATTGCAATGAATACCGACAGCGATTCACTCATCATCTGCAACGGCTACAAGGACGACAGCTACATTGAACTGGCGCTGCTTGCACAGAAGATGGGCCGCCGCATATTCCTTGTGGTAGAGAAACTCAACGAGCTCAAGCGCATTGCAAAGATAGGCAAGCGCATGGGTGTTCGTCCCAACATAGGAATACGTATAAAGCTTGCATCTGAAGGCAGCGGCAAGTGGGAAGAGAGCGGAGGTGACGCAAGCAAGTTCGGCCTCACATCAAGCGAACTGCTCGAAGCACTTGAGATACTTGAGAAATTTGACATCAAGGATTGCCTGCGCCTGATACACTTCCACATAGGAAGCCAGGTGACACGCATCCGCCACATAAAGACTGCACTCCGCGAGGCTTCACAGTTCTACGTGCAGCTGCACAAACTGGGCTACAATATCGAATTCACCGATATTGGCGGAGGCTTGGGCGTGGACTATGACGGAACACGTTCATCGAGCAGCGAAAGTAGTGTAAACTACTCAATCCAGGAGTATGTGAACGACGCTGTATATACAATGGTAGATGCGGCGGACAAGAACGGAATTCCCCACCCCAATATCATCACCGAGAGCGGACGCTCGGTATCGGCACACCATGCCATTCTCGTGTTCGAGGTTCTTGAGACCGCAGCACTGCCGCAGATGGACGAGGAGTGGGAGGTTGCAGCCAACGACCACGAACTCGCCAAGGAGCTATACAAGATTTGGTGCGAGCTCGACCAACGTACCATGCTCGAAGCTCTGCACGACGCACAGCAGATACGCGAGGAGGCTCTTGAACTCTTCAGCCACGGCATTGTAGACCTCAAGACCCGGGCACAAATCGAGAGCATGTTCTGGAGCATCATCCGCGAAATACTCTCTATTGCAAAGCACATGAAGCACATCCCCGATGACTTCCGCAAGCTGCCCAAGCTCATAGCCGACAAATACTTCTGTAATTTCTCGCTCTTCCAGAGCCTTCCCGACAGCTGGGGTATCGACCAGTTCTTCCCCATCATGCCGATACACCGCCTCGACGAGCGCCCCGACCGCAGCTGCACAATACAGGACATGACTTGTGACAGTGACGGAAAGATTACAGACTTCATAAACTACAACAGCAAGGCCGACTCACTCAAGGTACACAAAATGAAGTCGAACGAGCCTTACTACCTTGGCGTGTTCCTTGTAGGAGCCTATCAGGAAATCCTTGGCGACATGCACAACCTCTTCGGTGACACAAATGCCGTGCACATCAGTGTCGACAAGGACGGCTACAACATCGACAAGATTATAGACGGTGAGACAATAGCCGATGTTCTCGATTATGTACAGTACGATGCGCGCAAGCTTGTGCGTACACTCGAACGCTGGGTGACAAGTGCTGTCAAAGAGGGCAAGATAAGCCTTGAAGAGGGCAAGGAATTCCTCTCGAACTACCGTTCGGGACTTTACGGATACACATATCTCGACTATTGATGAAAGAGAAAATAACAGTCATTAAGGTCGGAGGAAAAATTGTTGAGGAGAGCGACACACTTGCCGCCCTCCTCGACCGTTTTGCAGCCATAGAGGGGAGAAAGGTTCTTATCCATGGCGGCGGACGCTCGGCTACACGCATAGCATCGAGGCTGGGTATTGAGAGCCGCATGGTGGATGGCCGCCGCATAACCGACGAGGAGACACTGCAGGTTGTCACAATGGTATATGGCGGGCTTGTAAACAAGAACATTGTGGCACAGCTGCAGGCAAGGGGTATAAATGCCCTTGGACTCACAGGTGCCGACTGCAACATTATAAAGGCACACAAAAGAGCGGTAAAGGATATTGACTACGGTTTTGTGGGAGATGTGGAGAGAGCCGACGGCAAGATGCTTGCAGGGCTCATCGGGCAGGGAATTGTGCCTGTTATTGCACCGCTGACACACGATGGTGAGGGCAACATGCTCAACACGAATGCCGACACAATGGCTGCCGAAACAGCAAAGGCACTTTCTGCTTTCTTCGACGTTACACTGTTATACTGTTTCGAGTTCCCCGGAGTAATGCGTGACCCCGATGACAGCAATAGCATCATCCCCACCATAAACCACGAAAGCTACAAGATGCTGCTCGCCGACGGCACTATAAGCGGAGGCATGGTACCAAAAATGGATAATGCCTTCAATGCCATAGAGAATGGGGTTACAAGAGTCATCATAACACGTGCCGATGCCATTGACGGTACACAGGGGACACACATCGTCGCATAGAGGATGAGATTTGTCAAAAGCAGATTCGAACACCCCGAGTGGGGAACTATAGCAATAACGCGCAACCCGAGGGCGCGCCGCATAATATTGCGCCTGTGCAGTGACGGCATACACATCACCATTCCACCCATTGCCACAAAAAACGACATTGAAAGGGCACTTGCCGAGTGTGCTCCCAAACTGCTTGCACGCAAGCCACAGCACGAACCGGCAATAATAGACAAAAGCTACAGCTACAATAGCGACAACTTCACATTCAGCATCGGAGAGCACGACAAAAGAGTCTTTCAGTTGAGGAGCAAAGGAAAAGAGAACCTGCTGCTCTGCCCCACCGGCACCGATTACAGCAGTGCAAAAATGCAGGAGTGGTTGCGACAGGTGCTGAAAAGAGCAATTACAAAGGTTGCAAAGAGAGTTCTTCCGGCAAGGCTGCACTCCATAGCCCTACAACATGGGTTGAAATACAATAAATGCCAGGTGCGCGACACCCACACCCGATGGGGTAGCTGCAGCAGCCAAGGGAACATAAGCCTCTGCATATACCTGATTCTGCTGCCCGACAGGCTTATAGACTATGTTCTGCGCCATGAGCTGTGCCACACCATTCACATGAACCACGGTGAGGAGTTCTGGCTTCAGCTCGACAGGTTATGCCAGACAGATTCCAAAGCCCTACGCAAAGAACTGAAGAATTACAGGACAGGTATATAAAGAGCCGCAACAGGCTCTTTTGTTCATTTTCTTTGGCAAGAAGCCACCAAATTTGCTTGTTTCGGAATTAAGTTGTAAATTTACACGAACTTACAAAATATTTGCGACAAATGGCTGTAAACATAGTAAAGGTCGAAAACAACAGACAACTGAAGAACTTTATAAACTTCGGTAACGAACTCTACAAGGGGAACCCCTATTTTGTACCGGAACTGTTTGCCGATGCAATGACAACATTGCGCAAAGACCGTAACGCAGCATTCGAATTCTGCGAGGCCGACTACTTTCTGGCCTATCGCGACGGAAAGATTGTAGGGCGCATCGCTGCCATAATAAACAATATAGCAAACGAAAAGTGGAACACAAAGGCCGCACGCTTCGGCTGGGTGGATTTCATTGATGACAATGAGGTTGTTGATGCACTTTTCGGAGCAGCCGAGGCTTGGGCGCGCGAACGCGGAATGACAGAGATACAAGGACCGCTCGGCTTCACCGACCTCGACCGCGAGGGCATGCTCATTGAAGGCTTCGACCGCTTGGGAACAATGGCAACCATATATAACCACCCATACTACCCCAAACAGATGGAGCGCATGGGGTATATAAAGGATGCCGACTGGATTGAGTTCCTGCTCAAAGTACCCGAAAAAAAGTGGGACAAGGCCGAGAGGGTTTCGGCTATTGTCGAGAAGAAATTCGGGCTTTCGGTCGTACGGTGCAAATCACGCTCCGAACTTGCCAAGAGATACGGCAACGCCATCTTCGAGCTTGTAAACGAATGCTACTCACAGCTGTACGGTTTCTCACCATTGAGCAAAAAGCAGATAGAACAGCTCATAAAAATGTATATTCCGGTGATAGACCTGCGCCTGATATCGCTTATTGTCGACAAGGAGGACAACCTCGTGGGGTTGGGTATAAGCATATATTCTCTCTCCGAGGCCCTGCAGAAGGCAAAAGGAAAGCTGTTCCCCTTCGGGTGGTGGCACCTGGCAAAGGCTCTCTTCTTCAAGCACCCCAAAAGACTCGACTTTCTGCTGGTAGCTGTTAAACCCGAGTACCAGAGCAAAGGTGCATTTGCAATGATTTTCAACGACCTCCTCGGGAATTACATAAAAATGGGATTTGTCGATGTGGAGAGCAACCCCGAGCTCGAAGACAACAAAAAAATTCAGACGCAGTGGAATGAGTTCGAGAAAGAGCTCCACAAACGCCGCCGCGCATTCAAAAAGGAACTATAATATACAATGGCCGAAAACAACAATTTGGAATTCAACGAAATGCCGCAGGTTGAAGCGGCTGCATACACCGACGACTCAATACGCCACTTGAGCGATGTCGAGCACATTCGTCTGCGCCCCGGCATGTACATAGGAAAGCTTGGCGACGGTTCGCAGAGTGATGACGGTATCTACGTATTGCTGAAAGAGGTTATCGACAACAGTATCGACGAGTTCAAGATGGGATTCGGCAAGCGTCTTGAGGTTGACATAACAGAGAACCACACTGTTACCGTGCGCGACTATGGGCGCGGTATTCCGCAAGGTATGATGATAAAGGCAGTGAGCAAGCTCAATACCGGTGCAAAGTACGACGATAAAGTCTTCAAGAAATCGGTAGGACTAAACGGAGTGGGATTGAAAGCGGCAAATGCATTGAGCACACATTTCGAGGTACGCAGTTACCGCGACGGAGTTGTACGTACTGCAACTTTCGAGAAGGGAGTGCTTGTAAACGACACTACCGAAAAGACTAATGACGAGAATGGCACATACGTCTCCTTTACTCCCGACGACAGCCTTTTCCGCCACTACGAATACCGCGGAGCATACATAGAGACACTCCTGCGCAACTATACATACCTGAACACAGGGCTCACCATTATGTTCAACGGCAAGCGCATACTCTCGCGCAACGGTCTTGCCGACCTGTTGAGCGACCGCATGACAGCCGATGCGCTGTACCCTATAATTCACCTGAAAGGTACCGATGTTGAGATTGCATTCACCCATGCACAGCAGTATGGCGAGGAGTACTACTCTTTTGTGAACGGACAGCACACCTCACAGGGAGGTACTCACCAGAGCGCATTCAAAGAACTTGTAGCTCTTACCATACACGATTTCTTCTCGGCCAAGAATTTCGAGTATTGCGATATCCGCAACGGTATTGTAGCGGCAATTGCAATAAACATTCAGGAACCGGTATTCGAGAGCCAGACAAAGGTGCGCCTTGGCTCAACCACCATAGCCCCCGACCCGGGAAGCATGAGCGTAAAGAAGTTCATAAGCGACTTTGTGAAGGAGGAACTTGACAATTTCCTTCACAAGAACCCCGAGATAAGCGATGTTATACTATCGAAGATTACTGCATCGGAGAAGGAGCGCAAGGAGCTTGCCGGACTCACCAAGCAGGTGCGCGAGAAGGCCAAGAAGGTGAACATGCACAACCGCAAACTACGCGACTGCCGCATACACTACAACGACACGAAGGGCGACCGCATGGACGAGAGCTGTATCTTCATTACCGAGGGCGACTCGGCAAGCGGTTCAATAACAAAGAGCCGCGATGCCAACACACAGGCTGTATTCAGCCTTCGCGGAAAGCCGCTTAACTGCTACGGATTGAGCCGTGCCGTTGTTTACCAGAATGAGGAGTTCAACCTGTTGCAGGCTGCGCTTAACATTGAGGAGGGGCTTGAAGGGCTGCGATACAACAAAGTAATTGTTGCTACCGATGCCGATGTTGACGGCATGCACATCAGGCTTTTGATGATAACATTCTTTCTGCAATTCTTCCCCGAACTTATAAAAAAGGGACATGTTTACATATTGCAGACTCCACTGTTCCGTGTACGCAACAAACGCAAGCTCCCACGCGGAAAGAAGGGGGCCGAGGAGCGCAAGGAACAGAAGAGCGACTTCGAGACAATCTATTGCTACACCGAAGAGGAGCGCATAGCCGCAATAGAGAAACTCTCGCCCAACCCCGAGATTACACGATTTAAAGGACTTGGAGAAATTTCGCCCGACGAGTTCCGTAATTTCATAGGCCCCGACATGAGGCTTGAACGTGTAGAACTGCACAAAGACGACAAGGTTGAGGACCTGCTTGCATACTACATGGGCAAGAATACCATGGAACGCCAGAACTTCATAATAGACAACCTTGTTGTTGAAGAGGACAAGACCGACGAAGAATAAATAGCAGAAAAAGGCCATGAAGAGGATTGCACTATTTGCAGGGAGTTTCGACCCGTTCACACGCGGACACCAAGCGCTTCTGATGCGCGCACTGCCTATGTTCGACAAAATAATCGTTGCAATAGGCATCAACGCCGGCAAACAATGCATGCTACCGGTGGAGGAACGGCTCAAAACCATTGAAGAGGTTTTTGCCGATGAAGAGAAGGTTGAGGCCACTGCTTATACCGGTCTTACAATGGACTTCGCGCGGGAAGTCGGTGCCACGGTTCTTCTGCGCGGTATACGCAGCGTGAAAGACTTCGAATATGAGCGTGAGATTGCCGATGTAAACCTGAAAATCGGAGGCATAGATACAGTACTTATGATGTGTGAGCCGGAATATGCCTCGCTCAGCAGCAGCATTGTGAGAGAATTGATATCATACGGCAAGGATGTTACACCGTTCCTGCCACAACAGAAAACAAAATAACTGAACAAAGAAAAAATGAAAAAAGCACTTTTGTTTATAGCTATACTGTCATTGGCTATTGCAGTAAAAGCCCAGGAGATGCCCGAGCATATAATAAAGCTCATGTACACAGGCAATATAATTTCGCGTTTCTATGTCGATGAGCCCAATAACGAGAAAATAACCGAGGAGGGAATAAAAGCCATGCTCAAGGAGCTCGACCCCCACTCCACCTACAGCGACCCCAAAGAGACAAAAGCCCTGCTGGAGCAGATGCAGGGCAGTTTCGGCGGAATTGGTATACAGTTCAATATTGTCGATGATACCCTTTATGTGATACAGACCACGAAGAACGGCCCATCGGAACGTGCAGGTATTCTTGCCGGTGACCGTATAATCGCCGTTAACGACACAGCCATCGCCGGTGTAAAGATGGAGAGAAGCGATATAATGACAAGGCTCCGCGGCCAGAAAGGAACCGATGTTAAAGTTGATGTGGTGCGCCGCGGA
Organism: Bacteroidales bacterium; assembly: GCA_030535995.1. GTDB lineage: Bacteria > Bacteroidota > Bacteroidia > Bacteroidales > Bacteroidaceae > HGM04593. Next base: position 10,566 of record JAUNQV010000055.1, read on the forward strand.
ATAGACCGCAAATTGACTTTCAACCTCACTCGCGACGATATATCGACAGCCACTGTTGATGCCGCATACATGATTGACAAGAAGAACGGTTATATACGCATAACATCTTTCGGTGCAAAGACACATGAGGAGTTTGTGACAAAACTCGACTCGCTGAAAGCTCTAGGCATGAAGAACCTCATACTCGACCTCGAAGGCAACGGTGGCGGCTACCTTACAGCAGCAGTCGACATTGCCAGCGAACTGATAGACGAAGCAAAACTTGTTGTATACACCGAGGGTAGAAAAAACCCACGATACGATTACCTATCACGTGGTGGAGGCAAGTTCCGCAAAGGCAATCTTGTTGTTATTGTAGACGAGACATCGGCATCGGCCGCCGAAATTCTGGCCGGAGCCGTGCAGGATTGGGACCGCGGAATTGTCGTAGGACGCAGAAGTTTCGGCAAAGGACTTGTACAGCGCCCGTTCCAGTTGCCCGACGGCTCCATGATACGACTTACTATTGCACGTTATTACACGCCCTCGGGACGATGCATACAGAAGCCCTACGACAGCGACTCTACAAAATATGAGGATGACCTCATGCACCGCTACAACAGCGGAGAGATGACAAGCGCCGACAGCATACATTTCCCCGACTCGCTGAAGACATACACAAAAAGACTCAAACGCCCCGTATACGGTGGTGGCGGTATAATGCCCGACTATTTTGTACCGATGGACACTCTCAAATACACGAAGTACCATAGGGCACTGGCCGCAAAAGGCTCTATTATACAGACCTCACTGCACTACCTCGACAAGAACCGCAATGAAATTGTAGAGAAGTACAAGAACATCGAGGAGTTTGAAGAAGGTTTTAAGGTCGACGACAACTTCATACAGATGCTGCGTGAGCAGGGCGAAAAGGACAGCGTAAAGCTCGAAGGCGGCGAAGAAGAGTTCAAACGCTCATTACCGGAGCTCAAGAAACAGCTCAAGCAGCTCATTGCCCGCGACATTTGGGACATGAATGACTTCATGATGCTTTACAACCACACAAACGACATGTTCAGCAAAGCATACGAGCTTGTACGCAAACGCGACCAGGATAAACTTCTCCTTAAAGAGTAACAACAGATTAATGTACTTTCTTGCATACCAGCAACACCCTTTCTCCCGCAGAGAGGGTTGTTGCAAAGATGTATGTATCTCCACCATCGGCAAGTTTCAACCGCTTGCGTAGTTGCTGTACAGTGTCGGGGAAATTACGTACAGTAATATTGGCTTTCTTCAACTCCTGAAGCTTTTTTATATCGGCCTTGGAAAAACCCGATACCATCTCTACCGCAAACACGCGACCGGGGAAACCGGCAATGGGTTTATCGGAAGTATAAAGTTGGCTGTTCGGATGAAGTTTCTCGATATTGAACCTCTTTGACAACACGCCCGATGCCCCGGCCTTCTGCAATGCAGAGTTTGGTTCATAAAGATATGCTGCAACAGAACTGCAAAATTTTACGGTTGCATCCTGTTCCTCTTTGAGAGTATATGAGAACTTGCATACCCCCTCTTTCTGTATGTTTGCACAGTGGACGGGCACTCCATTGCCGCAACCCTTACCCAGAATAAAAAGCAACTCCTTACACTCATTGCCCACCGCCACAACATGAATGGCCTGAACGCTGTTCAATTGCCTCGCAGCAGCGGTTATATCGAGCATCGGGGAGCACTTTACCATAACATTATCACTTTGCTGCAACAGACTCTTCTCAAGTGCGACAACATCGGGCTCACAATCGCTCAAGAGAAAAACCTTTCGCCCGTCATGGCTGCGACGTGCCGGGTCTATAAATATCCAATCCTGATGTGGCAAAGACGACAAAGTTTCCTCGCTGTCGCCATTCACAACCGATATATGATTAAGCCCCAACAGAGCAAAATTCTCCTTTGCGATACTGCACAGCAACCCATTGCGTTCGATATAAGTCACACTTTTGAAACCACGCGCCATGTAACTGCAATCGACTCCGAAACCACCGGTTAGGTCGGCAAGGGAAGCTCCGGATGCTAATGAAGCCTTGTAGAGGGCGGTAGCTTCACTTGAACACTGCTCCATAGAGATTTTAGGCGGATATATAATGCCATCGACAGCAGCCCATGAAGGGAGCTTCTCCTTTGCTGCCTGCCACCCCTCGATTTGCGCTACAGCTTGGCGAATATCTACCGCCGGGTAGCGTTTCGCCTGCAATGCCAGCACACGCGGGTCATCGCCACGGTGTTCCATTATAAAATCCTTTGTATCCTTATCAAGCATCGGGCCAATATTGTTTGATATTGCGAATATAACAAAAAAGCGTCTGCCCCGAAAGGAGCAGACGCCATATTTAGGATTAAAACTTCATTAAAGTTTTGGACCAGCTGCAACAAGTGCCTTGCCTGCCTCATTGCCTGTGTACTTGGTGAAGTTCTTGATGAAACGGCCGGCCAAGTCAACAGCCTTCTCTTCCCACTGTGAAGCATCAGCATAAGTGTCGCGTGGGTCAAGGATTGCTGGGTCAACACCCGGCAACGCTGTAGGAACAACGAAGTCGAAGTGAGGGATAACCTTTGTAGGAGCTGTATCGATTGAGCCATCAAGGATAGCGTCGATGATACCGCGTGTATCCTTGATAGAGATACGCTTGCCTGTACCGTTCCAGCCAGTGTTCACAAGGTATGCCTTTGCACCGTTCTTCTCCATCTTCTTAACGAGTTCCTCGCCGTACTTTGTCGGGTGGAGGCTCAAGAATGCAGCACCGAAGCAAGCCGAGAATGTAGGAGTAGGCTCTGTGATACCGCGCTCTGTACCTGCCAATTTAGCGGTGAAGCCGCTGAGGAAGTAGTACTGTGTCTGCTCGGGGTTCAGGATAGAAACCGGAGGCAATACACCGAATGCGTCGGCAGAGAGGAAGATAACCTTCTTCGCAGGAGCTGCCATTGAACCGGGCTTGATGTTGTTGATGTGGTTGATTGGGTAAGAAACACGTGTGTTCTCTGTTACGCTCTTGTCAGCGAAGTCAATCTTGCCGTTAGCATCAACTGTTACGTTCTCAAGAAGTGCATCGCGCTTGATAGCATTGAAGATATCGGGCTCGCTCTCTTTGTCGAGGTTGATAACCTTTGCGTAGCAACCGCCCTCGAAGTTGAATACAGAGTCGTCGTCCCAACCGTGCTCGTCGTCACCGATAAGCATACGTTTCG
>JAUNQV010000144.1 GCA_030535995.1 Bacteroidales bacterium
GTAACATAAATGTTACGTCGTCGCAAACGGCGCTCACCCGCGCCGTCCTCTTGATGCATCAAGAGGAGCACTTATATGTTCTTTGGCTGTCGTAGAAAGAGTGCTCCCATAAGTTAGGGGAGCTCCCCGCAGGGGTGAGGGGTATGTATATTGCGTTGTTTGTTTTTTTATCTCCTCAGTCATTGCATGACAGCTCCTCTTGTTGCATCAAGAGGAGCACTCTGTGTGTGCTTTCTTTGGTTTTTGTAGCAAAGTGCTCCCATAAGTTAGGGGAGCTCCCCGCAGGGGTGAGGGGTATGAATGTTGTGGTGTTTGTTTTTATCTCCTCCGTCACTATGTGACAGCTCCTCTTGATTTCAAACAAGAGGAGCACTGCGTGTTTTTTGTATCCGCTATTTAGTGCTCCCATAAGCTAGGGGAGCTCCCCGCAGGGGTGAGGGGTATGGGTGTTGTGGTGTTTGTTTTAATCTCCTCCGTCACTTCGTGACAGCTCCTCTTGTTGCATCAAGAGGAGCACTGCGTTTTTTTGTTTCAGCTATTTAGTGCTCCCATAAGTTAGGGGAGCTCCCCGCAGGGGTGAGGGGTATGGATATTGTGGTGCGTTTGTTTTATCTTCTTGTTCTTTTTATCTCCTCCCTTACTTCTTAATATTCCTCTTGTTGAGTGCCTGTTGGTAGCGGCGGGCGTTGGCATTGTGCTCGCCAAGGCTCTTGGCAAAATTGTGTCGGCCACTGAAATCCTCCTTCGCACACATGTAAAGATAATCGTGCTTCGTGTAGTTCAGCACACTCTCAAGAGCCTGCTTGGTGGGAATGCGTATGGGGCCGGGAGGCAGCCCTGTGTGCTTGTAGGTGTTGTAGGGCGATTCAACCTCCAGGTCGCTGTTGAGTATGCGGCGGCGTGTGGGGTCGCCAAGGGCAAATTTCACAGTAGGGTCGGCCTGCAGGGGCATGCCACGCTTGAGCCTGTTTATGTACAGCCCGGCTACAATGGGCTTTTCCTCGTTGCTGTTTGTCTCCTCGTCGACAATGGATGCAAGGGTTGCCACCTGTTCGGGGGTGAGCCCCAAGGCCTTGGCTTTTGCCATGCGTGTGCTGTTCCAGAATTTTGTGCGCTCCTCCATCAGCTTAATCATCAGCCGCTCGGGCTTTATGTTCCAGTAGACCTCGTAGGTGTCGGGGATGAAGAGTGAGGGTAGGGTGGCTTCGTTGTAGCCTATGCGCGATATATATATCTTGTGTGTGGTGAACTCGCTCAATTCAAGGGAGTCTATCATCAGTTGCCGGCACAGGGTACCTACAAGCTGTGGTACAGTGCGTGTACTGGGCACGGTGAGCTTTACCGGTGTCTGTTCGTTGCTCACTATGCGGCGGTAAATATCGTACATGCTTTCGCCGTTGTTTATGGCAAATTTTCCGCTGCGCTTGCGGCTGTCGAATTTGTTGTGCTCGGCAAGCATGGCAAAGCCTTTTGTGGAGGCGTTGCCGGTCACTGCCTCAATCTTGCGCATTATTGTTGAGGAGTTGTCGTCGGGGGTAATGTATATGTAGGCTGTCTCGGCAAGCTCTACTGTCTGCATCTTCACTATGTAGTAGCCGTAGGCCGATATTGCTGCTGCCACTGCTGCGCCTGCTGCTATCAACGCAAGGCTCCATTTAAGTATTCTCTTTATGCTCATGGTGTTGGTTGGTTATTCTGTTGCAAAGGTAATAAAAAAGCTCAAAGCCCCATAGCGGGGCTTTGAGCTTTTTTATTAAGGCGGGCGGGTTTACATTCCGCCCCAGATGTTATCCCAATCGTTACGTGCTTCGTCGGATTTCTGTTTGTCGGAAAAACCACGGTTGCTATAAGTGCCGTCACCATCTTCGCCTTCTGTCAAAGACAACGTAAGTAGGTGACTGGTATGTTTGAACTCTAATATCTCAATTACCGGGCTATTATATATCTTTTTCATAATCTTATCTACTTTTTATTTTCTGTTTAACAACCTGATAATTACTCTCATTTAATAATAACCTTTTTACCGTTAACAATGTATATGCCCGGTTGGGTAATCTCGCTGAGCTTGCGTCCTTGAAGGTCGAAGATGCCCTCGACTACCGAGCCGTTTTCGTTGCGGTACTTCTCGTCGGCAATGTTATATATACCGGTTGTTTCGCCCGGTCTGAAACTGAAGAGGAATACTCCGTTGCTTTGTGCCTCGCCATTGTCGATGAGAATATAGGCCTTGTTTGCTTTGCATGCTACACAGCCGCCATCGTCGGCACCCGGGCTCTCCTTGTCGCCTGCCGCGTTGTATTCTTCATATATCCAGTACATCTTGGGGCCGGTCTTGTCCTGCTGCAGCATGTAGAGGTTTTTACCTTCTTCCACAGGTACTATTGTATACCAAAGCTTGCCGTTTAGGTAGTTATCAACTTGTTTTTCTCCACCAATCTTGCTATAGAAGAATTTCGCATTTTCCATTGTCACGCCCTCCGTGCTGTTCTTTAGCACAACAGGGGCCTGTGCGGGTAATACGTTGCCTTCGTATTTCTCCATTGAGAGATATTTTTTATCTATAACTATACCATCTGTTGCACCGTAGTATGCCTCTATGCCTGTTGGTATTTTGGCATCGAAACCGAGCATTACTGTTGAATATCCGTTTTCAATAGTTGTTGTATAGCATACATCGGCTTCGGGGTCGAGTATCTCCTCTACTATCCACTTGGTATTCTCGTTACCGGTGTTGGTTATGCTTGCGACACTCGATATACCTGTAATGGTAATGTTGCCTTGGGCACTCTCAACTTGGTCGTCATCATTGCTATTTTGGTCTACATCGCAATCCCAAACATAGCAATGTATAGTATATGTTCCGGGTTCTACATTGCCGAGTTCATAGGTTTGTGTTGTTGGATTGCCTCCTGCGGTGCCATGGCGATAAACGCTCTTGAGAATACCGCCTGCATTGTTGAGTGTGACACCAAGTATGTTAAGTTTGTGGGATCCATTGTTATGAGTAAATGTAACCGTAACGGCTCCGGCTGTCTCAACAGTAACCTCAAAACTCTTTCCGCGTACCTCTCCGTCAAGAAAACCTTCTGTAATGCCGTCCAATTCACTTGGGTACTCGTCGAGTGCATATCCCCAGAATCTGCTACCACTTTTATAAGCTATTTCTGCATCACCTGTTGCAGACATGTATGTGTCGCCTACTTTGAAGCTTGTTGTGCAAGCGCCAAGGGGTGCAAGCGTAATGGCTGTGCCGGTTCCTGCAAGTTTTGTGGCATCGGCACCAAGCGCGCCAAGGTATGTCTGTGTGTGAATGTTCTTTGCCTTGAGACCGGTGAGCGGTAAGAAACCATCACTCTCGGGCGTACCCTCGAACATCCAAACTGCACGGCTGTCGGTGTCGCCCTCATTGTCAACTGCAACACCTTTATACAACTCGGTTGTGGCATAATGTGTGTTCTGCTTGTCTACATGTACCAAAAGAGCATTCTTTGTCGTTTCATCCTCCACTGGGCGTATTGTATAGAAACTGCCTGGCTTCGGTGCCTTGAATTCTTCGGGTGTCGGGCCGCTGTATTCTCTAATGGCCTTTAACATGGCATTGAATGTCGCTTCATTCTGCTCACCGGCTTTGAGTTCCGACAGTGTGTTGTACAAATCTGCCAATTCCTTGTTATAAATAACGCAGTTGGCAATATCGTACATACTAAACAGCTCTTCTATGTGTTCTGTGAAGTCTGTGACTCTCTCGAACTGCCATGTAGAGTAGTTGTCGTTGCCGGGTGCGGTAAACACCTCTTTGTCTTCTCCGTTTACATTAGACCAGCCCATTTCGGTATCTGTCGGCGAGTTGCTTACAATTGCAAGGCCGGGGTTGGTTGTGTTTGACGATGGCAGAACATACCATGTGTCTTTTCCATTATTGTTGGCATGTATATCCCATTTCATGGCAACCACTATATCGGCTTTCATTGAGTAACCCGATGCACTTGACATTGCCGATGCAAGGTTGGTTATGTTGCTCATCGATTCGCATGGTATGTAATCGCGTCCTTTCTC
>JAUNQV010000056.1 GCA_030535995.1 Bacteroidales bacterium
TCATCAACCAGTTGCGCGAGAAGATAGGCATAATGTTCGGTAACCCCGAAACCACAACAGGTGGTAACGCCTTGAAGTTCTATGCATCGGTGCGTCTCGATATTCGCCGCGTGAGCCAGCTGAAAGATGGCGAAGAGGCTATCGGCAATCAGGTACGTGTAAAGGTGGTGAAGAACAAGGTGGCACCTCCGTTCCGCAAGGCCGAATTCGACATAATGTTCGGTGAGGGAATTTCCCGTACCGGTGAAATAGTAGACCTTGGTGTGCAGTACGGCGTAATAAAGAAGAGCGGTTCATTCTTCAGCTACAACGAAACAAAGCTTGCGCAGGGCCGCGACCGCACAAAAGCGCTCATTGCCGATAATCCCGAACTTGCCGAGGAACTCGAACTCAAGATAGCCGAGGCAATGAAAGGCAATGCCGAGGAGGTACAGTAATAACAGAATAATCATTTAAACCAATAAACTATGAAAAAATCAATTTTGTTTGCAGCGTTGGCCTTTATTGGTCTTGGCGCGTTCGCACAGGAAACACAGGAGGAAAAAGCCCCCGACTTTACAGTCGTTAAAGAGAATGCCATCACAAGCATAAAGAACCAGAACCAGGCCGGTACATGCTGGTGCTACTCTTCATTGGCATTCATCGAGTCAGAACTTTTGCGTATGGGCAAAGGCGAGTTTGACTTCTCCGAGATGTTCATCGTACATAACACCTATCTCGACCGTGCCGACAAGGCAGTCCGTACACACGGCGATATCTCTTTCTCACAGGGAGGCTCATTCTACGATGTAATCTATGGCATGGAGACATTCGGCCTTGTTCCCGAGGCAGAGATGCGTCCCGGCGTAATGTATGGCAAAGAGTTGAGTAACCACAATGAACTCTCTGCTGTCAGCGATGCTGTTGTAGCAGCCATTGCAAAGGGCAAGCACCGCAGCCTTCAGGTAAGCCCCGACGGCCAGCCCCTATGGAAAAAGGCTATTGAGGCAATCCACGATATTTATCTTGGCGAGCGCCCCGAGAAGTTTACATACAACGGCAAGGAGTACACTCCAAAATCGTTCTATGAGTCTTTGGGCCTCAACGCAAGTGATTATGTATCTCTCACATCATACACCCACCATCCTTTCTATGAGCCATTCGTTCTCGAAATCCAGGACAACTGGCGTTGGGCAGAGTCGTACAACCTTCCCATTGACGAACTTATGGAGGTCTTTGACAATGCCATCATGAACGGTTATACCATCGCATGGGGCAGCGACGTAAGCGAGAAGGGCTTCGACCGTTACGGTAAGGCTGTTATGCCCGATGATGCAAAGAAAACCGACCTCGAAGGTTCCGATATGGCAAAATGGCTCAATTTGAGCGAGGAGGAGAGAAAGAGCACTCCTAATCCTTCGGAGAAATGGTGTACACAGGAGGAGCGTCAGATAGCATACGACAACTGGGAGACTACCGACGACCACGGTATGCAAATCTTCGGTATCGCAAAGGACAAGAACGGTGTAGAATACTATATGGTCAAGAACTCTTGGGGCGAGGCCGGTAACTACAAAGGTATTTGGTATGCCTCAAAGGCGTTTGTCCGCTACAAGACTATGAATATTGTAGTTCACAAGGATGCTCTTCCCAAGGCTATCCGCAAGAAACTCGGTATCAAGTAACAGGTATTCATATCAATAAAAAATTCCGCTGCGGGGCAGCGGAATTTTTTATTGATTGTCACCAGATATCTTTTTGTAAAAATATTCCTTAAAAAGCACCTTTTTTCGCCCATTTCTGTTATCTTTACACAGTGAATGATTTACCTTGCGCGTAGAAGGTGTTTTTTGTTGATATATGCCGGGTCTTGAATTGCATTGCAGGTATCTCATTGTTGCATAGATAAAATAAAAACAATATATAATGGGCAGGAAATGGAAATATCAGCCTCCCACAAACGAGCAGATGATAACGGCCAATACACTCTCGGCCGAGCTGGATATAAGTCCTGTACTTTGTAATTTGCTTGTGAACAGGGGGGTAACATCCGTTGCAGAAGCCCGTAATTTCTTTCGTCCAAAGCTTTCGGCTTTGCACAATCCGTTCAAAATGAATGATATGGATATTGCTGTGCAGCGTCTGAACAAAGCTCTTGGCAAGAAAGAGCGCATACTCGTCTATGGCGATTACGATGTCGATGGCACAACTGCCGTCGCATTGGTGTACAAGTTTCTGCAACAGTTCTCGTCGAATATAGACTACTATATTCCCGACCGTAACGAAGATGGCTACGGCATCTCAAAAAGAGGTGTCGATTATGCATTCTCTACAGGTGTAAAGTTGGTGATAGTACTCGATTGCGGTATAAAGGCTATCGATGAGATAGCATACGCAAAATCATTGGGTATCGATTTTATTGTGTGCGACCATCATGTGCCCGATGAGGAGATGCCTTGTGCTGTTGCCATACTAAACCCCAAACGTCCCGATTCAACCTACCCCTATCCTCATCTCTCGGGTTGCGGCGTAGGTTTCAAGTTCATGCAGGCATTTGCCATGGACAATGGAATACCGGCCGACCAGCTCTATCCTCTGCTCGACCTTGTCGCAGTGAGCATCGCATCCGACCTTGTGCCTATTATGGGCGAGAACCGCATTCTGGCCTATCATGGAATAAAACAGCTTAACCACAGTCCCAGCACAGGTCTGAAAGCCATCATTAATGTCTGTGGCCTTAACGAGCGCGAGGTAAGCATAAACGATATAATCTTCAAGATTGGGCCACGTATAAATGCATCGGGGCGTGTGCAAAAGGGAAAAATGGCTGTCGACCTTCTCATAGAGAACAATCTCGAAACAGCAATGGGCATGAGCCTGCTCATAAACGAATATAACGAAGTGCGCAAGGAACTCGACAAGAGTATGACAGAGGAGGCCAACAGAATTGTCGCAGGGCTGGAGAGTTTCGACGAGCGTCGTGCCATTGTCATATTCAACCCCGATTGGCACCGTGGCGTTATCGGTATTGTTGCTTCGCGTCTCACCGAGGTATATCATCGTCCTGCGGTAGTGATAACCTGTACAGGTGATGTTGCTACAGGTTCCGCCCGTTCCGTCACAGGGTTCGATGTCTACAAGGCAATAGAAAACTGCCGCGATGTGCTTGATAATTTTGGCGGTCACACCTATGCGGCCGGCTTCTCTCTCAAAGTGGAGAATATCGAGACATTTGCGTCGCGTTTCGAGGAGTTCGTTACCGAAAATATACTTCCCGAGCAGGTTGCACCGGCATTGGAGATAGATGCCGAGATAGGCTTCCATCAGATAACGCGCAAATTCTTCAGCGATCTTAAAAAGTTTGCGCCACACGGTCCCGATAACCTCAAACCGCTGTTCTGTACCCGCAATGTATGCGACTATGGCACAAGTAAGGTCGTGGGACGTCGTCAGGAACACATAAAGCTTGAACTAATCGACGACAAATCCAATATCGTCTTCAACGGAATAGCCTTCGGCCAGAGCCGTCAGGCAAAATATATAAAATCGAAGCAATCGTTCGATATCTGTTACACAATAGAGGATAACGCATACAAGCACGGTGAGGTGCAGCTTCAGATAGAGAGCATCCACACGAAGGTAACCCGTGACGGGAAATGATATACAGCAATATACTGAAGAAATATTGGGGATACGACAGTTTCCGCGGAATACAGCGCGAAATTATCGAGAGCATTGGGGCCGGGCGCGACACGCTCGGCCTTATGCCCACCGGTGGCGGAAAGAGCATTGCCTTTCAGGTGCCGGCTCTTGCCCGCGAGGGGCTGTGCATAGTTGTAACGCCGCTCATAGCCCTCATGAAAGACCAGGTAGCCAACTTGCGCAGCCGTGGCATAAAGGCAACGGCAATATACTCCGGTATGCGTACAGCCGATGTCGTTACAGCGCTTGAGAACTGTATCTTCGGCGATTACAAGTTCCTTTATGTCTCTCCCGAGCGCCTCTCCTCGGAATTCTTCCTGCTCAAGATACGCAAAGTCAATGTAACCCTCATTACAGTCGACGAGGCACATTGTATTTCGCAATGGGGGCACGATTTTCGCCCTGCCTACCGCACGATAGGGGAGCTTCGCCGTCTTTTCCCCGGTGTGCCGGTGCTTGCACTCACGGCCACGGCAACTCCGGCTGTAGTCAGCGATATCCAGCAGCAGCTTGGCTTTGAGCAAGAGAACTGCTTCAGTATGAGCTTCGGACGCAAGAACCTCGTATATGTAGTTCGTCGTACCGAGAATAAAGAACAGGAACTTCTGCATATACTCCGCAACATTCCCGGTTCTGCAATAATATATACGCTAAACCGCAAGAAGACAAAAGAGATTTGCAACCATCTTGTAGCTAACAATATAACAGCAGAGTACTACCATGCAGGCCTTGCTCCCGAGAGCAAGGATGCCAAGGAAGAGGCGTGGAAAAGCGGTCGTGCGCGGGTAATGGTCAGCACTAATGCATTCGGTATGGGAATAGACAAGCCAGATGTACGTCTTGTCATACACACCGATGTGCCGAGTTCCATAGAAGCCTATTTCCAGGAGGCCGGCCGTGCCGGCAGAGATGGCAATACCGCCTATGCGGTAACCCTCTTCAGCCGTGCCGACAAACCGGTAATCACGCGCCGCCTCTCCGACAACTATCCCCCTAAAGAGTTCATCCGCAATGTCTACGACAACCTCTGCTATTACTACACTATGGCGCTTGGCGATGGTCTTGACTGTGCGTTCGAGTTCTCGTTGGGCGATTTCTGCAAGCAATATCATCTTCCCACGCTGCAGACTGACAGTGCTTTGCGTATTCTCACCCGCATGGGTTACATAGAGTATGTCGAGGAGATGGAGTACTCCTCCCGTGTACGTTTTATTGTCGATAAGGAGGGGCTTTATCGTTTCCGTGGTCTGCCTGCCGATTACGAGCTTCTTGTGAATGCGCTGTTGAGGAATTACAGCGGGCTTTTTACCGAGTATGCATTTATCGATGAGCGCTACCTCTCGCGCATTACAAAACTATCGAGGCATCGCCTTTATGAGATACTTGTCTCCCTTGCCAGTAAAGGGCTTGTGGCCTACACGCCATCGAAGAAATGCCCGGTAGTTACCTTTACCCGCCACCGTGTGCTCGGCAGTGAGTTACGCTTTCTGCCCGAGGTGTATGATGAGCGTCGTGCACTCTTTGCCCAGCGCTTGTCTTCCATAGTAAACTATGTCGCAACAGCCGACAAATGCCGCAGTTCTCTGTTGCTTGAGTATTTCGGGGAAAAGGACACAGCTCCTTGCGGCCGTTGCGATGTTTGTGTGGCTGCGCGCCGGTCGACCGTGTCAGACGAAAGCCATGCAAGCGGAATTGCTGCTGTTGAAGCTCTGCTTGCCGACGGTAAATTGCATCCAATTGAAGAATTTGACAAACTCTCCCTCTCGCGTCCGGCGCTGTCAAAACTGATCCGCCACCTTTGCGATGAGGAGAAAATTATAGTAGAGAGTGGGGGAGTGAGAGTGAAGCATTAAGTATTGATTACAGCATATATGACAACAGGGGAGGCAATTGCCTCCCCTGTTGTCATATATGCTGGTTATTGTCGTTATTTAACAATAACTTTCTTGCCGTTTACAATGTAGAGACCCTTTGTTGGAGCTGTTACCTTGCGGCCCTGCATGTCATAAACATTGCCGTTGTTAACACCATCGGCTTCAACACCCTCAATTACAGTAATAATATCTGCAATCTCCTTGTTGTTCTCAACATCGGCAATTTCAAGAACCCAGTAAGATTTTGAGCGTGAGTTCAAATCAGCGTAGCTGTCGGTCTCTCTAAGGTTCTTCTTGCCTAACATTATGAGCATTGCGTCATTTGCCTCGTCATAAGTCATTTTAATTGTAGCAGGCTCTTCCTCGCTTGAAACATAAAGTCTGTTGCTGCTTCCCTCATAAACAAAGCCGGTCTTTCCGTTATTGTACATCTTGTACTCGCCCGGAACACCTGTAGAGGCAAATCCCCACAAAGAGGCATCGTTTATGTTGTTTGCACTAACCATGAACAAACGGTTGGCGTTTGTGCCCGATGTGGCAGAAGAGATACTTATGTACATGCCGGAATCCTTGTTATAAACTCTGTACCATACAACCTCTTCACCTTCTGTTACAATAGGTGCATTTACCTTGTATGTACCCTCTATTTGGTTGAACAGCTTGCGGAATTCGTTGAGGTATGCCTTGTGCATCTCTGCATTATCCATATCTTCTACAACAGTGTTGTATTTGTTATAGAGGTTCAGTGCATATTGCTCAAGATTGCGGTCAACGACAATAATATTGCCGTTGAACATGTTCATTGTGTTGAGGCTGTCGATGTTTATGATTTCTCTAATGAGAACCTTTGCCTCGGCAAGTGCGTTTTCAAGTTCTGTCTTGTAGTAATCAGCCGAATTGTCCTCTATTACAAAGCCTTTCCATTGTGCATTGTCCTCGGATGCACTCATTCCGTAGAGTACAAGCTCGTTATCAACTCTCTTGCCGGTAATACCGAATGTGAGTCCGGGGTTGTCTACCAATGGGAATATTACTCTACCGTTCTCAAATACAATGTTGAATTTTGCGGCTGCAATAGGTGATTTTACATCGGCCTGTACAACTTCGTTCACTGCAAAGTCCGAAATGTAGTAGCCGTTGCCGTTCTTTATGTAGTACTCGCCTTCTTTACCTGCATACTCAACCATCCACTGCTTTTCTGCTGTCTCGTTGGAGATATTGTCGCTAATCCTTGCTACAAGGCCATTGGTGCCCCATACCATTGCATGTTGACGGTAGCTGCCTGCACCTGTCAGGTAGGCTGTGGTGTTCTCCTCGAACTGAACCTGGTTCTTGGGGTCGCTCTTTATTCTTGCACACTCTTCGTCGAGCATTACACTCCATTCTGCGTAAGAGTGCTCGCTGTTGTCTCTGTTGTCGTATGCCGCTTTTGCCTTATCGTAAAGAGCATTCAACTCTACAAGAGCTTCGCGGTAGTAGCAACCGATTTCAATACCATTATTTGCTACGCGGCTCTTCAGCTGCAGGGCTGCGAGGTATGAGTTATGAAGTGCTTCAAGCTGTAACTCCTCGGGGCCCTCTGATGCGTGAGGAACAACATAGTCGGTACCATCGGCCTGTGCAGCCACAACCTTCAGGTTGGCATTGAGCGCGGCAACAGGAACCTTCATGCTCTTTCTGTTTGTAAAGGTCAGGAGTTCACCGGTGTCGCCGTTGTAGAGCTTGAAACCAAGAGCACCTTTTGCACCCTCTACCTCAATAATGTTTATCATGCCCTTTGATACAGCGTAGTAGTAGCCTTCAGCCTTTACGCTCTCGTCAATATAGTCTTCCCACTGTCCGTAGTTGCCCACATCTCCAACTTTTTCTCCTTCCCAGTTGGCGTAGCTCTGGCGGTATCCGTTGCCATCGAGGCGTTTCGATGGGCGTATGCGGTCTTCAAGGAACATCAGGTGACCACCCTTCTTCTCATACTTTTGCATGCGTGCCTTGCTTGCTTTTGCATCCTCTTCGAGCAGGTATACCCAGTGATATCCGTAGTCACCAACGAAACCATTCTTGAATGGAACAAAGAAGCCCCATGATTCAAAGAATTCGCTCAAGTCCATTTGCAGAATTTCGCAGCAAGCCTCGGCAAACTTCAACTGGTCGTGAAGTGCATTTACCGAGTTTTTGTAGAAACCGTTTTCATCGAGTTCCTCCGAAGAACGTATCTGCCAGCCGATAAGGCGGTCGTAGCGCAGTTTCTCAAACAATCTTGGGTAGAAGTCGGGGCATTTTCCTGCAGCGTGTGCATAGAGGAAAAGCTGGAAGTACATACGTGTCATGCTGAACAGTTTGCTTCCATACTCCTTCTCACCGCGCAATACGTATGGCACTTTGTTCTCGAAGTCGAGAATCTGGTTATCCATGTTGTTACCGCGGCTGGTGTGTGTGCCTTGTTCAAATGTAACGATGTTTGCAAGTGCGTTGTTAGAAACCTCCGATGTTCCCACAATCTCAAATGTATATTGGTTATTGTGGCCAATCTCGTGGTTAGGTCCCCAGGTACTTCCTGCATCGGCTATAAGCAGGTCGTAGTTGCAAATTGTATTCAAAGTGTTGTTGTTGTAGTGGGTACGCCAGTTACCGGCATCCATAAAACCGGTGTCGTCGCTCATTGCAAGCTGCAGATTGTTGAACCATCTGTAATACTTGTCGAGCGCCATATATCTCTGCTGTGTCTCGTTCCAGAAGTCCCACAGATTAATCAGCTCGGTAATCTTTGTGGGGCATGCTGCCAGGAATTCGGCTTTGCGGAATGATAGAAGTGCGTATTTACCCTTTACCTGAATGGCTGTGGGGTTCTTGAACATATTCTGCTTCATATATGCCCAGTCGGCATTTGTGTGGCCGCGCTCCTTGCTCCAGAAACCGTTTACATAACCGCCCTCAATATGAATTTTCAGGTTGGGGTAGTCGCTGAGTTCGTATGTTGCTGTGTCGGTGTTGCACACATAACGAATGTAAAGTACACCGTCCTTTATTGCCGAGGGTACAATGTTCAAGCCGGAAACGAGCTTTGTGTCGGTTCCGAAATAACCGGTACCGCTAACCTCTGTGAGGTGAACGGTTGTGCGTGCGGGAATATTGTCGACAAATATAAAGAGAAAATCTCTGTCGCTGCTCGATGAGATACCCGTTGGGTTGTCGATGCGGCTGTAGTAGCGCAAGAATAGCTTGTCGGCCCATGCGATAGGGTCGCTGTATGGGCGGTAGTCATAAACGCGGAACTCCTTTTCGCGTGTTGTCTCATCCCAAGAGTTGTTCTTAATCTTGAGAATGGCGTTTTTCAGTGTAGCGGGCAGGCCTTCCATCTGTGCAACAAGCTCTTCGTCACTCATTGCGGCATATTCACCTTTGAGTTCTGTACCGGCATTGTCGCTGAAGAATGTCATAGCCTTCTCTTTTATTGCATCGAGGTTGTCGTTTACTTCAGCAAACGCCTGGTACTCCTCGTATGCTTTTGCCATCTCCTCATCGGTTATACTAACCTCGGTGAATTTCCACTCCGAGGCCGAAACCTTGTCTGTTCCGTAGCTCCAGGGCACAACTGTTCCGCCACTGTTGCAGTGCATACCCCAGTTTGTGCTTCCCGAGTCGATGTTGTAGTAACCGGGTAACGATGCGTTCTCTATAATGGTGAACTCTACCTGGTTTGTACCGGTGTAGAATGCGGTTTCTCTGCTTTCCTGGTTCTGCAGGTATTTCTGTGAGAATACATTCTGGATAAGATACTTGCCGTTCTCTGTGGCAGTAATAAGCCACATCTGCTGGTAATCGGTAGCTGTTCCCTCGGTAACACAAGAAAGTGTGTTCCTTATAGGGCTTGCCGAAACTACTGTACCATACTGTCCGTTGACAATGCGGTACACTTTGCCCGATTCTACCTGTGCCATAACCATGGACGATAGCATCAAAAGCAATGTCAAGAGTAATGATTTGTGTTTCATATTGATGAGTTTAAAAATTAGGTTGTTTCTTCTTTATTATATATAATAAGGTATAAAGCCGGCAATGTTTTGTGTTTCCGCATTGCGCGTAATATACATTATCGGGGTAAAGGTAACAATTATTTTATAATTAATGGTAAAATTGTACTATTTTATGTACACCTGAAACTTTTAAAAAAAGTTAACCCTTGCAGCCTCTTTGTCTTTTAACTGCTGTTCGTAAGTTTAACACTGCTTTTTATTAATTTTTATTGTTTTTCCCTTGCGGGTTCCGATATTTCTTTTCATATTTGCGAGTTAAAATATGTGTTCTGTGTAAAAATCGCTCATGAGCATGCCGAATGTCGCCTGTGTGCTTTTTTACATGAACATTGTTGAGAAGACTATTATTTATTGTTTTTTTAAATCTTTATGTTATGAAGAAAAATTTATTTCTGACTCTTGCATTGTTGCTTGCCTCATTGGTAGGTGTCAATGCGCAGGATTGGTCTATGACCTTGACTGCCGATCAGGGCTTGCCCGGTTTCTATGCCAAGAAGGGCGAACTGAACAATGTCCTTGTTTACAAGTCATCTGTTGTCAGGCCCGGTAAAGCTGTAAACTCATTGCGTTTTACAGTTGTAGGTACTCATAATGGTGAGAAACCTCAAGGCAACAACCTCTGTTTTGCTCTTGCCGAGTTCGCTATTTATGACTTGGATGGCAATAAAATCGATTACACCGTTACTTCAAACGCCGACCACAACACTTTGTCCGGTAGTACCGACGGTCAGGGTCTTCCCGCATTGAACGATGGTGATTACAACACATACTTCCACTCTATGTGGGCAGGTGGTGGCAAAGAGGTTACCGATTTCCACTATCTTGAGTTTGAGTTGGCTAAATCTCTCAATGAGTTTATTGTTGAGTGGTCACCACGTTATACCGGTGGAACACACAAGAACTCTCCTACAGCAGTAGGTCTTACCGAGAAGGGCGTAGCTTATACTCCTTACCAGGAATATACATACGCAGTTGGCGATAGACTTTCAACACTTGAGGCTGTGAAGTCTGCTGCTTATGTGACAATCCTCGGTCACTCTCCCGAAAAGTATACCGTATATAACCGCGAAACAGGCCAGCCTGCAACAGAGAAAGTTGATGGTGTTGATGTTCCTCAGGTAGACTTGGATGGCTACGGCGACATGTATTTCGGTACACACGAAAGAAAGGATTCAGTAGCAAGCATCCCATTTACAGCACAGCTCATCCCGACAGAGGATGGCGATGGCTCTGTTTATGTTTACTTCCCGAACATGAGACGCTATGTGAATGGCAATGCTACAGACAACCAGCTTAACGATGCTCTTAATGGTTACCAGTATGGAACCGGCATGATAGAGAAAGCTGCCAAGGTATTCTTGACTCCTGTTGGCGACGGCGACTTTACAATGCACTACACTACAGAGAAAGACGGTGCAAAGTACACTGTATATATTGCTGCTGACCCACGCGGAAACTACAAGATATTTACCGAAGACCGCAAGGCGGCTCTTGAGGCAAAGGGCTGGTGCGATGGCTTCAGCATAAAGTGTGGTTTCAACTTCTCATTCTTCAATACAGAATATGAGGCACCTACATGGGGCGGCGAGTTCCTGCTCGGTTACACATACCACTATGCAAAATCTCTATACGATTTGCTTGGAACAGAAATAAACGAGGACGAAAGTCTGAACGTAGATGCTCTTGAAGGCATTGAGGCTGCTATGCCGGATGCATGGAATACCGTTCTTGCTAACAAGGGTCTTAAAGATGAAGAATATCGCTCACAGGTAAAAGATTTGCAGAATGCTATCGGTCGTTTCGTAGAGGCAAAGGTTAACACTGCATACGTGACTGTAGCTGATGAAATGAAGGATTATGCAAACAAACTGTCTGCTACTCCAAAGAAAGACTGCTATCCCGAGGAGGCTTACAATGAGTTCATCAGAACCAATATCATCACAAACGGTCAGAACCTCTGGAACCGCGGTGAGTTGGAGAACCCATACGATTATCTCAATGAGTTGCTCACATACTTGAACAGCATTGATACTAATATCGAGAGTTTCTTGGCTTCCAAGTACATCATCAACACATTGCCGGCATTCTTTGGTGAGAGAGTTGAGGGTATGAAGGGTACACCTCTTGGTAACAGCGTGGAAGGCCGCCGTGAGTGGACTACACCGGTTAACTTGGACAAGGCTGTAAACGGCTTCCGCTTGACATTCCTTGCAAACAACAATGGTGAGTTGAACAACGGTTTCCCGATGATTGCTCTTGCTGAACTTGAGGTTGTTGACGCCGAAGGTAACAAACTCGCTCTTGACGAAACTCTGGTAACTACAAACTCTTTGGCTGATAACGAGGGTGAGAATAACAACATGGCTGCAATGTTCGATGGCGACAAGACAACTTATTATCACTCATTCTGGGGTGGTGGCCGCTATGATGATCCTAAATCATACGTGTACCTCGATGTTAAGTTCCCCGAAAGCGTCAGCTTGGCTAACTTCACACTCAAGACTGTTTCTCGTCGTGAGAACCTTTCTCCTGCATACGTTGTAATGACCAACTATGCCGAGGCCTTCGATCCCAAGCTCAACATGCCTAACGATTATAATGTAGTTCTTGGTAACAAGGTAACAGACCCTGAAAAGCTCAAAGATGGAGGTCTCTATGTAATCAGCGGTAACCTCCGTGTAAACAAGGAGGAGAACCCCTCTGCTCCACGCTACTATTCAGGTATAACTCCATATCACCACAGCGAGGTGGCTGCAGCCAACGACGCTTGTGTTTACATGCTCAAGAAGGTAGGCGATGGCTGGAATATCATCAGCTTGGCTAATGCCCAGTATTGGACAGAGGAGGCCGGCCTTACATCTATCCAGAAAGAGGCAGCTGTAATCAAGGTTGCCAAATCAACAAACATCGAAGGTGCAGTTGTTCTTTACAGCGACATCGAGCCCGAAGTTGTTGAGGCCGGTTACAAATTGAAGGCTTCTGACGGCGAAACAGACTCTATTGTTGTTGAAACTGCTGAAATTGAGCTTACAAAGCGCGTTTATATGGACTGGGACGGCGGTCTTGCACAGCGTCCTTGCCAGAGCGAGCTCCCCGGTGTATTCGTGTATGGCTACGATATACTGAAGGATTATCCTAACCTCATCAACGAGAGTGCATTCGGTGACTATGTTCACTTCAACAAGACAAACGGTGAGGGTGAGTGGAATATCTATGAGGTAACAATGGACGATCCTTACTATCGTTGGTTGTTGGCTGCTCTTCCTAAATTGAATGACTTGGGTCTTGTTCCAGGTATCGATCCCGGTTGTGTTGTAACAACTCCTGAGGTTGAGGCTGCATTCAACAGCGCGAAGGCTGCTGCAGAGGCTGCAGTTGAGGCTGAAGAGAGAACAAATGCCGAGACTTTGGTTAACGACCTTGTAGCTGCTGTAAACTCTTTGGCAGGTCTTGAGGTTGTTAAGATCAAGAACAAGGGCTACTACAGAATTGAGAGTGCCGTTGCTGCTTTTGCTCAGAACTTCAACGGTGTTACAAAGAGTATGTATGTAGATGAGAATACAATGAAGCTCATGTGGGGTGCTACACCTGCTGAACTCAGCTGGAAAACTTCTGAATACTTCTTCCAGTTCATCTTCCTTGATGAGGAGGCACAGATTGAGTTCGATGTATTCCCCGAAGGTGCAGATGCTCCTTACTCTTATGTGATTTACAACGACAAGACACAGTCTTATATCAGTGAGTACAATGAAGACAGTCGCGTATGTGTTTCTAAAATACCTGTTGTGTATATCGTTAAGCCATTTGCTGCAAATGAGTATATGATTCACAAGTCTGGTGATGCAAACAGCAAGTTGCATGCAAACCAGCATGGCGGTGGTACAGGTTCCGGTAGCGATATCGTTTACTGGGGTTCTGGTTCAGGTACTGCATCTGCATGGTATCTGCGCACAGTTGACGAGAAGGCTACTTCAATCTCTGACCTTGTAGTAGAGGGCGACGAGGTTGTTTCTGTAAGCTACTTCACACCTGCAGGTGCTGCAACAGCTACTCCTGTTAAGGGTATCAACATTGTAGTGATTGTATACAACA
>JAUNQV010000057.1 GCA_030535995.1 Bacteroidales bacterium
CGATATTCGCTGACCTCGGTTTCAATGTGGAGGGTGGCGAGTTTGTATATGCCAAAAAGGACAAAATCAATCCGTCGCAGCATATCGACATCGTGCAGAAACTCTCATCGATGGGACTGCCAATCTCCGATGATTATCTGTATGAGACTTTCTGTGTAGAGAAACCGGAGAACTACGACCAGATGAAAGCTGAGAAAGAGGCAGAGAAAGCTGCTCTACGCGAACAGCTCAACACTCCAAAAGGCAAAGAGGAAAATGAAGAAGGCAAGCCCAAAGACAAGAGTAAAACATCGTTCAAACAGCGTTTGAAAGGTTTTTTCGGGATAGCCCCGGAAACGGACGGGGCGGATTCCGACTTTTGATGGATAACCTCTACTACGAGGGTGGGCATCCCGGCTTCAGCAACATCGCAGAAGGAATCCGTTTTTCTCCCGATGTGCTGGCTACGTTCCTGCGGAAGATATATCACGGTTTCGATACAAGCAACGACATCGAGCCTACAGCGTGGCGCGAGGCTCTACGCTTGATGAACGAGGCTACCGTTGAGGGTTTGAGCCGGGCAGAGGTGCCACCGACTCACGAAGAAGAGTTCTACAGGGAACTGCGCCACTCCAATGAGGTGTTCGCCGCGTTCAAGGTACACTCTATGGGTGAGAAGATGGCCGCAAAGCTCACGACACCCGACGGCAAACTGAAACCCTTCCGGCAGTGGGCTGAAGAAGTGCAAGGCATATCCTCGCACTATGTTGGCAGTTGGTTGAGGACAGAGTACGACACCGCCATTATCCGCGCCCATACAGCAGCCGATTGGCGACGTTTCGAACGCGACAAGGACATAATGCCCAACCTACGGTGGATGCCTACAACATCACCCGAGCCGGACAGTGTGCATCGTTTCTATTGGCAGAAGAAACTCACCCTGCCCATAGACCACCCATTTTGGAAAAGACACCGACCGGGCGACCGATGGAACTGTAAGTGTATGCTGGAGCAGACCGATGAGCCAGCCAATCCCGAAGTATTGGACGACATAGAGGATACTCCTGCACAAAAAGGACTTGAGAACAATCCTGGTAAGGATGGCCATACGTTCAACGATACACACCCATACTTTCCGAAGAACTGCGCTCAATGCCCGGCATACCGCAAAAGCGGCATAAAGAACCGTCTTCTAACGCTGTTTGAGAACCGTAAAAAGGACTGCTACAATTGTCCGTTTATTGATGGCTGCTTGCATCGTCACGAAGAAATAGCAAAACAAAGAGCTGAGGTGGATAAAGAACGTAAGCGCATCCTCGCAGACAATGTTGTAACTGTATCGTCAGAACATCATAAATTGGCAAATATCAAAACAGGGGATTTGTTATTAAGCAAAAAACCTCTTTCGCGTTTACTCGCCCATTGTCGTAGTATGGAGGAACTGAATGCAGCGTTATATATTTGGCAGAACCCCAATAAACTGAAATATAAACGAGAAAGCCATTTGGGAGAAGGCAAAGACCTAACTGATGACAAAGCAAGAAAGAATATTCAAGCCAAAATAGAACGTGGTATCGTTGCTTATCAAGAATATACATTTAAATACAACGGTACAACATGGCTTGTAAAACTTGAAGAGCACAAAGGTGGTTTTGAACAACCATACTTCATTAGGGAGAAATAAAAAAACTCCTTTTAAGGCGGCCATCGTGATAGACCATCATCCCCTTGCAGGAACTGCCTCAAAAGAAGTCTGTACAAAAGTACATATTTGCGAATTAAACACCAAAGGAATACGATTATTTTTAATTGTTTTTATGCAAAATGAGCAATTCAAAAGAACTCCAGCGCAAAATTGAGCGTCTGAAAAAGGAAATAGAACGGGAACTATACGACAGACTACCTCGTAAGGTTGGTGTCGTTGCCGTCCGCCATTTCAAGCAGAACTTTCGAGAAGGCGGATTTGTCGACGGGGGTGTAAGACCTTGGAAAAGGACTCGCCGACAGAACGGCAAGGGTACAGACTCAAGATATACTCCGCTGACCTCTCGACGCAATCACTTGATGCGTTCCATTCAGTCAGAACCCGGACGCGGAGAAGTGACCATTACAAACCCGGTAGAATATGCTGCAATTCATAACGAGGGAGGCACAATCAACACCCACCCGACAGTAACACCCAAAATGCGTAAGATGGCATGGGCAAAAGCCTACTCTTTGGCTGGAGTGCGAGGAGGTGGTAAGTTGCCCAAGGAACTGCCACCCGAAGCCGCCAAATGGCGTGCGCTGGCTCTTACAAAGAAAAGCAAACTCAATGTAAGGGCGAACATTCCCCAGCGTCAATTCATAGGTGATAGTCAGGAACTGAGCCAAGAGATAAACAAAATGATTATGGAGTCAATAAACAAAATAAAAGATGGAATCAATGATTTGTAAGCTCGTTGCACACATCAACGAACAGATGCCGGAACTCTCAATGGTAGATGAAGACTACGGCCAGCTTGAGAACTTGGAAGATGACAACCGGGATATGTACCCGATAACCTTTCCTGCCGTATTGGTAGAGAATACCGAAACGGAATGGAGCAACCTTGCCGGGCGAAATCAAAAAGGAGATGCAATGTTCCGTGTCCGGCTCATCATCGATTGCTATGATGACACTCACGCAGAGTGCGGTACTCAATATGCCGTAGAGGAACGCGAGGATATGAGAAGCAGATTACACACCATATTGCAGGGCTTTCGTCCTGTCGATGACGGGGTGCTCATACGCAAGCGGTCGAAGTTCTTTACTTGGTATCACGGTATCAAAGTGTACGAAATGACATACGCCTGTGTGGTTACTGAAACAATTCGGGAAACAGTGAAGGCTGAGCGTCCGAAGGTTTTGCTTTCGGTCGGCAAGCTCTGAAACCACTGAAGCCGGGACGCTTCAATTTCTTGCCCTTTTCAATCTCGTAACCCTCGCTGATAAGTTTGCGTATAATCTGCATTATGCGACTCTCACTGATGAAGAACTCTTCGGTAGAAAGGACGTGCAACGCATCATCAAACCGAAGCCTTTGCACTTCAGTCCAATAGTAGTACCGCTCATACAGTTTGCGGTCGCGTGCTGATATAAGTCCTTTATCTCTACCTTTCATATTGCAAAATTACTTAGATTTTAACGGGTTATAAACAAAAATGCGGAATTTCCAAATGGAACTCCGCATTTTGTGTTCAAGGTTTGAATAAAACATTATTACAGGCGACAGAATGATGGCTCAACTCTATGCCAGACGTTGTTCTCATCGCGCTGATGGAAGTAGTAGTTGATGGCTGTTGCCTGTACGACATTACTCTCACGGAACAGTTCCATGATGGACTTGTATTCTTCATCAAACTTCTCTTCCAACTCATAGAGTTTGCTGATGCTCTTATAATCAAGGTCGCCTTGACGGTTACGTTCAAGCAACGTCATAGCCAACTGATATAAGGGGTCTTCAGCACCTTTCGAAGAACCACTGATGTACTTCTTCAGATACTCCATCAGACGTTCTGCTGCTACATCGGCACGTTCATCAAAGCACTTCACTTTATTACTGCGAACTTCAACCTTGAAGTCGCCTTCCACAAGGGTGAAACTCATCTGCTCATCTTTGCGAAGATGGCCATACTCGCGCATCACATCACGGAAAGTCTTCACCTCACCATCGAGCCAATCGCGAAACTGTTTCACAACCTCGACAAGGTTTATTGCTTTGTCCTTTACTTCGTTTACCAACTCCTTACGCATGGTCTCATACGCATCGCGTCGGTTGGTCTGTTCCTGTTGTTCCTGTTGGTTCAACTCTTCCATCAAGGCTTTGCGCTCCTCGGCACTCATACCTTTTACCATTTCTTGAATGTTCATAGTGTCTCTAAAAATTAATAGTTACTGAATATGTTATTTCTCATCTTGTTTCTTTCTCATTGCTCTCAACTTCTTGTAGAGGGCTTCCAAATCTTCAATCTCAAGGTAACGGAATCGCTTCCCGGCTATTCGGCTGTCGAGGCAGAACTTATCGACTATCTTCCAATCTGAAGTATCTACTCCGTACAGTTGCATTTGGTGCAACACCTCGGAACGTCTGCGTTTCAGTTCCCTTGCGAATACATCACGAGGCTTGGGTGGAACTTGCTTCTCCAGCTCATTGCATAGGGCTTCGTATTCCTTTACTGTGACCTCTCTGAGGCTTTCTGTGCGCCCATTGGTAAACTGCATCACCAGCTGCTGCTTTAGGCTCTCTCGGTCGCCGTGATAAGGCATACGGTTGAAGGTGGAATAGAACCGGGAGAAATTGGTTACTTCTTGTTTCATTGTTTTTGAATCTTTAGTAATTCATATATCGTATTCACAACTGCGGTCAGTGTTTTCATTTTGCTTTCGGCAGCAACCATCAAGTCCTGTTGTCGAGTCGTCGCCTCACCTCCCTCGTGGATATCGCGGTACTTTTCGTATCTTTTCTCGCTTTTCTTTAGAGCTGCTTCCATATCGGGCAACAATTGTTCACACTCTTCCATTGTCAAGCATAGAGCAGTGTCCCAAAAACAGGTGCGCCCAATTCTTATACTTTCAATATGTGCCATAATCACTATTTTTTACTTGGTTTCCATTCGATGGTTACTATCGCATCCACCATTCCCGTTCCATCGCATACCGGGCAAGGTGTCGGTTCTTCGTTTCGGTGATACCAACAAGGTTGAAAATACCCAATCCCTTTGCAATATCCACAAACGTGTCCGGGACTTGTTATCATTTCCTTGGTCTGTTTCCCGTTGGGTGGTTTCAGTTCCACCGTTCTTTTCGTGCTACTCATAGTCTGTATCCTCCATAAAATACTCCATTTTCAATGCGCTTTCACTCTCTATTCGAAGCCTACGGCTAACCTCGTCCAATATGGTATATCTATCACAGTTCCCGTAATGCTTGACCTCATCCAGCGCGTGTTCGATGATGTTTTCAATAGTTTCGTCCATAGCCTTATTCTTTGATGTTTACTTGGCAACCGGGAAAACTCTCTCGCACGAAGTTCGCAAATAGCACGTCCTTTGTCTCAATCACGATGTGACCTCTTGTCTTTGCCCTGCGAACTCTTAGGTCTGTTTGAACATCCTGCTCCAGCCATTTGTCAATAAGAATGGTGGCGTGGTAGTTCTTAATCAATAACTGAAATGTCTCTGTCCCTTTGTAACTCATAATTCTTTATTTTAAGTTGTTATTATTGCCCCAATATCTGTCTGCTCCCTCAGCCCAAATGGTGTACTTCCCGGTGTCCCCGATGAAGCGTCCTTTGGAGAATGCCGTGTATCCCTCAACCCATACCTTGAGTGTTGCATCGTACATCACGCTTACCGCAGCCTTACCCGATGGCATACGTCCGCTGGCGTGGCTGATGAAGATGAACAACTTGTCGCGGAATGCCTCTTTCAGACCGATGTAGTCCTTGTAGGACATTTGGGTGTATTGGAAACTGTCAATGATTACGATATTATAGCTTTTTCGGCGGCGTAGGCGCGTTTTCAAGTCCTCAATGGTCTCACAGTTCAACAGGGCGAATCGTTTGCCCACGCTGGCCATTCCGTGGCGAATAAGGCTTTGTTGCATTGTTAGGCTATCACCCTCTTCGAGGCTGTCGTATGCCACTCGGTCATACTTGCACAGTTCCTTGCAAAGCTGCATCACAAAGCTGCTCTTGCCGTTTCCACTGTTGCCCCAAATGAACCACACACCTGTTTTCTCCGGCTGACCGAAAGCGTCTGCCCATTTCCCTTCAAAAGGGAATGTCTGTTTCTTTTGGTTCAATACCTCATTTACACTCAATGCTCGTCCCATATATCAAATAAACTTGGTTGTCTATATTTCTCTATCATTTCAAGTGCTGCCTTTTTAAGAGGGGACATATAGGAATAGTACCGTAGAATATAGCCCAAGCCCCATAAAATGGCATCTGTTCTTGAGGCGAACTTGCCCCATTTAAGACCGGGATTAAAAGACGTATGCTGTACTCTTGTGCGTATAATCATTCCACAGACCCAAGCACCTCCTTGCTGCCCGATTAGTATCGTTGCATCCTCTCGGTAATCAACCCACACCGATACGCTTTCAAACTCGCCCTGTTGCAAGACAGGATAGTCCATCCATCGGTCGCCTAACTCCTTGTGGGTGTCTATCTTCAAATGCTCAAAAACATTTCTATCCATACCAACCACATTTTACACGTTACATATTGCGCTTTTCGCGGTGTATGGTCTTCTTCACGCGGCGAAGGTCAAATTCATACTCCGCAGCCTCCATCACCACCTTGTCAATCAGCACGGGGTCTGTTATACCGTTGGCGCGACATATCGCGTGTACATCGTGTGCCGTTGTAGGCTCCACCTCAAAGAACTTGCGACCGATACGGCTGAACAACTCCTTATAGCCCGGCTTTTGGAAGTGTAGTCCGCGTGTGATACGCTTGCAGATGTAGTCCGTCGAGAGGAATACAACCCCGGCTTTGTCCTCCAGCTTGTTGTACAGGCTGATGAAGTAGTGAAACACGGGTTCTGTCAATTTGTCGGCCTCGTCGAAGATGAGCAAAGGAGCGTCCATCTGCACTACGTTGTCGAGAATCAAGCCCCATATCTCGCGGATATTGTGTCCGTCAGTCTTGATGCCTACACAACGGGCAATCTCGCGTACAAAGTCGCCCTTCTTCATATCCTCACTGCAAAGGATATAGAAAACCTCGCGGTGTTCCATCGCGTATGTGCGTGAGGTCGCAGTCTTGCCACATCCGGCTTCGCCAACCACCCAAGTTACGTTCTTGTGCTCCTGAGCATCGCCAAGGGCAAAGTTTATTTCTTGGAACGCACCCGTCTCAACAATCTGCCAACCTGTAGCGGTACTGCCAATTTGGGACGCTATCGAGCGGAACATATCATCGCTGATGTTATCCCACTTGCCGTTGAGGATACTGCTTATTGTTCCGGCACTTGTGCCGTTTAGACTGCTGGCTGCTTTGTTCTGACTTGGGAACTTTGCCACATATCCTGCCAATGCTTCACGGATACTGGTCTTCTCACTGTTGCTTAACTTACTCATACTCTTTATTTCTTTATAGTTTGTTTCCTGCTATTTTCTTGTAATCTCGTTGCTCTTCCTCCAATTGGTCAAAGGTGGTTAGGCTGACTGACTTAGTCACGCGCCCAAGCTGGTACTCTTCCGGCTTGCCACTGTATCGACGGACACGCTTGTCTATCTGACGCTGTGCCTCCTTTGCAAGTCCCTTGAGGTTCGGGGTGTCGAGTCCGTGCTGTTCCGGTGCTACTCCGTGGTCATATTCAATCTCACGTCCTGCCACCTGTCTTTCAACACGCTCGGTAGTGGTCGCCTCCTGCATCTGACGGATAAAGCGTTTCTCCTCGGCTGTCTGCTCCTGTTGTGCGTGGTGGATAACCATTGGAGGTTCTGCCACACGTGCGAAGCGCAAGTTTCCTGCTTTGTCCTTATAGAGCAATCGGACACTGGTCATTTCGTAGGGGTCATATTGCACGTAGAACTGTTTATAGGTGTTCTGCCTACGCCATTCCATATCCGGTGTTCCGGGTTCGCTGAATACCTCGTAGGCATACTTCTCTTTTCTGATGGTAATTTCAATGCCGCGTGTGCCAAAGGTTGATGGCTTTTCGGTAATGAACCAGAACATATCGATGAAGTCGTGTACTCCAACCTCCTGTGTTTCCGGGTTCACACTCTCGTTGTACATATCTATACGCGGTCTGCCTGTTGCCGGGTGTGGCATTTCGTTCCACTCCTTACGTGCGGCAGCGTATTGGTTCTTCAGTTCCTCCAATGTGGGGAGCTGGTGGACATTGGCCTCGATGAACTCCAAGTTCGGGCGGCTGTTGTCCTTCTTTGTGGTGATGTTCTGTCCGGTAAAGTTCCAATGCTTGTGCAGCACTTGGCTTTGGAAACGGTAGAACAGGTTTTCAATGGTCTTCGATTCTCCATTGTATGGGGCTGTCGGGCGGTGTATGCGACAAATCTTCGAGAATAAGCCTTGTGAGGCATTCTTCTTGTGTCCGCCTTGGTTGTCATATACAATCTCGTAGGGCTTGTGTCCGCTGGTTTGCACAGCCATACGGTAACTGTGGTACTGCGCAATGTAGTCCTCATTGTCGCCGATATAGTAACCGAGCAACACTTCGGTAGCAGCGTCCACCACCTCATATACGTTGATGGTGCGCATCTTGCCGTCCTCATCACGGTAGTACAGGTTGAGTTTTGTACCGTCACCATACCACAGACTGTCGCGCAATGTGGGGAGTATGGTACGATGTTTGCGGTCGAAACGCTGATGTGAGGCACGCTCGCCATGTACAGCGTCGAACCATAAAGGTTGTATCTCCGGACTGTTGAGCCACTGTCTGAGGGAACGTTCGCTTTTAAGGGGTTTCCATCCCTTTCTGTCGGCTATGCGGTTGAACTCCTCGAATATCTGTGCATCGGTCAATACAGGCACACGGCTACGCTTGAGGGCGACAATTTGCCTTCCGGCTTCCTCGGTAATCTTTGTGGTGTTACGGTTGCCTATCTTACCACTGATGAGGGCTGCATATCCGTCGCGCTTGTAGTCGGCAATCTTGCCACGCAAACGGGCTGCATTGGCAGGGAGAGTGTGGCCGTGCAATTCGCGTAAGTGTTCACAAGTGGCAAGGAGTATTTCCCAAAGGTCGCCACGTTTGTTGTTGAGAGCCTTCGATAAGGCTACACGGTCGTTCTGTTCGCTGATAAGCACATTCAGTACCGATGCGTTCAAAGTATATTCGTCAATCAAACGCTCGTCGAGGTGCGTTTGAACACCGTTCAAATCATACTCAAACAACTCGTACCAATCACGCGCCTTTGCATCTATCACCAATTGCTTCTTCATCTGTTCCTGTTTCAACACTTCTGCCGGGTCGCCATATTTGGCCTCAAACCGGGCTTTGTATTTGTCCGGGAGGGAAGCGTATATGTAAAGGGCTTGCTTACCCTCTCCACCGCCACGTTGAGCGGCCATTACTTTTTTCCTATATTGGAGAGAAAGCAATGTGCCGACCTTAACCACAGGGTCACTGCCACCTGTCAGTTCATCGTAGCTTACGCACAATATTTTCTTGTAATATTCCATCCCGTAGGGTTGATTGTTTGTTATTTATCCGACTCTTCTTTATACTCTTTCCACAGCTGGCGAATCATCGCCCATATAAGGTATGCGAATCCGCAAACCACAAGGAAACCAATGAAGCCGATTGTTTCCATAATCAAGTGGGCGATTCCCCAAATGATAAGGCAGATTAGCATAAAAACCGCCATCACAAGTTGTATAAGGCTCATTATCTTATCCATAATTATACGATTTTCTGTTTTGCTGTTGTTTTCAACTCTACTTCAACGCCACCGCGTTCTATAGCCACCTTGCGTATCTGACGCGCAAGGAGGCTATTCTTGCGGTATGCCAACGAATGACACACCATTTCGACGGTACAGCCCAATATCTTTGCTATTGCAGTCTGTTCGCCATACTCTACAATGATTTTCTTTTTCATACTGTCTGTTTATGCTAAGTTGTTCTTGATATAGTCTCTGTCTTCCTTCCAAAGTGGATAGCCCATCTTTATCTTGTGAAGAACTGCTGCTTTGTGACCGACAATCCTGATGGCTTCTTTGTAGAAATCTGTGTCGTCGTAGGCAGCAGCCTTGCCGATGAGGAACCACGCAAGTTCCTCCATCTTGCTGTGGCAGTCTTCAAGTTCGTTGTTTCTCTCCTCAAGCATTCCGTTTGCAATGGTCGCCTGTTTAGCCAGCTCAACGGTCAAAGGATTGTTGCCTGTCTGTCTCCAACGCTTGCAGAACTCGTGCTTATCCATATTAGGAACTGCGTAGTACATTTTCTCAATCTCCTTGTACTCCTCTTCTGTTACTTTCAAACCTGTGAGGTCTTCAAACTCAAACTTTGTCATACTCTTATTTCTTATATTCGTTAATTTTTCATTGTTACCTCGCGCAATTTTCGTACCTTTGGCGCGTGTTCAAACTTTGAATGTGCTGCAAAGATATAGAGTTTTTTCAATATCCAAAAGAAATAATAAAGAAAATATTCAATATGAGCGTAAATTTTATAGAAAGACTTCAAGAATACATGAAGGTAAAGGGCATCAATGATAATCAGATGACTGTAGCCGCAGACTTATCTGTAGGGTTGCTTGGCAAGCTCAAGAAAAGTGGCAAGGGAATGAATTCTGCCAATATTGAAAAAATTCTACTTCATTATACAGATTTATCTTCCGAATGGTTGCTTACAGGGCGAGGTAGAATGTTAAAGACTAACGATACCCCTGTTGCGAAAGCCACCAATCAGCCAAACGCTGGAATTCCACTCATTCCGTTAAGCGCAATGGCCGGAGCATTAACAGATGAGACATCCATTCTTGAATATGAATGCGAAAGATACACAGTTCCAGCCTTTAAGGGTGCAGACTTTCTTATACCTATAAAGGGAAATAGTATGTCACCAACATACCTATCGGGCGACATCGTTGCTTGCCAGCGTATTCCTATGAGCAATTTGTTTTTTCAATGGAATAAGCCATACGTACTTGACACAAAGCAAGGTGCGCTTATAAAACGCATAAAGCCGGGTAGTGATAAAGAACATATATTAATCGTATCCGATAATAAAGAATATGACCCATTTGAATTGCCATACTCTGAAATAAACGCAGTTGCATTAGTTATGGGGTTAATAAGGCTGGAATAATATGTGGATTGCTATTCTTTTATTATTATCCATTTTGGTTGTTAAGTTCAATAAGCAAATAACCAATTGGGCAAATGACAATATTGAAAAACTCAATGTCTCAGACAGGACTGAAGACAGCACCGAAGATTTGGAACAGTTGGAATACAAATCTTATATTGAGCGAAAGGCACAAAATATAAGAATGGTTGTTGTAATCTATGTCGATTCCATCAAAGAACCTTGGCCGTATAAATTAAAGAAACAACTCCCATTACTAAAAGAGAACCACAAAGAAGTCTTGAACTTTTTTAACTCACCTCACTATTCAGAAATAACAAAAGAGGCTGAGTTTGATTTGTTCTATGGAGATTTTAGGATACCTGGCAATAAAACAAGATATAAGAAATTCTTTGCTGAGTATATTCATCAACCTCACTCTCTCAATTTGCACAACATTAAAAAGCAAATGCCCGACCGTTATTTAGAGGATTTTGATGAGTCTTTATTTTGTGTGTGAGTACGAAATGTACGCTCTGCAAGAGCCTAAAACGCGATAAGTCGCGATTTTATAGGACTTTACGCTAAAAAGTGCGCCGCGAATACGGTGCGCTTTGTTATTTTGGTACGCGAAAACACCCGAAAAAGCGGTGTTTTTGCCCTCATTTTGGAAGTTTGTAGGGTTGAAAACAAAAAAAAAAAAAGAAATATGCATAACCAAACGCATAGCCACTTATATACATTTCGTTTTTGCAATGGCAAATTTGCATAGCCAAACGCATAACCAACTGCATAGCCATCCCTCAAAAATCAACTTTTCTGAATAAAAAAACGCTCATCCCGGCAACCCATATACCGGAACGAGCGTTCAAAACTGTTCAAAATTCGTTTAAGTGCGGTTTAATCAGCGTTTTAGCAGTTGAAAAGTTAGCAAGAGGGCAAAATAAAAGCGGCCAAATAGGCCGCCCACAATCATTCGTCGATAAAACACCCAGCGCAACAAAGAAAAGCCCGGAGAAGCCCCAAAACAAGCCTCAGAAGCCGCGTTCGCCCGGTACTCAACCCTCAATGTAACATTTGCCGTTCAAACACCGTTCAAAGCCTCCTTGAATGTAACACGAATGTAAACCGAATGTCGCATTTCGTTTTTGCCCTGTGCTACCATCCTCTTATGGCTAACTCTCTATTTATCAAAGCGACACACCGATTTACAAAGAAAGGGAAGCATCACATTTCGTTTTGCCCCCCTTATATCCACAGACAAGTATCGTCCTCTACCTCCATCGCTGAAAAGCGGCATATCCTCCCACATCTTCTTTGTACACGAAACTTCTTGAGTAAAAAAAATCCTTCGGGCGAGCGCCCGAAGGATTCTTAAGTATGTATGTTTATCAGTTCTTCAATTACTTGATAGCCTGACCTGCAGCGTTGAACTTCTTGCCGTTCTTGATGATAACGAGCTTGCCGTTCTCCATGTACTTGCCGTTTGCAGCAGTAGCAGCTTCAACGCCTTCGATAGCGTCTGGAACAGCAACTTCAAGCTTGATGTCATCGAAGTAGAAGTTGTTAGCTGTCTTGTTTGTCATGTCAGAAAGGTTGAATGTGATAGTTTGCATCTTTTTGTCTTCCTTAGACATGTCAGCTGTAACAGTTGCAGTAAGTGTAATTTCAGTCCACTCTGTTGTGAAGTTGATATTGCCAACACATGCCCAGTGAATGTAGTCACCTGGAGTAGAGTGAGCCTGTGAAGCAGCGCTTTGTTCTCTATCTGCACGTACCTTCATGGTCAATGTAATAACATCACCTACATTGAGGGGATCTGTTGTTGAAATGAAGAGCTGAGCATCGTAATCGTTTGCTGGTTCATCGTTAGAAGTTACAACGATACAACTGTTGCTCTCGTCTGTTGGGTCAACTTCGTAGCGTGCATCAGCAATAGCCATCTTTTCGCCGTTTACGTAGTCGTTTACCTTGAAGTTGCCTTCAGCAAACCATTCATCTACAACTTCTGGAGCACAGAGTACAACCTTGTATGCTACATATTCTTTAGCTTCTTCATTTACGAAGTAGAATGTAGTAGAGAGGTCTTCTGTTACAGCAGCCTTTGTCCAAGTCTTGAATACGCCTTCAGCAGCATAGAAGCTTACACCGAATGTGCTGTTAGCCCAAACGTCTGCTGTTCCATCAGCCAAGCACCAGAAACCAGGATGTGGGTCACAAGAATAACTGTTAGTAAGAGTTTCCTTATCGCCATCTTTTGCACCTACGCCGTATACAACGTAGTTTTCACCAACGAGAGCAGTGATGTCTGCAACATTGATAGCTTCTGTTGCGCTTTCTGCAGCCCAGTTACCTTCAGCGTCCTGTGCAGCAATCTTGAGTTCTACAGTTTCTGCCTTTGCTGTGTAGTCTGCAAGGTAAATCACTGGCTTCTCCACGAACTTCACGTTGATTGCGTAGATAGCAGTCTTGTCGTTAGCCTTGAGAGCGTACTTAACTGTATAAGTTGTGCCTACAACATCACCGCCGTTCATGTCACAGATTTCATACTGAGGAACAGATGGGAAGAACTTAACACAAATCTTTGCTTCTGTACCCCAGCCAACAAATGTGCCTTCAGAGTTGCACCAACCGTCGATACCACCAGGACCAGGAGCAGCCTCTTCTGAACCGTCGGCGTTAATACCAACGAGAGTAGCTGCTGTGATATCCTCGATGCCAAGGAATGCAAGTGCCTCAGTGAAGTCTGGAGTGAAAGTTGTTGCGCCATAGCCCTGACCTGGGTAGCGCTCAACGTCGAGAGAGAATTCCTTCTTAGAGAGGTCTGGAGAAGCTGTGAGTTCTGGGAGAACATTGTCCTGAACGAAGAACTTGATGTTGT